>JAHHUD010000043.1 GCA_020024185.1 Oscillospiraceae bacterium | reverse complement strand
GAATATAGCAAAAATAAAAAGAGAGATAGTATAAAACTATCTCTCTGTATTTTAACTTAAAAACTATACATTGAAACGGAAAAGTGTTACATCTCCGTCTTTCATAACATATTCTTTACCTTCACTGCGAACAAGACCTTTTTCTTTTGCAGCTGACATACTTCCGCAAGCCATAAGGTCATCATAAGCGATAATTTCTGCACGGATAAAGCCTCTTTCAAAGTCAGAGTGGATTTTGCCGGCAGCCTGTGGTGCTTTTGTGCCTTTTGTAATTGTCCAAGCTCTAACTTCTTCAACACCGGCTGTAAGATAACTGATAAGACCAAGAAGTGAATAACTTTCTTTAATAAGATTATCAAGACCACTTGTCTCAAGCCCAAGTTCTGCAAGAAACTCTTTCTTTTCTTCTTTAGAAAGTTCTGCAACATCTTCTTCAACTTTTGCACAAATTGGCATACAACCACTCTTATCTGCTTTTGCTTTTTCAACTACAATAGGGTAGTATTTGTTTTTCTCAACACCTTCAAGCAAGTCATCTTCAGAGAGATTGCAAGCATAAATAACCGGTTTTGCACTTAAAAGTGGCATTTCGTCAAACCATTCTTTTTCGTTGTCATCAAGAAGGTCAAAACCACGAGCATTGTTGCCTTCTTCAAGGAATTTTGCAAGTCTTTCAAGCATATCAAGACATTCGCCAAGTTTTTTATCGCCTTTCATTGCTTTTTTAGTTCTGTCAATTCTTCTTTCAACAATTTCAAGGTCAGAGAGAACAAGCTCAAGGTCAATAGTTTCAATATCTCTCAATGGGTCAACACTGCCTTCAACATGGATAATATCATCACTGTCAAAGCAACGCACCATATGTATAATAGCATCAACTTCACGGATATGGCTCAAAAATTTGTTTCCAAGACCTTCACCTTTGCTTGCACCTTTAACAAGACCGGCAATATCAACAAATTCAATTATAGCAGGTGTATATTTTTTTGGATTATACATTTGTGCAAGTTTATCAAGTCTTTCATCAGGAACTGCAACAACGCCAACGTTTGGTTCTATTGTGCAAAACGGAAAGTTTGCACTTTGTGCACCAGCATTTGTAATTGCATTAAAAAGTGTACTTTTGCCAACGTTTGGCAAACCAACAATACCTAATTTCATGTTTTTCCTCCGTAAAGCATATAGCTTTTGATTATCATATTTATTTTTGTGATTAAAGTCACCGTATTTAATCATATAACGTGATATATATAACTTATATCAGAGCATAATATATCATTATTATAATACTACATTTACATGTGAATGTCTATATTTTAGAGTATATACAGAAAAGCGTTATATAATTTCGTAATATATTATTTTATAAAAAATATTGACAAATACTTTTTTAGAAAGTATACTGTTTTAGTAAACAATGTTCATGTTGAAGGGGATAGTATGAATTTACCTGCAACTTCAAAAGAAGAAATAATTTCTGTTTGTCAAAAAATAGCACAAGAAAAAGGATTACCCAGTGTTAATATGCGTTCAGTTGCAAAGGAATGCAAGCTTTCTGTTGGTGCAATATATAATTATTTTCCATCAAAAACAGAGCTTATCTGTGAAACAATAGAAAGTATATGGAAAGACATATTTTTCATGCATGGTAAACACTATGCGTTTAAAGATTTTGTGGACTGTTTAGCGTGGCTTTTTGAAAGTGTCCAAAAGGGTAAAGAAAAATATCCCGAGTTTTTATCGGTGCACACTCTTGCTTTTGTAACAGATAATAAACAAGATGGGCATGAAATTATGGAAAAATACTTTATACATATCAAAAAAAGCTTGTATATGGTATTGGTAAATGATAAAAATGTCAGAAAAGACGCATTTAATGAAAATCTTGACCCAAATACATTTGTAGATTATGTTTTTGAGCTTTTTATATCATCAATTATAAAATCAGACAAAGAATATAAAGGTGTATTAGAAATAGTAAAAAAATGTATATATTAAACTCACTTAAATTTTAAGTGGGTTTTATGCAAACTTTAAAATGAACAATGTTCACTTTAAAAATAAGATGAGAAATTTAATAAAAGTAATAAGATATATATTTTATTATCGGATAAATTTATTGCATTATGTTACACAAGTTTTTACAAAGAGCTTTTTAGGGTCGGAGTTTTATTTGGCCTTAATTATATAAAAAGAAAAAAGATAAAAAGGAGAAATAGTATGACTAAAAAACTAATGAATTGTGCAATTACATATTTTACACTTGCGATGGCAGTTGGTGTATTTTACAGAGAATTTTCTAAAATGGTGGGGTATACACAACCAACAGTGTTAAAATCTGTTCACGCACACTTGCTTGTTTTGGGAATGTTCTTATTTATTTTGCTCAGCTTTGCTTGCAAATTAACAAAACTTGAAGACCAAAAGCTTTTCAAAAAATTCTTTGTTATTTATAATATTGCATTGCCATTTATGACTATAATGCTTGTTGTTAGAGGTGTATTTGAAGTGCTTGGGACAGAAGTTTCAAAAGGTATGAATGGTATGGTATCTGGTTTTGCCGGTATTGCTCACATACTTATGCTTGTTTCATTTATTATGTTGCTTTCATCACTTAAAAAAGCTTTAACAGAATAATAAAAAAAGTGGGCAAATTTCTGCTCACTTTTTATTTCTATATAATTTATTTATTTTTAGTTTAAAGTATATTATATGAAAATGCAGATAATATAAGCATATTAATATAAAAACTATCTTAATAACTTAAGCTCATTGATGCTAGTTTAAAGATATATAAATTCCACAAAATTATAACAAGTGGCTGATTATAATAATATAAATGATTAGTTATACTTATAATAAAAATAGTAAATATGAACATTGGACAATATAATTGCTTTAAATGTTCATAAATTTGTGATATTATTTATGTATAAATACATTTATTCCGTGTTGGAGGATTATAATGGACAGAGAAAGAATACTTATTGTTGATGACGACAGAAATATATGTGAGCTTTTGCGTTTATATCTTGAAAAAGAAGGATATGAAACTCATCTTGCACATGACGGTGAAACAGCTGTAAATATGCACAATGAAATGGATATAGACCTAGTTTTGCTTGATGTTATGATGCCACATGTGGACGGTTGGGAAGCTTGCAGACGTATAAGAGCAAAAAAGAATACACCAATTATTATGCTTACAGCAAAAGGCGAAACTTTTGATAAAGTTCTTGGTCTTGAGCTTGGTGCAGATGACTACATTGTAAAACCTTTTGATACAAAAGAAGTTGTTGCAAGAATAAAGGCAGTTTTGCGTCGTACAGGCAGAGAAATATCAAAGAAAGAACAATCATCTGAAGGTGAATTGGTATTTGATAACCTTGTTGTCAATATTACAAAATATGAGCTTAAAGTAAATGGTGAAGTTGTTGACGCACCACCAAAAGAAATGGAACTTTTATATTATCTTGCAAAAAACTCTAATAAAGTGTTTACTCGTGATGCGCTGCTTGATGAAGTTTGGGGATTTGAATATTATGGTGATAGCCGTACAATTGACGTACACATTAAACGCTTGAGAGAAAAACTTGAGGGTGTAAGCACAAAATGGAGCCTTAAAACAGTTTGGGGCGTTGGCTATAAGTTTGAAGTTAAAGAATAAATGGTCAAAAAAATCGGCATTCATCTGAATGCCGATTTTATAGTATTAAAATAAAGCTGAAAATAATATGCCAAGAGAAAACATAATTCCAATTACACAAACAAATAAGAGTATAAGCAAAACTGCTCTTGCAAAGGAGCGTTTATTTGTATTTTTATTTTGAATAGATAAATAAATAAGGTATACAAGACCAATAATTGGTATCAGTGATATAATTATCATCAAGCAAAAATCAAATGTTGAAAGATTCTCATTTTTTTCGCTAATTGCTGTATAAGAATTTTCCTGACAACAATTTTCGTCTGTCTGTGTATATATGTTATCTTGTGTATCATTTTGAGTTATCTCAGTATCTTGCTGTGTATTTTCACATTCACTGCAATTTGCCTGAACATCAACAATATCTTCGTTTAAATCAGTGTCAACAGTATTGTTTTCCAAATTAATTTCTTCAACAGACTGAACAACAGAAGTTGGTTCTGTTTTAATTTCTTCCACAGGCTGAATAACAGGAGCTGTTTCTGATTGTGTTTGTGTATTTGATTTAATTTTTAAATAACTTTCAATTTCTGATTTTGACAAACCACAACCACCGCAAAAATTTGCAGTTTCTTTTACAGGTCTGCCACATCTTGGACAAAACATACTTTATCCCCCTTGTATTAATATGGATAAATTCTAACACACATATGTGAAAAATTAAAGATAAAACTATTTTAATAAACTAACTTTTAAAGGAGAGAATATGGCTATAATTAACCAAACAGAAGAAAAAGTTTTCACCAAAACACTTATAGCAGGTGTAGATTGTGGTGAATATGATATAGATAATTCAATGAAAGAGTTGGAAAGTTTATGTGAGGCAGGAGAACTTGAGGTTGTGTGTCAGGTTGTGCAAAAAAAAGACAATCCTGAAAATAAATATTACCTTGGGGAAGGCAAGATGGCAGAAGTTAAACAGCTTTGCCAAAATAATGATGTTGAGCTTTGCGTTTTTGACTGTGAACTAACAGGAAGTCAGATAAAAAATATTTCTGACTATCTTGAAATTGAAGTTATTGACAGAACAATGCTTATACTTGAAATTTTTTCTAAAAGGGCAACTACCAGTGAAGGTAAATTGCAAACAGAGTTGGCACTTTTGAAATATAAACTTCCAAGACTTTCTGGTATGGGCGCAAGCTTGTCGCGTCAAGGTGGTGGCGGAGCTGGTGGCGGTGGTGCTCGCCGTGGTGCAGGTGAAAGTAAACTTGAGTATGACCGCCGTCATATAAATCAAAGAATTACACTTATTAAAGAAAAACTTGAACAAGTTGAAAAAAGGCGTGATATTTTAAATGAAAAACGCAAAAAGAATGATGTTCCGGTTGTTGCGCTTACAGGATATACAAATGTTGGTAAATCCAGTCTTTTAAATAAAATAACAAACAGCGAAATATTTGAAAAAGATATGCTTTTTGCAACGCTGGACCCAACTGCAAGAAAATTTGTTTTACCAAGTGGTCAAAATGCTGTTTTGGTTGATACAGTTGGTTTTGTAAGCCGTTTGCCACATAAACTGGTTGAAGCTTTTAAATCAACTTTAAAACAGGCAAAATATGCTGATATTGTTTTAAATGTTTGTGATATTTCAAGTGATGACAGAGATATACAACTTGAAATTACAAGAAATGTTTTGGCAGAAATTGGTGTTGATAATCAAAATATCATTACCGTTTATAATAAATGTGATAAGCTTAATGAAGATTTTGTCAATGAAAACGGAGTGAGAGTTTCTGCAAAAAGTGGATATGGACTTGAAAATCTTTTATCAATAATTGATGAAAAGCTTTCACATAGAATGGAAAAACTTGATATTTTACTTCCATATACTCAAACAGCTTTGGCAAGCACAATAAGAGAAAACGGGGTTATATATACTGAAGAATATTTGGAAAATGGAATTAAAATTACAGGGATAATCGATAAAAAACTCAGTTATATTTATGATAGATATAAAATTTAATGTACAAATTATTAAATTTAATAAATAAATTATTAAATTTACACCAAAAGTATTTACAATGCAATATAAAAAAACTATAATATAATTGAAAAGTGTTTTTTTAGGGCAAATTATTTATATTAATAAGAAAATACTTTAAAAAAGTGTAGTGTAACTTTAAAAATTATATTTTTTATCTATAATTTTTAAAAATAAAAAATAGTGCACAACACAAGGAAATAAAATTTACAAAAGGTTATAATGGATATAATAGGGAGAATGAAATGGATAATATCGATAAGAAAATTTTAGAGTTGTTGCAAAACAACGGAAGAGTTACAGTTAAAGAAATTACACAGACAATTTCACTTACTGCACCAGCAGTTAGCGAAAGAATTAAAAGAATGGAAAAAGAAGGTATAATCCAAGGTTATACTGCTATAATAAATCCAAAAAAAGTTGGCAGAAATGTTCATGCAATTATCAGTGTTTCAATTAAACCACAAGACAGAGAAAAACTTCTTGAACTTGCAGCAACAGACCCAATGGTTGCAGAATGTTATCATGTAACTGGTGATTACAGCTATTTTGTAAAAGTTGATGCAGCTGAAATCGGTGATTTGGAAAAACTTATTATTAAATTCCAAAAAATGGGAAGTACAAGCACACAGATTATACTTTCAACACCAGTTGAAAGAAAGAAAATGATTTAATAAAAAAGCAGAGTGAAAGTTCACTCTGCTTTTATTTATATAGAATATTAAAAGGATAGATAATTTATTCCACCCAGTTCATACTGCGTCCAACAGCTTTTTGCCACCCGGAAAAAAGCTTATTGCGTTTTTCTTCTTCCATATTAGGGAAAAATATAGCATCATAATTTCTGTTTTGACGCAATTCTTCTTTACTGTTCCAAAATCCGGTTGCAAGCCCTGCAAGATATGCTGCACCAAGAGAGGTACTTTCTTTTATTACAGGACGGTTAACCGGTTTATTTATAATATCTGACTGAAACTGCATAAGAAAACTATCTCTGCACGCACCACCATCAACATTGAGGGCAGATAAAATATTTCCGGAGTCTTTTTCCATAGCTTTTACAAGTTCAAGGCTTTGATAAGCAATGCTTTCTTGTGCAGCACGAATAATATGTTCTCTTTTTGTGCCACGAGATATACCAACTATACATCCACGGGCGTACATATCCCAATATGGAGCACCAAGACCTGTAAATGCTGGCACAAAATATACACCACCTGTATCACTTACTTTTGAGGCATAGTATTCAGCATCTTTGCTTTCTGTAATAAATCTCATTTCATCACGTAACCACTGAATAACTGCACCACCGATAAAAACACTGCCTTCAAGGGCGTATTGAACTTTTCCGTCTATACCTATTGCAATAGTAGTGATAAGTCCCGAATTGCTTAAACATGGTGTGTCACCGGTGTTCATAAGAAGAAAACAACCGGTTCCGTATGTATTTTTGGCATCGCCCTTATCAAAACAACAGTGACCAAAAAGTGCAGCCTGTTGGTCTCCGGCAATGCCTGCAATAGGAATATCAACACCCTGAATATTAACATATCCATAGATATGGCTTGAAGAACAAACAGTTGGTAAAATAGATTTTGGTATATTTAATTCTTTAAGCAAAGTCTCGTCCCAGCTTAAAGTATTTATGTTATAAAGCATTGTACGGCTTGCGTTGGTATAGTCTGTAACATGAACTTTTCCGCCGGTAAGTTTCCATATAAGCCAGCAATCAACTGTGCCAAAAAGTATATCTCCTTTTTCAGCTTTTTCTCTTACGCCGTCTACATTGTCTAAAATCCATTTGATTTTAGTGCCGGAAAAATAAGCGTCCACAACTAAACCGGTTGATTTTTTTATATAATCTTCCAATCCGTCTTTCTTTAATTGGTCACATATATCAGCAGTTCTACGACACTGCCACACAATTGCATTGTAAACCGGCTTTCCGGTATTTTTATCCCATAAAATTGTGGTTTCTCTTTGATTTGTTATACCAATTGCTGCAATCTCACAAGGGTCAATACCACTTTTGGCAATAGCTTCCACCATAACTGAATATTGAGAAGAATAAATCTCCATAGGGTCATGCTCAACCCAGCCCTCTTTTGGAAAAATCTGTGTAACTTCTTTTTGTGCTTTTGCAATAATATTTTGGTTATGGTCAAATAATATAGCACGGGAAGAAGTTGTCCCTTGGTCAAGAGATAATATATATTTTTTCACCAAATACACCTCGGATATTTATATATATTTGCTGTAAAATAATAAAAAGAAAAGGGCAAACTGCAAAAGACAAAGAAGAAAAACTGTGATATAGAATTTAAATTTCTGTGTCTTGTGTCTAAATTGGTACATACCAACAAAAGCACCAAATGGGCCAAAAATACTTGTTATAAGCAAAGTTTTTTCGCTTATACGGCGTTTACCTTTTTTTGAATTATACTTGTCAACACCATAAAGAATAAGTGTTGCAAGGTTTGTAATTATTAAAAATGCTAAAAAAATTCTTTCCATAAATTAATCCTCACATGGGTCTGTAAAACCTTCACCAAATACTTCTTCTGTGCTTGTAACCATGATAAATGAATTTTCATCAGCTTCATGAACAATTTTTCTTGCTTTGAAAAGTTGTTGCTTATTTACAGCACTTATAACAAGCTGTTTTTGCTCTCCTTTATATCCACCACGGATATCTGCAATACTGCTGCCTCTATTTACAGCGCCAGAAATGCTTTGTGCAACTTCTTCTCCTTTTTCAGTAACAACAAGCATAAGTTTTCCACGAGAAGAACCGTATACTATTTTATCCATAACCTGACTTGCAATAAACATTGCAATTGCACCGTAAAGTGTAGCATTTATATTTTTGAAAACAAAACCACCGGCAGTAAGAACAGTATAGTCAAAAATAAGACAGAGTGTACCGATTGAGAAATGTGGATATAATTTTCTTACAGAAAGTGTAACAAAGTCTCCGCCACCTGTTGAAGAACCACGTATAAATGCGCAAGCAAGACCTGCACCAACCAAAACACCTGTGCATATAGCAGCAAGTATAATATCACCTTCATACTTTGGAAAGTCCTTTGTAACAACGTCAATACAAATACTTAAAACAACCATAGTTTTCATGCTTTTAAGAAGGAATACTTTACCCAATACTTTATAGCAGAATAAAACGATAGGTATATTAAGCAAAATGGTGCATATACCAATAGGTATATTTGTAAGATAGTTTATAATAAGAGATATACCACTTATACCACCTGTTGTTATTCCTGAAGGAAGAATAAAGCAGTTCATAGCTATACCGTAAAGAGAACAGCCCATAAAGTCAAAAAGTAAATCTATTAAAAGAGTTTTAAATGTGTATTTTGTTTTCATTTTTTATAAAAGCTCCCTTTCAAAAATATTGCACATAACATATATTTTATCATTCTACGCATTATTTGTATAGAGAAAAAAGATAATTTAATAAATTATATATTTATTTTATACAAAATGTGTGATAACATAATTTTATAAAATTTTACCATGACATAAAAAATATGAACTTTTTGATAAATATATGTTAATATATTATTATATATTTAATATTACAATATAAGAGAATTGTTCAATTAAAAAAAATATGGTATGATAACATGTATGAAAATTAAATTATATCCAGTTAAGGAGTGACTGTAATAATGAAATATTGTAAAAAGTGTACAATGCCTGATACAAGACCGGGTATTGTTTTTGATGAAAACGGTGTTTGTACTGCTTGCAATCACTATGAGGCAAGAAAAAATATAGATTGGGACGCACGATGGAAAGAATTTGAAGCTATTTGCGATAAATATCGTGGCTGCAATGGGCCTGGACAATATGACTGTGCAGTTGCTGTTTCCGGTGGTAAAGACAGTCATTTTCAAGTTTATATATTAAAAGAAGTTATGAAAATGAACCCTATTTTGTTCAGCGTGGAAGATAATTTCCCAATGACAGAAGCAGGAAAACATAATCTTAAAAATATAAGCGAAGAATTTGGTTGTCCTATTATCAGCTGTAAACCTGATATTAAAACTCAAAAAATTCTTATGCGTAATATGTTTGAAAAATACGGAAAACCAACATGGTATCTGGATAGACATATTTATACATTCCCACTTCACATGGCTTTAAAATTTAATACAATGCTTTTGTGTTATGGTGAAAATGTAAGTTTTGAATATGGTGGAAATGAGGACGAAGAAACATATTCTGCACGCAGTCAGATAGAAAACGGTGTTGCAAGTGGTATGGATGAAGAAGAATTGTTAAGTTGGGGAATTGAACCTGCTGCATTGGCGCTTACAAAAGCCCCAAGCAAAGAAGAACTTGCTCGTCTTGACCCAATGTATCTTTCATACTTCTTGCCATGGAACAGTTATAAAAACTATCAGCTTGCTAAAAGCCGTGGTTTCCATGACTTAACACATGAATGGGACCGTCAGCATCATGCAGAAAATTTTGACCAAATTGACTCTCGTGCTTATCTTGTACACTCATGGCTTAAATATCCAAAATTCGGCCATGCAGCAGCAACAGACTACACAGCAAGATATATTCGTTATGGAATGATGACAAGAGAAGAAGCTATTCCGCTTATCAAGGAACGTGACCATAATCTTGACCCATTGTGTGTAAGAGATTTCTGTGATTTTTGCGGATATACAGAAACAGAATTTTGGAGTATTATTGATAAATTCTACAACCGTGATATATTCCATAAAGACCAAACAGGCCGTTGGGTTTTAAATAATCCTATATGGGAAGAAAATAAATAAAATTTCAAATATCAAAATGAATTTGAAAGGAGAAAATATATGGGTAAAAGCAAAACTAAAAAGAATGTTTTAATTACAATTTTTGTAGCGATAGGTATAATTTTCTACATCTTTTTAACATTTAAAGATATTGCAAAAAACTTTGATATTTTTAATGAATTAGATGCTTCATCATTGGGAGAAAGCTTTGCAATTATAAATATTCAAGGCACTATACAAGGCAATAATCAAGGAGTTTTAAGAGCCGGTTATGACCATGATGCTATAAAAGATTATATTGATGAGCTTATTAATGACGATAGTAATACCGGTATATTTTTATCAATAGACAGCGGTGGCGGAACAGTTTACCACTCTGATGAGATGTATAATAAACTGATAGAATACAAAGAAAAAACAGGCAGACCGATACATGCATATTTTAATACAATGGCAGCTTCCGGTGCTTATTATATCGCTTGTGCAGCAGATACTATTTCTGCAAACAAAAACTGCTGGACAGGAAGTATAGGTGTTATTATATCTTTATCAAATTTAAGTGGTTTGTACGATAAACTTGGTATAGATGAGGTTCTTATTACCAGTGGGGCAAACAAAGGTATGGGTTCTCCAGGTTCTCCAATGACAGAAGAACACCGTGCAATTTATCAAGGACTTGTTGACGAAAGTTATGAAGAGTTTGTAAATATAGTTTCAACTGGCAGAGGATTGCCAATTGAAAGAGTAAAAGAAATTGCAGACGGCAGAATTTACTCTGCAACACAGGCAAAAGAAATTGCACTTGTTGATAATGTGGAAAGCTATGATGAAGCAATTCAAACTATGGAAGAAATTACAGGTACAATCGGTTATCACAAAGAATTGTACACACCATCTGCTTTTGAATCTTTGTTTATGAAAATCGAAGATATTATGCCAAAAAGTGAGATGGAAATAGCAGTTAATATGGCAAAAAATGAACTTGCCGGCGTTCCATTATATATGTATGTACAATAAAATATAAAAATAAAAAGCTACTTCTATAAATGAAGTAGCTTTTTTTACTATTATTTTTCTTTTGAATATAGAAAACCACATATAATACTTGTGATTGGAATGGTAAGCAATATACCAAAACTGCCGGCAATAGCTTGCAATAACTCTACAATAATCATTTCTGTGTTAAACAACAGTAAAGTTGATGAGTTATAAGCAAACAACAAAAGTGTAACAGAAAGTGAAGAGCCGATATATGCGAGAATAAGAGTGTTTGCCATTGTGCCAAGAATATCTCTGCCGATAACAAAACCAGAGCTTATAAGCTGTTTTCTTGTTAGGTTTGGAGCTTGTTCTTTAAGTTCTGCAAGAGCAGAAGAAATAGACATTGAAACGTCCATAATTGCACCAACAGCCCCGATTATAATAGAACCAAAGATAATTGCTTTTATATCAACAGGCTCGTCCATATTAAGCATAAGAAGATACATAGAGTCTTCATTAACAAGGCCGGTCATATGCAAAAAGTTATCCGCAAAAATCACCAAAGAGCCACTTATCGTAACCCCAACAAAACAGCCTATAATTGCCGCAATACTTTTTTTGGTGTAGCCACTTACAATAAACAGTGTCATAAAAATAATATAAGCGCAAGTTATAAGTGACCATAGATAAATATTTCCATTTGCAAGAATAATTGGAATATAAACCCAGAAAATAGAACCTATGGTAAATACAAGTGAAATAAGAGTGTTTAAACCTTTTGACCTGCCAAATAAAACCAAAATTATACAGAATATTATAGCCAGTACCCATAAAATTGTAGAACGGTGAAATTCTGCAAACATAAATTCTACATCAATGTTTGGGTCGGGATTATCATAAACAATAACAGTTTGACCTTCTTGAACAGGACGAAGCTCAATAGCGTACATTTTGTCAACACGCTGTACAGCAGTTACAACACTGCCTTTTCTGTATCCTGATAAAATCTGACCTGCAAAAAGTATAATATTTTCTCCTCTGGTTTCTGCGTCTTGATTAAACAAAGTCTGTTCATAAGCAGAATCAAGTACTTCCAGAACTTTCATCTTTACAGGTACACCGTTTTCAAGCTTATCACGCATAATATAATTTTTACTTACAAGATAATTACCTATAAAAATGTACAGAGCTGATACAAAAATAGTTATAATATATAAAACTTTTTGTTTTTTACTCATATTGATAAATTCCTTTACAAAGATATATTAAAATGTATAACTTATTAAAGCTAATCATCATATTTTGGAAGAACTCTGCTTTCAGAGAAATCCTCCATATCAAGTGTAAGGTTTGGGTTATAAAATGGGTCTTTTAATAACTCTTTTCCGTGAATAGCTTGAAGTCGATTGCGTTCTCCGTCAAAACGGGTTTTCTTTTCGCCTTTTTTATCACTTCCACGAGATTTACTTTCGTGATGATATGCCATAGCATAAGG
>JAHHUD010000042.1 GCA_020024185.1 Oscillospiraceae bacterium | reverse complement strand
GTTTAAATAGAGAGATTCTTGTAAGTTTGATTGATAAAATAGAGATTACAGAAAATAAAGAAATAATAATTAAATTTAAATTTAAAAATCCAGAAGAAAATATATAATAACAATATGTAAAATTTATTAAAATTCAACTCTACTACTGTTCGGTTGTGTAATAGCCTATTACATGATATGATTTGAACAGAGGTGATGAAAATGTTCGAGATTGATAAACAAGAATTTGGAAGATTTGTTAGTCAACTTAGAAAAGAAAAAGGGTACACGCAAAAAGAAATGGCTCAAAAACTATTTATATCAGATAAAGCTATAAGTGTATGGACTTGCAGTTGTATGGTATTTATACCAATACTTGATTTTATATTAAAATTAAATAATTTAAATATGAAATATAATGTAATATTGTTATTTATATTTCTGGGTACATTATTTTTGCCAATATATATAGTTGGTAAAAAATATGAATAATTAAAAATACCTGTACGGCATAAATTTATTTGTCGTACAGTATTTTTTTGTAACATTTTTAATTATCCTTTGTCTTAATACTAGAAAGGAGGACAAAAACAGTTTATTATATAGTATAAAAGAAAGAGTGGTGTTAGAGTGAAAGAAATTGAAAAGATATATTCACAATATTATGATACAGTATTTGGATATGCTCTATCACTTTGTAAAGATGAGTATTGGGCTGAAGAACTGACACAAGAAGTATTTTTTAAAGCACTTAAAAGTATCGGTTCTTTTCGTGGAGAATGTAAATTGAGTGTGTGGTTATGTCAAATTGCAAAAAATACATTTTATACACAAGCAAAATTTAATAAAAGGTTTGTAGATGCTCAACTGGAGTTTACACAATCCGGTCAGAATGTAGAACAAGAAGTTTTAAATAAAGCTACAGCATTTGATTTACATAAAATAATACATTTGTTGGAAGAACCATACAAAGAAGTTTTTTGGATGCGTACATTTGGAGATTTATCTTTCAAAGAGATAGGTGAAATCTGGGGAAAAACAGAGAGCTGGGCAAGAGTTACATATCATAGAGCAAAAATTAAAATAAAGGAGCGTGCAGAAGTATGAAATTTCCATGTGATTTGATAAAAGATATTTTACCACTATATTATGATAAAGTTTGCAGTGATGAGAGTAAGAAAATAGTAGAACAGCATTTATCAGAATGTGATAGTTGCAACAAATATTATAATCAAATGTATACTGAAGATTGTTGCCAAACAAATATATACAATCAAGAAATTGAAAATCAAAAAGCAAAATCATTTGTTTGTGTGAAAAACAAAATTTTGCAAAAACAAATATTGGTTACATCAATTGTAATTGGGTTTATAGTTATAGCTTGTTTTGTAACAATAACAGCGTTAAAATCATCAACAAACATTATAGAATATGCAGATAATATTACAGTTTCAATAGAGGACGATAATCTGGTAGCACACCTAAAGGGAAGTCAAGCGAATTATTTGAAAATAAAAAATGTATTTTTTAAAGATGGTAATACAGAAAAATCTTGTTTATTTTTTTATATGACAGACACAAAATGGGACGAAATAACGACAAGTTCAAAAATGTTTTCAGAATATGTATTATGTCCATTTGATAAGGGGATAGATAATGTTTATGAAGTTTATTATTACACAGGTGATTATGCCAATATAGAATCCTTGAGTGATATAGAATTAAATAATATAAAAGATAAATCTATAAAGCTTTGGAGTAAATAAAAAAACAGGAAATCTTAAATGATTTCCTGTTTTTATTATTAATCTAATATTTTGCCGTCAATAGATATTGTTACAACTTGCCATGGAATAAATTTTCCACTATTTTGAAGAGCTTTTTTTGCTGCAATTTCTAAACCACCACAACATGGAACTTCCATACGCACAATAGTTACACTTTGAATATCGTTATTTTTAATAATTTCAGCTAATTTTTCACTATAATCAACGCTATCTAATTTTGGACAGCCAACAATAGTGATTTTTCCTTTCATAAATTCATTATGCATATTTGCGTAAGCATAAGCAGAACAGTCAGCCGCAATAAGCAATTTTGCTCCATCAAAATATGGTGCATTTACAGGAACAAGCTTAATCTGACATGGCCATTGACCAAGTTGTGATTTAATAGGGGAAATATCAGATGTAATTTGCTCATCTTTATTTGTATTAAAACGATGCATTTTGCTACCTGGACATCCTGCATGGTTTATTTTCATTCCGGATTCTTGCATTTTTTTCTGTTTATTTTTCATTACTGCTTGTTCATCATATTCAGCAGCTTCACGCTCTACAAATGTAATTGCATTTGTATGACAAACAGGCAAACAGTCACCAAGTCCGTCGCAATAGTCATCACGCAGTAATTTTGCTTTTCCATCGATTAAGCCAATAGCACCTTCATGACATGCAGTTACACAAGCACCACAGCCATCACATTTTTCTTCATCAATATGTATAATTTTACGAATCATATTTATTTTACACCTTTCAAATTTATATTGAGATTATGGTTATAGTATAATATAATTAAAAATGAAAATATGTTGTTATAACAACACGAGGTGAGAAAATTGAAAATAAATTTATCAAATATACAATTATTTACAGGGATAGAAGAAAAAGACATTCCCTCTTTACTAAAATGCCTTAACACAATAGAAAAGCATTATAAAAAAGGTGATATAATTTTAAGAGAAGGAAAAACAACAGAATATATCGGAGTTGTATTAAATGGACTTGCAATAATAGAATTCAGTGATGTTTGGGGAAACAACAATATTATAGGTAGTGCATCAACAGGTGATATTTTTGCTGAGTCTTATGCTTGTCTTTCAGAAGAACCGTTAATGATTACTGTAACTGCAGCAGAAGATACTAGTATATTATTTATGAATATAGGTAGAATGTTATCTACTTGTAGTAATTCTTGTGTGTTTCATACAAAATTAATAAGAAATCTTTTAACTTTAACTGCTGAAAAGAATATACAACTATCAAGAAGAATTTTACACACAAGTTCAAAGTCGATTAGAGGAAGACTTTTATCATATTTTTCAGAATGTGTTAAAAAGAATGGAAGCTATACGTTTGAAATTTCATACAACAGGCAACAGCTTGCAGATTATCTGGGAGTTGATAGGAGTGCAATGAGCAATGAGCTATCTAAAATGCAAAAAGATGGGTTAATACAATATAATAAAAATTATTTTAAAATAAGTGAAATAATGGATACTGTAAAATAATAGTAAATACATTTGTATAACTACAACGAATATTACACTTAATAAAAAAGTATAAAAGTCACATGCTAAAACATGATTATTTAATAATATAATAAACCATAAAATGTTTAAAAAGTTATACTTTTACTTTATATAGAAAATTTGTGATAAGGTTACAAACAAAATAGTATTAAAGGTGTATAATGCTCAAAAATAGGAGGTATAACTTGTATGGTAACAGGGGTAAAAAAGAAAGCAATTATAAATAAAAATGAATGTGTTGCTTGTGGGGCATGTATGAAAAAATGCCCAAAATCAGCAATAACAATACCAAATGGAATTTGTGCATTGGTTGATATAAATAAATGTGTAGGATGTGGAATATGTGCAAAAACATGTCCAGCCTCAGTTATTATTATAGGTGAAATATAGTAAAAGGGGGTTATTATGAAAAAATATTGGTATGATTATTTGTGGATTGTTTCTGCATTATATTTAATATTAGGATTTTTTAATATTTTGTTTGCGTGGTTAGGGCTTATATGCTTCTTTGTTCCACTTCTAATTTCTATTATCAAAGGAAATAAGTCATATTGTAACAAATACTGTGGAAGAGGTCAGCTTTTTGATATTTTAGGTAATAAATTAAAAATGTCAAGAAAGAAAAATATTCCTGATTTTTTAAAAAGAAAATGGTTTAGATATGGATTTTTAACATTTTTTCTTATAATGTTTTGCAATATGTTATTTGCTACATATTTAGTTTTTAACGGTACAAACAACCTATCAGAAATTGTAAAACTTCTGTGGACATTTAAGTTGCCTTGGAATTTTGCATATCATGAAGGTTCGGTTGAGCCATGGGTTGCACAATTTGCATTTGGATTTTACAGTGTTATGTTAACATCAACAATTTTGGGAATAATAACAATGATTTTATATAAGCCACGTTCTTGGTGTGTGTATTGTCCAATGGGTACAATGACACAAGGAATATGTAAATTAAAAAATAAATATTAATTTTATATTTTGAATAATATCAAATATTCTTTTGAAAGGGAAATATATTATGAAGCAAAAATTTGACATTACAGGCATGACCTGTTCTGCGTGTTCTTCTAGAGTGGAAAAATGCGTACAGAAATTAGATGGCATAAAAGATGTAAGTGTAAATCTTTTGACAAATAGTATGCAGGTTGAATTTGATGAAGATATATTGAATAATGATATTATAATAAATGCAGTTACAGTTGCTGGATATGGTGCGACTGTACAAGGAGAAAAAATAAATAAAACTACATTATCAAAATCAAATGAACCAAATAAAAATGCTATACAAGAGCATATGGAAAATATGCGACAAAGAACAATTTGGTCTTTTGTTTTTCTTATTCCTTTGATGTATGTATCTATGGGACACATGGTTGGATTACCACTACCTTCATTTTTAAATGGTACAGAAAATGCAGTTTCTTTTGCACTAACACAATTTCTTTTTTCTATTCCAGTTGCTTATATAAATAAATCATATTATACAAAAGGTTTTAGCTCTCTCATACATGGAGCTCCAAATATGGATACATTGATAGCAGTTGGCTCATCTGCGTCTTTAATTTATGGTATTTTTGCCCTTTATCGTATAGGATATGGTCTTGGTGTTCAAAATTTTGATTTAGTAATGAGATACCAGCATGATTTATATTTTGAATCAGCAGTTATGATTTTGGCTCTTATTAATGTCGGCAAATATCTTGAAGCTAAATCTAAGGGGAAAACAAGCGAAGCTATAAATAAGCTTCTAAATATGGCTCCAAAAACAGCATTGGTTGAAAGAGACGGTCAAGTTATAGAAATTCCGGCTGAAGAGATAACTTCTGGAGATATTCTTCATGTTAAACCAGGTAGCAGTATATCAGCAGATGGTGTTATTATTGAAGGGACAACAAGTGTAGATGAATCTGCTATTACCGGCGAAAGTATGCCTGTTCAAAAGCAAATTGGAGATACCGTAATTGCTGCTACAATAAATAAATCCGGTTTTTTCCGTATGAGAGCTACAAAAGTTGGTAGTGATACTACATTTTCTCAAATTATTAAATTAGTGGAAGAAGCAAGTTCAAGCAAAGCACCAATTGCAAAAATAGCAGATAAAATTTCAGGTGTTTTTGTTCCAATTGTAATGTCTATTTCACTTATAACCGCAATAGGTTGGATTATTGCAGGTGCAGATTTTGAATTTGCTTTATCATGTGCGATTGCTGTTTTGGTTATATCTTGTCCTTGTGCGTTGGGTTTGGCAACACCGGTTGCCATAATGGTTGGAACAGGAAAAGGAGCGGAAAATGGTATCCTTATAAAATCCGGCGAAGCATTGGAAGTAACACACAGTATCCAAAGTGTTGTTTTAGATAAAACGGGTACTATTACACAAGGAAAACCGGAAGTAACAGATGTCATTTCTTTTGGAATAGATGGAAATGAACTTTTAAAAATTGCAAGTTCACTAGAAGAAAAAAGTGAACATCCATTGGCAGAAGCTATATTGGCAAAAGCTAAAATGGAAAATATCAAATCATACCCAACAGATAATTTTTCAGCAATTGCTGGACGTGGTATAGAGGCAGTTATCAATAATAAAAAATATTTTGCCGGAAACCAAAGATTTATCAATGATAATAATTTGGATTATAGCAAAATAGAAAATATTATGGATAATCTAGCAAACGAAGGAAAAACTCCATTAATATTTGCAGATGAAAATAATATTTTGGGTATTATTGGTGTTGCTGACCTAGTAAAACCAACCAGTGCACAGGCGATTAAAGAACTTAAAAAACTAGGTATGCAAGTTATAATGTTAACGGGTGATAACAAAAGAACAGCCACTGCAATACAAAAACAGCTTGATATAGATACAGTTATTGCAGAAGTTATGCCACAGGATAAAGAGAGAGAAGTTGCAAAAATTCAACAATCAGGTAAAAAAGTTGCTATGGTAGGAGACGGAATTAATGATGCACCAGCTCTTGCAAGAGCAGATGTAGGTATTGCTATTGGTGCTGGGACTGATGTTGCAATTGAAAGTGCTGATATAGTTTTAATGAAAAATGACCTTCTTGATGTAGTAACAGCAGTGGGATTAAGTAAAGCTGTTATCCGTAACATAAAACAGAACTTATTCTGGGCATTTTTCTATAATGTATGTGGTATTCCACTAGCGGCAGGACTTTTTTATTCATCATTTAATTTGAAATTAAGCCCGATGTTCGGTGCAGCAGCTATGAGTCTCAGTAGCCTTTTTGTTGTTGGAAATGCTCTTAGATTAAGATATTTTCATGTTATAAGTAAACCAAAACAAGAAAAAATTAATAAAAATATTAATAATAAAAATAATACCATAATAGATAAAAAGGAGAACAAAACTATGTATACAATGAAAATTGAAGGTATGATGTGTGCACATTGCCAAATGGCTGTAACAAAAGCTTTAAACTCTTTGGAAGGTGTTTCTAAAGCAGAAGTTAACTTGGAAAAGAAAGAAGCATATGTTGATTGTGCAGAAAATATTACGAAAGAAGATTTGACAAAAGTTGTTACAGACGCAGGCTATACTGTTGTAGCTGTTAACTAAAATATTATAATTTAAAAGAGATACATTGATGTATCTCTTTTTTCAATTAATTAAATATATAATTAAAATTAAATATACATTTTACGGATATATTTGTTAAAAACATAATATAATTTATTAAAAAAATTAAATAATAAATAATTGTGTAACTTTTTAAAATATAATTATTCATTAACCATAATTTGAAAAAAGACAATATAATATGTGTAAAATATAAAATAAAATAGGATAAGTTATTGACTTAATAATAATGAAGTGATACATTTATGTAATGCTTATAAATCATATAGCTTTTAAAATATACATTTTTTAATAGTAATGCGCAATTAATAACTAAAAATAATATTATAATTGTATCGAGGTTAAAAGAAATTTATGAAAAAACAGAATAAGATTTTACTGTCTATATTAATTTTATTTTCTATTGCAGTAGCTATGGTATGGGGATTTTATACATCAAAAATAAACCTTTTACAACATAGTGATGGTACAGTTTCGAATGTAGGTAAAATTGATGAGAATGATGAAGATGTAAAAGCAGAGGCAGATGCAATGGAATATGCAACATCTGGACTTAAAGACACAGAAGCCATAAAGTCAGAAGGAGACATTGTTTCTCATGGGGATGTATTAAACATATTATTAATCGGAACTGATGAGAGAACTCCAGAGTTTAGTGATGATAGCAGGGGAGACTCTTGTATGTTGCTTTCTTTAAATAAGAAAACAATGGAAGTTAAACTTATAAGCTTTCAAAGAGGCATAGGTATGCCAATACTTAATGATAAATATAAAGGACAATGGGATTGGCTAACACATACATTTAGATATGGTGGAGCTGACTTAATGATGAAAGAAATCAGAGAGTGCTTTAAAGTCGATGTAAATAGATATGTACGTGTTAACTTTGCTACATTTGAAAAAGCAATAAATGCTATGGGTGGTATCGATATTGATATTACCGAACTTGAAGCAAAGGGTCTTAATGGACTTGTTTATACAAATGTAACAACAAAAGCAAAGGTGTATCCAGGGATAAATCATCTAGATGGATATGATGCTTTACAATATGCACGTATAAGATTTATAGATGATGACTGGAAACGTATAGAACGCCAAAGAAAAGTTATAAATGAAGCTATAAAGCAAACACAAAATTTAACAATATTAGAGCTAAATAAACTTCTTAATGAAGTTTTACCTTTAGTACAAACAAACTTTACTCAAAAAGAAATAACAAGCTTATTGCCACTTGCATTAAAATATAACAGAATTACTGTCGAAGAGATGACTATGCCTGCAAAAGGTACTTTTGGCAGTATGGAAGGCATGGGTGGAAGAAGAATGTTTGCTGTTGATTTTGAGAAAAATTCAGAAATTTTAGAAGAATTTATATACGGATAAAATATATAATCGCAGTATTACTGGATTGAAAAAATAATGATATTAAATAAAATAAATAGTATTAGAATTATATAAAAAATGACATTTAATATTGACAATAATGACTATGCATATAGGTTGTTTTAAAAACAATGACTATACAAATAGGCGAAAATATAAAAACTAAATTACAACAAATTACAAAATAAAAACAATTATTATATTTTTGTACAAAAGTCGACAAAATAACATATTTTTGAGCAAAATATTGATTAAATATAGTATATTATACAAAAATAATTAAAATTATTGAAAAAAATGTAAGAATATTATATTATGATTAAGATATGAATGATAAAATATCGTTTGCATATAACAAAGTACTATATAGATTATGGTAAATAAAATAAAATTGGGGAAATAAAATGGAAATTCAGGAAAATATATTTAATGAAGATATTGAACAAGAAATTGACTTACTTGATATTTTTAATGTATTAGTGCAAAAAATTAGCTGGATTATAGTGGCAACTATATTAGGTGCAATAATATCAGGCATTTCAACAAAATTGTTTGTTACACCAATTTATAAATCATCATCTCAAATTTACATATTTACCAAAACAACAAGTATTACGTCATTAGCAGATTTGCAGATGGGTGCACAACTCGCTTCGGATTTTGAAATTTTAGGAACAAGTAGACCGGTTGTTGAAAGAGTTATCTCTACATTGGGATTAGAAACTAATTATAATGACTTTGTAAAAACTGTCACTGTAGAGAATTTGCCTAATAGCCGAATACTTAAAATTACAGTTGAAAATCCAGACCCACAATTAGCTGCTGATATCAGCAATGAAATGGCTAATTCTTTAAGCTCTAGGGTGGCAGAAGTAATGAATACAGACAAGCCATCAATTGTTGAAAATTCTGTTGTAGCAGAAAAAGCTTCATCTCCAAGTTTAGGAAAAAATATTTTACTAGGAGCTATTTTAGGATTTATTGTTTGTTTAGGAATTATAATTATAACATATATGCTTGATGATACCATTAAAAGTGCAGACGATGTTGAAAAATATCTTAGAGCAAGCACTTTGGCAGCTATTCCAATTGAGAATGTTGCTAAAAATATGGATAAAAGAAAAAATAAAAAATCATAGCATGTGTTTATTTTGTTACAGTGGTTTTTAAAGAAAGTATTATAATAGCATGAAATATAAAAAATTTTTATTAATAATTTTTCTTATAATCGCATCTATTTCAGTAATGTATTTAAGTTACTATTTTATACGTTCTACAATTTTAAAAAATTCGTATGATGAATTAAATAATTTGGCTCATAGTAGTAGTGATAAAGATGCTGATTCTATCGACTCACAGTTAGACGAACAAAATTCATCCGAATCAGATAAAGAACCAGTTGAAATCCCAATTGATTTTAAAGCATTGAAAGAGCGTAACCCCGATATATATGCGTGGATAGATATTGATCATTTAAATATTCATTATCCAATTTTACAGCATCCTACAAATGATAGCTATTATTTGTACCACACCGTAGACCATGCTTCTGGATTGCCAGGTTCTGTATATACCGAAAAACTAAATGCAAAAGATTTTTCTGATTTTAATACTCTTATATATGCTCATAACATGGAAAATGGAACTATGTTCAATAATCTTGAGTGGTATATGGACCCAAAATTAATTGAAGAAAAACGAGATATAGTAATATATACTCCTACAGAAAAAAGAGTTTATCGTGTTTTTGCAGCAGTATTATATGATAATAGATATATTCCATATGAATATGATTTTTCAACAGAATCCGGGCAGAAAGCATTTATAGACTCATTATATGATTCAAGAAATTTGAGTAGTCACGTATTAGATGATGTAGAAATAACTTCTGACAGTAAAATCATTACTTTAAGTACATGTGTTACTAGAAGACCAAATGAACGTTATTTAGTAGTTGCGGAGTATGTAGGGGATGAATAAAAAAAGTAATAAAAAATTATGGATTGCAATATCAATATTTGTTTTAATGGTTTCTGTTATTGCGGGATATATACTTGCAATGTCATCAGTAAAACCTCAAATAGATAGGTCAGATGATATGACAAATATCTATAATAGCGGTGATGATAAATTTGATGGTTCAACAATAACCATAGATGGTGTAACATATAATCGCAATCCGGATATTAAAACAATTTTATTGTTAGGTATTGATAAAAGTGTAGAAGAAATAGAATCAACTAATCTTATACATGAGGCAGGCGGAAGAGCTGATGTAATTGCACTTTTAGTTATGAATAAAAAGACTAAGAAAATTGATGTTATAGGAATATCAAGAGATACCATCGTTAATGTAGATGTATATGGGAAAGATAATGCATATATTAGATCCGATAATATGCAAATTGCATTGCAATATACAGTTGCAGATAATATGAAACGTGGTAACTGGATTATGAAAAACAAAGTTTCAGAAATGATGTATGATATTCCAATATATGCAACAGCAGCTTTAACAATGGATGGTATTTCAACACTTATTGATAATATTGGTGGAATTACCATCACAATGGATGATAACTATAAAATTTTAGATAAACAATACACTAAAGGTCAAACTGTTAAGCTTAGCGGTGAAGAAGCTTATAAATTTATACGCTATAGAGACACAAAAGAATTTGGAAGCAATAATGTGCGAATGAAAAGACATATTCTTGTAATGCGAACATTAGTTTCTAAAATTAAAGGTCTCGGGAATACAAGTATCGAAATATTGAAGAAAGTTGCAGAACCATATATGGAAAGTGACATTGATGCAGATACAATTCAGCAAATTTCTGAATTTGAATTTTCCGATAGTGTAGTAATGTTGCCAGGTGATAATAAAGAAGGTAATCACGATGAATTTCATTTAGATGAAGTTGCTCTACGTGAACTTGTAATTAAAACTTTTTATACACCAGCAAACTAATTTATGCCGTTTGGCAGTGTACAGGGGCACATTGTTAAACATATATTTTTAAATCATACAGGAGGTAGATAAAATGAAAAAATTCGTTTCAGCACTTTTGACAGTTGTTGCAACAATGTCTATAAGTGTAGCAGCATTTGCAGTGGGCAGTGTTACTGATACTGGAGTACAACTCGAAAGTAATAAAGTTACATCTAGCAATGGTACAAGCATCACTGTAAAAAGTGAAAATACTGTAAGTACAGAAGTTAAAGAAAAATTAGAAAAAAATGTTTCTGCAGTTTTAGGTTCAGGTAAAGAACTTGTTAGTGCAAACTATCAAGACATCACAATCTCAGAAGGTTCTCTTAAAGATGGTGAAACAGTTACATTGACATTTAAAGTTGGTAGTGTTGCAGCTGATTCAACAGTTGACGTTTTACACTTTAATGGTACAGCATGGGAAAAAGTTACAGGCAAATATGATCCAAATGCTGGCACAGTAACAGGTATATTTAAAAGCTTCTCTCCAGTTGCTATAGTTGTTTCCAAAACAGCTAATGTAGGTAACAACGCAGGTAACAGTGGCTCACAAAATAACTCTGGTTCTACAGCTCCAGCAGCTGTAAAATCACCACAAACAGCTGATGCAAATATGGTTGCTGTAGCTTTCGGTGCTTTGATGACAGCAGGTCTTGGTGCAGGTTTTGTTTCTCGCAAAAAGAAATAATATTAAAGAAATAATATTAAGTAGAGATTTTAACTAAAAATTAGCCCCTAGCCCCAAAAAGTCTCTTCCAGAGAAATCTGTAAGAGACTTTTTATTTGAAAAAATGGATATAATTTTATAAATTATATTACATATTTGCATAGAAAAGAGGATGTTTTAATGTCTGCAATAAAGATGTTAGGTTTAACAGATGTACATTGTCATATACTGCCGTATGTTGATGATGGAGCTGAAAATTTAGAAGAAGCAAAACAATTATTGTATGCTCAAATAAACCAAGGAGTAAGCACTATATATTGTACTCCTCATCTTAGATATAAAATGTTTGAGACACCTCAAGATAAGGTTGATTTACAATTTCTACGACTTTGTGAAGTAGCATCATCTATCCCCGACGCACCAAAGCTTTATCTCAGCAGAGAATATCATTGTGACAAAGGATTGTTGGAATTATTACACAATGGTAAAGTAAAGCCTATGGGAAACAGTAATTTTATATTAATAGAGTTTTCTAATAAGCATGATAAAAGTGATATTTACAGATATTTAAAAGAAGTAAAGGTAGCTGGTTTAAACCCTATCATTGCTCATATTGAACGATATGATTGTTTTTTAAATGAACCGGATTTTGCAAAAAAACTATATGAAGAAGGATATAGTTTGCAAATAAATGCAGAAGCAGTTTTAGGAAAAGCAGGTTTAAAACGAAAATTTTATTGCATGAATCAACTAAAACGTGGGACAATTAGTTTTATTGCGTCAGATTCACACCACATAGATTGGAGAGCACCAAATATAGGAGAGTGTGCCACATACTTAAAACGTAAATTGTCAGATAAACAATGGCACAACATATTTATAGAAAATCCAAAGATTCTAAATATGTAAAATATTTATTTTATATATAAAATACTTTTATAGAGGAGTAATAAAATGCAACAGCTTGTTTTAAATATCAAGGAATTGCCTTATGGCATAGAAGAAGAACTTAAAAGTTTACGTACAAATATATTATTGTGCGGAGACGATAAGAGAATAATTATAATTACTAGTTGTTTTGCAAGTGAAGGCAAATCAACAGTTACAAGAGAACTTGCACGTACTTTTGTAGAGATGGGTAAAAATGTTCTTTTGGTGGATACGGATATACGCAAGTCTGTTGTTAAAGATTTGGTTGTAAAAGGTAATATTAAATACGGATTGGTACATTATTTAGCTGGTTTATGTCACCTTGATGAAACTATTTATGAAACACAATTAAAAGGACTAAATTTGATGCCAGCAGGAGCTTTTCCTCCAAACCCAGCAGAAATACTTGCTTTTAGACATTTAAGAGAAGTATTGTTTGATAAACTTAAAGACCAATATGATTATATTTTTGTAGATGCGGCACCTCTTGGTTTGGTAACAGATGCTGCTATTGTTGCACAAGAGTGTGATGGTTCAATTTTACTTATTGAATCTGGAAGTGTTCCAAGACGTATGGCACAAGATGTTATGATAAAACTAAAAAACACAAAGTGTCCTGTGCTTGGCGTAGTTTTAAATAAAGTTGATTATCATAGAAATAAATATTACGGATATGGAAGATATTATGGTAAAAGATATGAAAATTACTATAAGTAATTCTATAAGGATAAGATTGAAATTTGGTAATATTTATTATTTGAATATATAAAAACAAATAGATTAAAAAGAATAAATTATTAAATAATTATTAAATTTAAATTTAAGGCCGAGATATGGCATAGAAATATACACTATATAATTAAAAATGTCTTGACT
>JAHHUD010000041.1 GCA_020024185.1 Oscillospiraceae bacterium | reverse complement strand
TTTTTATGGTTGCGGGAGCTGGATTTGAACCAACGACCTTCGGGTTATGAGCCCGACGAGCTACCATGCTGCTCCATCCCGCGTTATTTAGTGTAATACATTATACAAGATAAAACTATATTTGTCAACATATTTTTTACTTAGCAATTATATTTTAAATGTATTCATGAATATAATATAAAAAGTTTTTTTATATAATATATTAAGTATAATATAAAAAAATTATAATATAAAGTTGACATAAGATTAGTTGACATAGAACCAATATAATTACATCAATAGCTTATATATTTATAGATTTTATATTATATAAAAACCCTTATGATGAATTATCATCATAAGGGTTTTGTTATGTAAGTGCTATACGATTATTTATCGTTTTTTTCCATTTCAACAACTTCTTTAAGAATTTTGTATGAAGGAAGAGGAATTCTACCAAGGCCATCAAGACCAATATTAAGGAGGTAGTTGATACCAAGACCGTTAAGGTGTTTTTTGAAGCTGTAAATTTGTTCAGCTGGTTTCCAGTTTTGGTCACGATAAGAGAAGCCCCAAGTTTTGTTCATTGTAGCTGCTGTTTCGTAAAGACCATTTGGTGAAGGTTTAAGACCATCAACAGAGTTATAGTCTACATTTTCTGGAATATCCAATGTTTCTGGAATTTCGTTATCGCCAAGAGAAACATAGTCATACATACCATTGCCTAAACGGCTGTTCATAAGACAGTTAGGTTGTAACTCTTTAACAGTGTCGTAGATTTTTTGGCTCTGTTCTTGTGTAAGAGTCATTGGCATATCAAACCAAGCTGTGCAGATTTCACCGTAGTTGGACATAATTTCTCTGATTTGAGGAATAATTTTGTTTTCAAAACAGATAGAGAAATCTTTTTCGCCAGTGAAGTCCCAGCTGTTATCCCATGTTGTACCAGCAGTTTCGATGTGGTTTGAAAGGTATCCGCCACCATGACGTTCATGCCAGTCAAGGTCTTGTGAGTAGTATATACCAAATTTGAGGTCATGTCTTCTACATGCGTCAGCAAGTTCACCTATAACATCTCTTCCAAATGGTGTTGCATCAACAACATTATATTTGTCAACTTTTGTATGGAACATAGCAAAACCATCGTGGTGTTTTGTTGTAACAACAAGATATTTCATACCACATTCTTTTGCAAATGTAACAATTTTATCTGCATCAAAGTATACAGGATTAAAAGCAGTTGCAAGTTTTTCATATTCTGCATTTGGAATTTGGAATTTGGATTGAATCCATTCTGCATAAACGCCTGCGTCTTCACCATTGTGTTCGCCTGCGAGCAAAGAATAAAGACCCCAGTGGATCATCATACCATATTTAGCTTGTTTAAACCATTCGATATTCTGGTTCATTTTTGTCCTCCTAAAACATTTAAACTATTAGTTATAAACTATTTCGTAATAATTCATATGAAGACATTATACAATAAAAGCATATAAACAGTAAACAAATAATTGCAATGAGATATTTTATTACAAAAATCATGCAACATTATGTAATAAAAGTATAAATTTCATAAAAAGTATTACTAAAGTCTATAAATTTATCGTTAAAATTTTTATATATTTTCAAGACTTTTTTCAAGAAATTCTATGTACAAATTTTCTTCTTTTGTAAGTTGATGCTTTTCTTGTTTTATCCATCCAAGTTTCATAACATCATCTGCGTTACACTCAATAGGTATAGAAACAATTTGGTCATCGCAATATTCATCAGAAAGAATACCGCTGCCGATAGAAAAAGCATCAGTGTGTCGTACAATGTTATACATACTAGCTCTATCATGGACAAAAATAAGTTTTTCAGGAATGGTAAATCCGGAAAGATTAACTTCTTCAGTGTAGTATAAACTTTTTCCTTGTCCATGGTCAAAGACAACATAAGGATAATCTACAAGTTGATAAAAATGTATAATATCTTTGTCTGCAAGAGGGTGAGATTTTCTGCAATAAACTTTTGGGTTTATTGATTTTATATGGGTAAATGTGAGATTTTTTGATTCTAAGGATTTTTCAATAAATTTTTCACTTTCACGTGATATAAATATTACACCGATAGAGCTGTCATTGTTATAAACATCTTCTATAATTTGATATATTCCGGTTTCTTTGATACGAACTTCAAATTTTGGATGGTCACAACTATTTAAAAGTTTTGTAAAAGCCTCTACAGCAAATGGATATCTTTGTGTGGAAATATTCATTCTCAAACAAGGTTTTCTGTTTTTTTGAGCATATAAAGATTTGATTTTCTTTTGCTGTTCAATTAAAGGTCTTATATAACTTAAAAATTCACTGCCTTCAGTTGTAAGTTCAATGCCTTTTGTACTTCTTATAAAAATTGTAATATCAAGTTCTTTTTCAAGCTCATGAATAGAGTTGGAAAGACTGGATTGTGAAACAAAAAGCTTGTTTGCAGCTTTATTGATAGAACCACATCGGGAAACTTCTATAACGTAATTTAACTGAGAAAATGTCATATAATATACCTCTTATAAAATAATTTCTAAGAAAATATTATTTGGTTACTAAATACTCGAATCATAGTTTCAGTTGTATTTATAATTGGGGCAGATATCTTTTAATTCAAACAGATAGTACTTTATTAACGATGTTTAATACCAATTATCATAATATAAGTTAATAAAAAAGTAAATAATATATGCACATTTTGTGGGGTATAAGTGATATAGTATAAGGTTTAACATAGTAGATTTTTATGTTAAAATGTGTTATTATTACTAAATGTAGATTAAGTAAATTAAATATAAGTATTTGTATGGAGAAATATATGCAGAAAAATGTTAAGGATTATATGACTAAAAACACTGTTAGCAACATAATAACAATATGTGCTGGTGTAATTTTGTATCTTGGATTATCACATTTTACAATAGTAAAAGCAGCTTTAGGTACATTTTATGGTGTTATATCGCCGTTTGTTGTTGCTTTTGTACTGGCTTTTTTGCTTAATACTCCGGTAATATGGTTTGAAAATGGTATATTCAAAAAAATGAAAGCAAAAAGAGGACTGTCAGTTCTTTGTTCATATATATTTGCATTTGTAGTTTTGTCGGCTTTACTTGTTGCTGTTATTCCACAGGTTTTAGAAAGCATAACAAGTGTTATAGCATCTGCTCCAAAATGGCTGGATACTGTTTCAAAAACACTTAATGACCTTACAACTCAATATAATTGGGATGAAAGTTTTGTTGAAAGTGTTGTAGAATATATGCAGACATTGCTTAAAACAATAAGTGATGTTTTGTTGGGACTTCTTCCTAAAATTGTTAATTTTTCAGTATCATTGGGTTCTGTAGTTATAAACATGGTGATGTCTGTTATTGCTTCTATATACATGCTTATGACAAAAGAACGTTTGATTTTCCAAATAAAAAAAATAGTCTACTCATTGTTTAAAGAAAAAAGAGCATCTAGAATTATACAGATTGGTCAAAGGTCAAACAAGATATTTTCTCAGTTTATAAATGGTAAGATGATAGACAGTCTTATAATAGGTATTCTTTGTTTTATAGGAACAATGTTTATTTATTCTCCGTACGCATTGCTTTTGGCTGTTATAGTTGGCGTTACAAATATGATACCGTTCTTTGGACCATTTATTGGGGCTATTCCATCAGTATTTATTCTACTTATGGTAAGTCCGATTGATGCAGTTATATTTGCTGTTTTTGTTCTCGTTCTTCAACAATTCGATGGAAATATTCTTGGACCAAAAATTCTTGGGGATTCCACCGGTCTTGCTCCAATATGGGTTCTTGTTTCAATATCTATCGGTGGTGGATTGTTTGGATTTGCAGGTATGCTTATAGGTGTTCCAACATTTGCAGTTATATACAGTCTGATTTCAGAAAATATTGATAAATGCCTTAAATCAAAAAATATTAAGGCTGATAAAGATAACATGACTCTTTTGTTAGAGGGAGAAGAAGATGAACCACTTGTTTAAAAGAAAGATAAGGCGATATATTTTTGCAGTTATAATGCTTTTTGTGGCAGGCTACATTTCAGTTTTTATTAAAGATACAATTGATGCAAGAAATCCGGAAGTTTCTTTGCCTATAATAAAAGTGACTTCCGGATATACATCTGTCCCAACAGCACCAAGAGCAGGATATGAATGGGAATTTGGCGTAAAGAGTGTACAATCACCATTTTTGACATCAATAGATGTTCCACTTATTGCTTATGATGCTTTGCCAGATACACCTATTTTAGTGAGCTTTTCATCTCCGGTAGAACAGATTACAATATACCAGGGTGTTGGAAATGTATATGAAGGAAAAGTATTTGCATCAGAATTTGAAGAGATGAGATATGGAATAAATACTCCGTCAAGTGAAGGTGTATTTGTGTATAAAGTTGTTGCACAGTTCAGCAGAGGTAAAATAGTTCACTATTTTGCGCTTGATGTAAAAGCTCCACATAATATAGTTTGATTTAAAGCTGCTTTTTTGCAGCTTTTATTTTTTATAATTCCTATTTAATTGACAAGATATAAGTGGTTTGTGTATAATTAAAAATTAAGATAATAGAAAATAATAGTAAAAAAATAATACAAATACTATTATCTTTTGGAGGTAAAATATGGTATACAGTATGACTGGATACGGAAAAGGTAATGCTGTTTTAAACGGTAAAGATATAACTGTTGAAATAAAATCTGTAAATCACAGATATTTTGAATATTCAAGCAGAATGTCTCGCTTTTTCTCATTTCTTGACGACAAAATTAAAAAGCAAATAAATGAAGCTGTAAGTCGTGGTAAAGTTGAAGTTTCTCTTTTAATAAAAAATGTTGAGCAGTCTGATACAGTTGTAGAAGCAGATTTGGCTTTGGCAAAAAGTTATTATGATGCACTTTGCAAAATAAGTGATGAACTTAGCTTAAAAAAACCAGATGATGTTTCTGTTATTTCAAGATATGAAGGGGTTCTTACTCAAAATAAAAATGAAGAAGACACTCAGCAATTATCAGAAGATGTAAGCAAAGTTGTTGCACTTGCTCTAGATGAATTTATAAAAATGAAAAAAGCAGAAGGTGAAAAATTATATGACGATGTTATGCAACGCCTTACTGTAATTGAAAATATGGTTGGTGAAATTGAAACAATAGCACCACTTCGTACACAAAAATATCAAGATAGACTTTATCAGAAGTTGCAAACAATTTTGCAGGATACACAAATAGACAGTCAGCGAGTACTTACAGAAGCAGCTATATTTGCAGATAAAGTGGCAGTTGATGAAGAAACAGTAAGACTTAGAAGTCATATTGCCCAGTACAGAGATATTCTCTCTAGTGATGCAAAACAAGGTAGAAAACTTGACTTTTTAACACAAGAGCTTAACCGTGAGGCAAATACAATTGGCTCAAAATCCAATGACCTTGATGTTACAAGAAAAGTTGTTGATATAAAATCAGAAATTGAAAAAATCAGAGAACAAATACAGAATATTGAATAAGGAGATTTTATATGCTTAATATAGGTTTTGGAAGTATGATAAATCCAGACAGAATAATGGCAGCGCTTAGCCCGGAATCTGCACCTGTTAAGAGAATTATAACCAAGGCTAAAAGTGAAAATCGTCTTATAGATGCCACATTTGGCAGAAAAACAAAAACTGTTATTATAACTGATTCCGACCAAATTATCTTATGTGCATTTACGGCAGAAAGAATATTTGGTCAGTCAAACAAAAACCTTATTAAATTTATGGAGACTGAAGATGAATAATATAGATAAAAATATAATTGTGATTTCTGGACCATCTGGTTGTGGAAAGGATACTGTTGTTAAAAAGATACTTCAGATAGACCAAAGATTTGTTCTCTCTGTTTCTGCAACAACAAGAGAAAGAAGACCAATTGAAAAAGATGGTATAGATTACATATTTCTTTCAAGCCAGGATTTTATTCAAAAAGTTAATGACGGAGAGTTTTTAGAGTATACATTATACTGTAATAACTATTATGGTACTCTCAAACAGCAAATTGAGGATAAAGTTAAAGCAGGAAAAGTTGTTGTTTTGGTTATTGAAGTTGAAGGGGCACAGAATGTTAAAAAGGTTTATCCAAATTGTCTTACAATTTTCCTTGCACCACCTTCATTGGAAGAGCTTGAACGCCGATTAAGAAATAGAAACACAGAAGACGATTCAAAAATTAAACAAAGAATGTTTAAAGCAAGTGAAGAACTTGGATTTAAAAGCAGTTATGACTATATAGTTGAAAACAACGAAGTTGAAGAATGTGCTAAATCAATTATAAATATATTTGATTCTGAAAAATAATTTTACTAGGAGGTAGCTTTATGTGGATAGCAGGTGTAGCAGTTGATAAAGCTACCTTGAATTTTGATAAGGAATTTTCTTATGTAGTTCCAACTCAGTTTTTGGATATTATACAAAAAGGTTCAATTGTGCTTGTGCCTTTTGGACAAGGCAATACGTTGAGAATGGGCGTTGTTTTGTCTTTGACAGAATCCAGTGACACAAAAAGACTTAAGAATATTGTTGATGTAAAAACAGAAGATTGGTCTGTTTCTGATTTTGCTTTAAAAATGGTAAAATATATAAAAGAAACAACTTTTTGCACATATTACGAGGCTGCAAGAACAGTTATTCCATACAGTTATCAATATAAAATTTCTTCTGGAAAATTGGAATTAAAACACAAAGCTCCAACAGAAAAATTATATACTGTAAATTTCACAGAAATTACAGAAAAATTGACACCAAAACAGCAGAAAGTGTATGATTATCTTATAAATTCTCACAAAACAATCAAACAAATATGCGATGATTGTAACGTAACAAAAGCAGTTGTTGATAAGCTTATAGAAAAAGATTTGATAACATCTTACATTGCAGAAAAAGAAAGTATAGACACTGATTATTATTCGCTTAATGAAGATATAACATTAACACAGCAACAGCAAAAGGTTTTTGATGATATATTGGCAACTAATGATGGTAAACCTCATTTAATTTATGGAGTTACAAGCAGCGGCAAAAGTGCAGTATTTATAAAACTTATAAGAGAAACACTTATACAAGGCAAAAATGCAATGTTGTTAGTGCCGGAAATTTCTCTTACACCGCAAATAATAGACCTTGTAAAAAGTTATTTTGGAAATGTTGTAAGTGTTTTACATTCAAAACTTACAACCACAGAAAGACTCGGACAAAATAAAAAAATACAGTCAGGCAAAGCAAGAGTTATAGTCGGCACAAGAAGTGCTGTTTTTGCACCAATTGAAAATTTGGGGATTATAATTATAGATGAAGAACATGAAAAAACATTTAAGTCTGAGAACAGTCCAAGATATTCTGCAATAAGAGTTGCCTCATTTATTGCAAAGCAGTGCAATGCAAAGCTTGTATTAGCTTCAGCAACACCAAGTATAGAAAGTTACTATCTTGCAAAAAATGGTTTTTATCATCTTCATACAATGACAAAAAGATATAACGATATGCCAATGCCTCATGTTGAAGTTATTGATATGCGTATGCAAGCACTGAATGGTGATACAGGTGTATTGTCAAAAGCAGTTATAAAATATCTTTCTGATAATATAAGAGACAAAAAGCAAAGTATAATACTTATAAATAGGCGTGGATATTCAACTGTTGGTGTGTGCAAAGATTGTCAAAATACATTGCAGTGTGATAGTTGTAGTGTTAATTTAGTAAAACATAAAAGTGGAAATAAACTTTGCTGTCATTATTGCAATAAATCCTATCCTGTTATAGATAAATGTCCAATATGTGGTGGAGAAATACAATATATTGGATATGGGACACAAAAGGTTGAAGAATATATACTGTCTTATTTGCCAAATGCAAGGATTTTGCGTATGGATGCAGATACCACCGGTAAAAATGATTCACACACACAAATGCTGAAAGATTTTGCAAATAAAAAATACGATATACTTGTTGGTACACAAATGGTTGCTAAAGGACTTGATTTTAAAGATGTAAATCTTGTGTGTGTACTTGGTATTGATGGCGCATTAAACCAAATGTCATATAACAGTAACGAAATGGCTTTTAATTTGCTAACTCAAGTTATTGGTCGTGCGGGAAGATGGACAAACGATGCGATTGCTGTTGTTCAAACGTATGACAGCTCAAATCACATAATAACTTTGGCACAAAATGGAGATTATGAAAAGTTTTATCAAAGTGAAATAGCTTTTAGAAAAATGAATATATATCCTCCATTTTGCACAATGTGTCAAGTTGCATTTACAAATGAAAAAGAAATTCAAGTTGCAAAAGATGCTGCCGCATTTTTAAAAATAATACAAAGAATTGCACCATATATGGAGAATATGCCACTTGTTGTGCTTGGACCAACACCATTTAATGTATCAATGGTAAGTGGTATATATCGTTATAGGTTGACGATAAAATGTAAAAATACAAAGATATTTAGAGATTTTTTAAGAAAAGTTATCGATGAATATCTTAAAGATAAAAATAACCGGTCGGGATTATATGTAAATATGAACCCAGTACAAGAATAAATTATATATTTTAAGGAGATTTTATTATGGCACTTAGAACAATTGTAAAAGATGGTGACCCAATACTCAAAAAGGTTTGCAAACCAGTTACAGAATTTAATGAAAAACTTGAAGTTTTACTTGATGATATGGCAGAAACACTTTTTGACGCACAAGGTCTTGGTCTTGCTGGCCCACAAGTTGGTGTTATGCGTAGAGTATGTATAGTTTTAGACCAATATATTGATGAAAATGACCAAGAAGTTGATGAAATTATTGAACTTGTAAACCCAGAGATAATAGAAAGAAAAGGTGAAGTTACAATATTTGAAGGATGTCTTTCTTTCCCAGGAAGAAACGGAGCTATTACAAGACCACAATATGTAAAAGCAAAAGCACAAGACCGTTATGGCAATGAATTTATAATCGAAGCAGAAGATATTCTTGCAAGAGCAATTTGTCATGAATGTGACCATCTTGACGGCATTACAATATTAGATAATGCTACAAAATTTTATGAAGATTTGACAGCAGAAGAAATTAAAGCTATGAATCTGGATGAGGATTATGAATAAAAAAGAAACAAAAGTTTTATTTATGGGCACTCCTGAAATTGCAAAAGGATGTCTTGAACAAATGGTTAATGACGGCTACAATGTAGTGGGGGTATTTACAAGGGAAGATAAACCCGTTGGCAGAAAGCAAATTATGACTGCCCCACCGGTAAAAGTTTATGCACAAGAACATAATATACCAGTGTATCAGCCAAAAACTCTTAAAGGGGAAGCAACAGAAATTATAAAAGGAATTAATCCGGATTTAATTGTTGTTGTTGCTTATGGAAGAATATTGCCAAAAGATGTTATTGATATCCCACAGTTTGGCTGTGTAAATCTTCATGTTTCACTTTTGCCAAAATATCGTGGAGCTGCACCAATTCAGTGGTCACTCATAAACGGTGATAAGCAAACAGGTGTAACTGTTATGTATATTGATGAAGGGTTGGATACAGGTGATATTATTGATGTATTGCCAATTGATATAACAGAAGATGAAACACAGGAAGAGTTGTTTGCTAAGGTTGAGAATGAGGGTAAAGTTTTTCTTTCTAATGTATGCGAAAAGCTTATAGATGGTAAAGCAACAAGAACACCACAAGACCATTCAAAAGCAACTCTTGCACCACCACTTACAAAAGAAATGGCATTGTTTACCTTTGAAAGTGACGCAAAAACAATCCATAATAAAGTAAGAGGTCAAAATCCTTGGCCAGGTGCTTACTTTATCTATCAAGATAAAAAAGTTAAAGTTATAAAGACAAAATATGTTGAACTTTCCGGTAAAGTTGGAGAAATTTTATCTACAAAGCCATTGGTTATAGCATGTAAAGAAAATGCAATTCAGCTTATTACTGTACAACCAGAAGGTTCAAAGGCTATGGACGGTCAGGCATGGAGTCTTGGTAGACGCTTTGAAAAAGGCGATATAATTTAGTTTTGAGGTGAAATATAATGTATTTTGATGTGTATTATCTTATTTTAGTTGTTCCGGCTTTAATATTTGCCATGATAGCACAAGGACGAGTTTCAAGCACATTTAATAAATATTCTAATATGAGAACATACAGCGGTATGACTGGTTATGAAGCAGCAAGAAGAATTCTTGATGCAAATGGATTAAGACATGTTTCTATTGAAAGGGTTTCAGGACACCTTACAGACCACTATGACCCAAGAAGTAATGTTATCCGTCTTTCAGATGAAGTTTATAACATGAATTCAGTAGCTGCTGTTGGTGTTGCTGCTCATGAAGCTGGCCACGCAGTGCAATATGCAAAAAATTATGCACCGATTAAAGTGAGAAGTGCTATAATACCAGTTACACAGTTAGGCTCAACTCTTTCAATGCCACTTGTTTTAATAGGCTTTTTTATGCAGGCAGAAGTATTAGTAAATTTAGGACTTTTGCTTTTTGCAACTGTTGCAATTTTTCAGCTTGTTACATTACCAGTTGAATTTAATGCAAGTAATAGGGCTGTTTACGCACTTGAAACAAGTGGAACAATTGGAACTGAAGAACTTCGTGGTGTAAAAAAAGTTTTGGGTGCCGCAGCTATGACTTATGTTGCAGCTTTGGCAGTTTCAGTTGCAAACCTTCTTAGATTAATTATGGTATTTGGAAGAAGAGACGATTAAAGGATTATAGATGGATTTAACAAGAAAATTAGTTATAGATTGTCTTTTAAAGGTGGAAAGCAGTGGATTTTCTAATCTAGTGCTTTCCTCACTTTTGAATAACGACAAGCTTACAAATCAGGATAAAGCATTTGCAACAAAACTTTTTTATGGAACTATAGAAAGAAAAATTACTCTTAACTATATTTTACAGAAAAATTTATCTAAACCAATACATAAAATGGATAAAGAAATTGTTGCAATTTTGCAAACTGGATTATATCAGCTTTTATATATGCAATCTGTTCCAAATTATGCTGCAATAAACCAAGCTGTTGGACTGTGTCCCGTTTTTAAAAAGACCAGTGCCAAAGGCTTGGTTAATGCTGTTTTAAGGAAAAGTCAAAATTTTGACATAAATAAAGAAAATTTTAAAGATAAAATAACTGAATTATCGGTTAAATATTCAATAAATAAAGACATAATTGAGATAATAAAGAGAGATTATCCTTCTATGATAGAAGAAATTTTATCTTCAATGTTTGATACTCCTAAATTTACTGTAAAAATTAATACAACAAAAATATCTCAACTAGAATTTGAAAAACTTCTTGATGAAGAAAATATTCAATATAATAAAATGCCACTAGAAAATTGTTTGGAAATACTATATCGTGGAAATATTACAGATATTGTAGGTTTCAAAGAAGGGTATTTTTATGTACAAGGGATAACAAGCCAATATGCAGTAAAATCAGCAGATATAAAAGAAAATGATAATGTCTTAGACTTATGTGCAGCACCTGGTGGAAAAAGTTTTGCTTGTGCAATTGAACTTAATAATACTGGAAGTGTTACGAGTTGTGACCCAAATAAATCAAGGCTAAAACTCATTTCTGATGGGGCATTAAGACTTGGATTGACAAATATAAACACCGTTCAAAATAGCGGTGAGGTTTACAATTCAAATTTAAAAAAGTATAATGTAATAATATGTGATGTACCATGTAGTGGTATTGGAATTATTCCTAAAAAGCCGGATTTACGATATAAATCTATGGAAAAAGTAGAAGAACTTGCACAATTACAATATGAAATTTTATCCACTGCAGTAAATTATCTTGAGGATAATGGTACAATTGTATATTCAACTTGTACAATAAATAAGCAAGAAAATGAACAAGTTATAGAAAAGTTTTTAAAACAAAATAGTAATTTTAAATTAAAAAAACAGCATTGCTCTATAAATAATATTATAAATGTTGATGAAAAGATTACATTTTTATCACATTTAACAGGTTTTGACGGGTTTTTTGTAGCAGTGTTAGAAAAAGTATGGTAAAATGGAAAAAGTAGATATTAAAAGTCTTGATATTAACGAGATTACAGAGTATGTTAAAACATTAGGATTAAAGGCATTTAATGCCAAACAAATATACACATGGTTACATCAAAAAAATGTAACTTTGTTTGATGAGATGACAAATATTTCAAAACAATCAAGAGAACTTCTTTCAAAAAATTGTACAATAACAAAACTTGATATTGCACAAAAACAAGTTTCTGTTGATGGAACAATAAAATATCTTTATAGATTACCAGATGGCAATTGTATAGAAACAGTTTTTATGAAATATGAGCATGGAAACAGTATTTGTGTATCAAGTCAAGTTGGTTGTCGTATGGGATGCAAATTTTGTGCCTCAACACAAAATGGTAAGGTTAGAGATTTATTGACATCAGAAATTCTATCTCAACTTTATACAACAGAACAAGATACGGGTGAAAGAGTAAGTAATATTGTTCTTATGGGAATAGGTGAGCCTCTTGATAATTTTGATAATGTAATTAAGTTTATTAAGATTATAACTTCACCAGATGGCAAAAATATAAGTCAGAGAAACATAACACTTTCAACATGTGGTGTTGTTCCTAAAATTTATGAGCTTGCAAAGCTTAAATTGGGGATAACTCTTGCAATATCATTACATGCAACCACAAACGAGGCAAGAAAAAGAACAATGCCAATAACAAATGCGTATTCTTTGGAAGAACTTATGAAAGCTTGTCGTGATTATGCAAAACAAACCGGACGAAGAATATCTTTTGAATATGCTATGATAAAAGGTGAAAATGACACACAAGAAGATGCAATACGACTTTCAAAATTACTTAGTGGTTTTATAAACCATGTAAATCTTATTCCAATAAATCCAGTTGATGGCTCACCATTTTCTCAAAGTGATGCCAAAATAATAAAAGATTTTCAAAGTAAGTTAGCACAATTAAACGTTAATGCAACAATCAGACGTCGTCTTGGACAGGATATTTCTGCCGCATGCGGACAATTGAGAAATGAACATAGGTGATTAAATGAAAATTTCGGGCACTACTGATATCGGTAATAGAAGAAGTGAAAATCAAGATAAATATATAGCAGGCAGATTATTAAATTCTGTTAGTTTTGGGTTTGTTTGTGATGGTATGGGCGGAGTAAAAGGCGGAGAAATTGCCAGCCATACTGTTGCAAAATACATAGAAGACGCATTATTTGTTCACAATGAAGATAAAATTTTTAATGTTGAAAAAACTATACTTTCTGCTATTGAAGATGCAAACAGCTATATTTATAATCTAGGTAATAAAAAAAATGAGTATAGAGGAATGGGCACTACGATAGCAGGCGTTACAATTATTGGTAATCAATGCACTGTTTATCATGCCGGAGACTCTAGAGTATATATTTTGCGTAATGGTAAATTGGCACTTGTAACGAAGGATCATTCAGTAGTACAAGAACTGTTGGAACATAATAAAATATCGGCTAATGAAGCACGAAATCACCCTAGGAAAAATCTAATAACAAGAGCTGTTGGAGTTGAAAAACAAGTTCAGCTTGATATTGCAGAAGTAGAATTGGCACAAGGTGATGTCATTTTATGTACAACAGATGGATTGACAAACTTTGTAAGTCCATTGGAAATAATAGAAATATTATCAACAGATAATGTATTTTCAATGCCAGATAAACTTATTGCAAAAGCATTGGCCAATCATGCTACAGATAATATAACAGCTGTGGTTTTGTCAGTATAGAGGAGGCATAATGGAAAATTATATAGG
>JAHHUD010000040.1 GCA_020024185.1 Oscillospiraceae bacterium | reverse complement strand
ACAGATGCACCAGCAAATGAAGTATTGCCAACAAATAATAGTACTTATGACACAGAACAACAAGCAGAAATATCAGTAGATAAAAAATATAAAGCAGGATATACTGTTTATGGCCAAAAGAATGGTAAAAATGGTCTTTGGATGTTTAGCGGTTGGAATAAACAACCTACAAAAAATAACGTTGTTAAATTCAAAGGAACTTGGACATTTACAGCAGATAGTTATGATGTAAAATATGAATGGGGCAATGAACACCCAGATAATATAACATTACCACAAGACAGTAAAATCTATAACACAGAAGAAGAAGCAGTAGCTTCAATGGATAAAACATTCAAGCCTGGCGAAACAAAAGTTAATGGCGAGAAAAATGGCAAAAAAGGTGTTTGGACATTTACTGGCTGGACAGTAACAGGAGAAAACACAACAGTTGTATTTGTTGGCGAATGGAAATTTGAAGAAGGTAAATTTACAGTTGAATATGACTGGGGTACAGATGCACCAGCAAATGAAGTATTGCCAACAGACAGCAAAATTTATAATACAAAAGAAGAAGCAATAGCAGCAAAAGATACAAAATATACAAACCAAACTTCAATTAAAGGTCAAAAAGATGGCAAAGATGGTACATGGAAGTTTAGTGGTTGGACAGAAATGGTTGAAAATGGTATTGTAAAATATACAGGTAACTGGACATTTACAGAAAATACTATAAATACACCAACACCAGCTCCAACACCTACACCAGTACCAGCACCAACACCAGCTCCAAACAATAATTTGAGCCCAAATACAAGTGATAGAGGTATATTGGTATCAATTATTATGTTTGTTATAAGCATTGCTGTTATCATTGGTTATGTTTATAAAAAGAAAAAATCTGAAAAATAAATAAAATATATTTATCAATAAAAAAGATACACAAGATATATTATCTTGTGTATCTTTTACATTTTATTAAATTTTAAGAATTTAAATATTTTATGATATCGGGATAAATTTTCTTTGCTTGTTGATATCCAACATTATATATATTGTATAATTTGTATTTGTCTTTTTCCAATCTGGAAATTTCAAGAGGCAAATCAGGTTGTATAACAAAAGATTGCCCTGTTTGCTGTTTATTATATATGTACTTTAATTGGGCATTATACATAATATGACGATATTTTAAAGCTTTATATAATAATGGGTATTTTTTGTAGACATGTTTAATTAACTCTAAATTTTTAGTTGGCTTTTTAACAAAACCTTTGTGCTGTGTAAGAATAACAACATTTTTTGTATTTCCGTCTTGTATACTTTTTCTTAAAGGTATACTATCACAAACTCCACCATCAAGATATTCATTATCATCTATTTTAACAATTTGAGAAATAAGAGGAAGACTTGCAGAAGCACGAATATATTCTACATTGCCATCAATAGTGTCGCATTTTATATATTCTGCTTTTCCGGTATTAATATTTGAAACCACAGCATAAAATTCTGTTGGGTTTTTATCAAAAGTATCATAATCTAATAAGTTAAGTTTATTTGGAATTTCATCGTACAAAAATTTAGGATTAAAAAAGTTACCTGTTTTTAAAAACATTCCTAATCCACTATAATTTTTATTGTGTAGATAATTTGTAAATGTGGCAAGATTACGTCCTTTTTGTTTTGATAGATAACTTACAGCATTTAAACATCCGGCAGAAACACCATAAACACAGTTAAATTCCAATCCTTTTTCTAAAAAATAATCAAGAATTCCGGCAGTGTATATTCCTCTCATTCCACCACCTTCAAGTATAAGAGAAGTTTTATTTTTCATATAAATACCCTTTCAATATTATCTGAATATACGTTTTCTGAATTTATAATGGTACAACCTAAACATAATGGTTGCTGCAAAGTCATATAAAATAAAAGTTAAAGAAAATAAAATGAAAAAAGCAATAATAATCCAAGATGTTGCTTCTGATAATTCGTTTGTTAAAATTGGATTAGGGAATATAAAAAGTAAAATTGAATAACATATAACTGTTGAGATAATTGCATATAAGCATTTAATAATAAACTGAATAATTTTTGGTTTTATTTTATCAAATTTAAATTTGAAAACAGTATACAGTCCGAAAACAAATACATACATCATAACAAATTCTTTTTCAGGTATAAGAATTACTGAAAGAAGACTGACAGAAAAATACATTGTGAAAGCAGTTTTTTCTTTATACTCATAAACAATAGGCAATATGAGTATAGCAGCAAAGGCAGGGCAAGCATAAGTTGCCATAGGAATTATAGACCCCATCAACAATAATGTTATAGATAAAGCACCGAAAACACCACATAATGCAATTTTTTTTGTATTATTCATAGCTAGACTTCCTTATAAATATAAATATACAAATAAATTATTACTTTTTTTAGTGAAAAAAATATGATACAATAACCAATATCTTATAATTATATCATAATAGATTTTTAAATACAGAATATTTTGATATTTTTATAAAAAATAATTATTTATATAGAGGACTTATATATGGAATATATTATTATAATACTATTGATTGTTATATTAATTGTTAATATTATCAATGTTATAAAAAAAGATAATACAAAACAGCTTGAAAATCAAATTCAATTATTAAAAAAAGAAATTGAGCAATATACCGACAGAAACAAAAAAGACATATTTGATTTTTTAACAAGACAGCAGACATCACAAAATCAAAATCGTCAAGTTATGCAAAATCTTGAAACTGCAAGATTTAAAGAATTTAATGAAAATACTCAAACTAATATAGAAGCTTTAAGAAGAACAGTTTTTCAGACTACCACCGGTCTTGATGACCGTTTTGCAAAATTTCAAAAACAAAACGAAGAACAGTTGTCTGAAATGAGAAAAACACTGGAACAAAAAGTTACAGATATGCAGTTGAGCAATGAGAAAAAACTTGATGAAATGCGAGAAACTGTTGATGAAAAATTGCAGAAAACATTGGAAGAAAGAATAAATCAAAGCTTTAAGCTCGTAAGCGAAAGACTTGAGCAGGTGTATAAATCTCTTGGTGAAATGCAAAAAGTTGGTGAAGGTGTAAACGATTTAAGAAAAGTATTGTCAAACGTAAAAACAAGAGGTATTTTTGGAGAAGTTCAGCTTGGTGCCATACTTGAAGAAATTTTGAGTCCTGAACAGTATGAAATGAATATTGCAACAAAGAAAAATTCTCAAGATAGAGTTGAATTTGCTGTTAAGCTTCCAGGTAATGATGATGGATATATATATTTGCCTATCGACGCTAAATTTCCTCTTGATGCCTATCAAAAACTTCAAGATGCTTATGATAGTGGCGATAAAGAATTGTTGAATACTGCTAGAAAAGAATTGCGTACACGCATTAAAGGATTTGCAAAAGATATAAGAACAAAATACATAGATGTTCCTAGAACAACAGAATTTGCAATAATGTTTTTGCCATTAGAGGGTTTATATGCAGAGATTGTGCGTGAAGGACTTGTGGAAGAATTGCAGAAAGAAAAAATTAATATAGCAGGACCAACAACCATGGCGGCACTTTTAAACAGCTTGCAAATGGGATTTAAAACTCTTGCAATACAAAAAAGCTCTGGACAAGTATGGAAAGTGCTTGAAGAAGTTAAAACAGAATTTGGTAAATTTGGAGAAGTTTTGGCTAAAACTCAAGACCGTATGAGAATGGCAAGTGAAGAGTTAGATAAGCTTATTGGTACACGTACAAATATGATAAACAGAAAACTGAGAGATGTGTCGGAATTTTCAGCAATAGAAATAGAAGAAAAAAATAATTAAAAAAACATAAAAAAGTGTTGACAATATGAGAAACTTGTGATATTATTAATCTCGCACTAAAGAAGTGCAGGTGATTTGCGGATGTGGTGGAATCGGCAGACACGCTAGCTTGAGGGGCTAGTGGTAGCAATATCGTGCAAGTTCAAGTCTTGTCATCCGCACCAAAACGACTAAGTTTAGCACTTAGTCGTTTTTTTGTTGCATATATTTATAAAACATATTGTTTATAATTTTGGTTTTTGATAATCATGTTGTTATTATTGTAATAAAAGATGTGAATAAAAAATCCCTATCTGAAAATGACAGGGATTTTATTTTACTGTATTATTTCTCTTATGGCTTTTTCGATTTGGTCAACTTCCTGTTTGAAATTACGTGCAGATAAACGCATAGCACCATGACCAAGAATAATCATTTGCTCCATATTATCGCTTGTTGCTACTCTAACACGATAATTTTTTGCTATTTTTTGTGTTACTTTTTCAATATACATGTCTGCTGTTTCAGCTTCTTTGGTGTATACAACAGTTATATTATGATGTTTTTCAATACTACCAACATTACCTTTTACTTTATAAGCATCAAATACCAAAATAATTTCACATCGTTTAAAACCTTGATAATTACATAAAATGTTTATAAGTTTGTGACGTGCAGCATCTATATCAAATTCTGCTATTTTTTTTAAATCGTCCCATGCAAATATTATGTTATAACCATCAACAAGTAAATAGTCTTGGTCATATCCAACATTTTTAATAGAATTATTGTTGTCTAAATTTTTGTGAGTGTTAAAAACATTGTGTCTGTCTGTTTTTATTTTACCATAAGTTTGCTCAAAAATTTTTAAAAGCTCTTTATCTTGTTCAAGAACAGAGCGGTATTCTCTAACTTGATTTTGAGTTATAACAGGTAAAGTTGTTTCTACTTTTGGCTTTAAAAAGCTTTCAAGATGCATTTTTTCTTTTACATCATACCATTTTACAACAGTTGCTGATGCGTGAGGACAAAAAACACTATCAGCAGTGTTTTCAACATCGCTTTCTGCATCATATCCTATTTCAGAAATAATCTGAGCAGTATTATGACATTCAAAATACCCTTTAAATACGCAGTTCATTCTGCCTTTTCCACGAGTGAAATTTATAAACTCCTGTTTATAGTTATTTAATTCTATAACGGGAATATCACCTTTTAAAATTGATGTATCACCATTCATTGTTGGAGCATCAAAGTTGCCACTCAATTTTTGTATATCAGTCATAACACGACCGATATTTTCAGTTGGAACAGTTATAGTAAAATCATACCATGGCTCAAGAAGAATATTTTCAGCTTGCATAAGTCCTTGACGAACAGCACGATATGTAGCTTGTCTAAAATCCCCACCCTCAGTATGTTTGATATGAGCTTTTCCGGATACCAAAGTTATTTTCATGTCAGTTATGGGACTTCCAGTTAAGACACCAATATGTGTTTTTTCTGCAAGATGAGTAAGTATAAGTCTTTGCCAGTTTTTATCAAGTTTATCTTCACTACAAATACTGTCAAAAACAAGACCACTTCCTTGTTTACCTTTTTCAAGTAAAAGATGAACTTCTGCATAATGTCTTAAAGGTTCAAAATGACCAATACCTTCAACAGTGTTTTTTATTGTTTCTTTATAAACAACATTGCCATGGTCAAAGTCTATATCAATCCCAAATCTTTCTTTAAATATATATTTTAATACTTCAAGTTGTATTTCACCCATGAGACTTACATGTATTTGTGCAAGTTGTTCATTCCAAATAATATTGAGCTGAGGGTCTTCTTGTTCAAGAATACGAAATTTTGCAAGAGTTGTAAAAGCATCGGTTTTATCTAATATATTCACCTTATAAGTAAATATAGGTTGAGATAGCTTTTTCTCCAGATTACTTTCTACACCAAGACCTTGTCCGGAATATGTTTTAACAAGACCTGTTACTGCACAGATTGTACCACTTTCAACAACTTGTTCAGAAGAAAACTTTTCTCCGGTATAAACTCTTATCTGATTTATTTTTTCAACGGATTTTTCACCATTTTTATCAATAATAGTTATATTATCCTTTGGTTTTAAATTTCCACCGGTTACCTTTAAAAAAGTTAATCGTCCACCTTGCTCATCATGGCTTATTTTGTATACTTTTGCACCAAATTCACTACTATAAGTTGGCTGTATGGTATATTTATCAATTATGGATAATAAATCGTCAACGCCTTGTTCTTTTAAAGCAGAACCAAATATACAAGGAAAAATATTTCTTTCTTTTATCAAAAAAGAAATATCGCTATCTGATATAGTTTCTGTCTCCAAAAATTTTTCCATAACAGCATCGTCAGTCATTGCGATTTCTTCCATAGACAAATTAAGGTTTGAAAAATCAATGCAATAATTGCTAAAAGTAGTTTTTAATTGATTAAATACTCTTTCTTTATCAGAAATAGCCAAGTCCATTTTATTTACAAATATAAATGTTGGTATTTTATAAACATTCAATAAATTCCATAATGTTTCAGTGTGGTTTTGTATACCGTCAATACCACTTATAACCAAAATTGCATAATCTAAAACTGATAATGTTCTTTCCATTTCAGCAGAAAAATCTATGTGACCAGGGGTGTCTAAAAGATATAAGTTTGTATCTTTAAAAGATAATTTTGCTTGTTTTGAAAAAACAGTTATACCTCTGGCTTTTTCTATTTCATTTGTATCAAGAGAAGTATCTCCGTTATCAACACGGCCAAGTTTTCTGATACTTTTACACTTATAAAGCATACTTTCTGACAATGTGGTTTTTCCACTGTCAACGTGTGCAAGTATGCCAAGAACAATATTTTTCATGTATATACCCAACTCAAATTCTATTTATTATTAACAGTAATTTTACTATATGAAATATGATATTGCAAATATACAATTGATTTAAACTTGTATTGCATTCTCATATAAAATATAGTATTATTAAACAATATGTGTGAAGCACATATTTAAAAGGTTAAAGAAGTTACAAGCATCAATGGAGGAAAAATTATGAACAAAAGTAGTAAAACATTACAAATTACAAGAATAGCTTTGCTTATTGCGTTGGAAATTGTATTATCAAGATTTTTATCAATTTCAACACCTATTGTTAAAATTGGATTTGCTTTTATACCACTATCTATGATAGCTATGCTTTACGGACCATTGTATTCCACAATAGCAGCTGCGCTTGCAGACTTTATAGGTGCAATGTTGTTTCCTGTTGGTGCTTTTTTCCCAGGATTTACACTTACGGCGGGACTTGTTGGACTTACATATGGTATGTTCTTACAAAAAAATGGTGCAAAAAGCTTTTTAAAAGTTATAATTTCAGTTCTTATCGTTAATATTGTACTTCACTTAGGGCTTAATACAGTTTGGATAAGCATGATTAGCGGAAAAGGTTATATTGCACTTTTACCAACAAGGGTAATGAGCAATGTGGCAATTATTCCTATTCAAGTTGTAATTATAAAATTTGTTTATGAAATGCTTATAAAAAAAATAAAATAAAATTTATATATGAGGTAGTTTATGAAAATCAGTAATGTAAAAGGTACAGTTGATTACTTGCCAGAAGAAACAGCTTTGAGAGATTACCTTCAAAGTGAAATTTTTAAAGTTTACAAATCAAATGGTTTTATACGTATAAATACACCTATAATAGAAGATATAGAAAATTTGGATAAAAGTGATGGGGGAGAAAACCTCAACCTTATCTTTAAAATACTTAAAAGAGGCGATAAGCTTCAAAAAGCTTTTGAAGGTGAACTTACAGAAAACAATCTTGCTGATATGGGCTTGCGTTATGACCTTACTTTGCCACTTACAAGATATTTTGCAAATAACCGTTCTAAACTACCATTTCCTTTAAAAGTTATCCAAATGGACAGAGTATATCGTGCAGAACGTCCACAAAAAGGCCGTTTAAGAGAGTTTACACAGTGTGATGTTGATATTATTGGCTCTGATAGTATTTACTCTGAAATTGAACTTATAAATACAGTTGCAGAAGCTTTACTTGCAATTAGCCTTAAAAATTTTACAGTGAGGGTTAATAACCGTAAAATTCTTAACGGATTACTTGAAAGCATGGGATTTGCAACACAAGATTTGGCAAGTGTTTGTATCACATTTGATAAAATGGACAAAATTGGGGCAGAAGGTGTAGAAAAAGAACTTAAAGAAAAGAATTTTGATACACAAGCAGTTGAAAAATTTACACAGTTCCTCAAAGAAGGCAATTTCTCACTTGATTTTGTAAAACAACTTATGCCAGAAAATAAAGAAGTTAATGATGTTGAAAAAATTATCAATATAGCATCAAATGTTGCACAAGGTAAGTATGATTTGGCATTTGACTTATCTCTGGTAAGAGGACAAGGATATTACACAGGCACAGTATTTGAAGTTGTAAGTAAAGAGTTTAAAGGTGCCATTGCAGGTGGTGGCAGATATGACAACCTTATTGGAAAATTTTTGGGAGAAAATATCCCGGCAGTAGGTTTTTCAATTGGTTTTGAAAGAATTTTTGCTATCTTATCAGAACAAAAATTTAAACCGGATAACGCAAAGAAAAAAATTGCTATGATTTTTGAAGAAAGCAATTTTGAACAATGTGCAATTAAAGCAAAAGAATACAGAAAAGAATATGATGTTGGTTTATTTGAAAGACCAAAGAAACTTGGTAAATTGCTTGACAGATTACAGCAACAAGGATATTTTGGTGCAATAATAAATCCAAATGAAGATATCAAGATTTTTGAATAACAAAAAAGACAGGTTAACGCCTGTCTTTTTTATTTATATAAGGCAGTTTTTTAATATTGCAAACAGATATTATTTGTTAAATATATTGATATTAAAAATTTAAAGGAATATAATGTCATTAAATATTTTTAAATTATTTAAATATTAGGAGAAAATATGAGCAAGAAAACCAAAACAAAAAATAAAAAAGCTCAAAAAAATATAAAAATTGAAGAAAAACAACTTAAGTCTTCATGGTCAGCTGCTATTATTTCATACTTAAAGGAATTTTTTTTAAACAATAGTAATGGAGTTAACTTTTATCATTTAGAATATGATGAAAATTTGAGTGAGGAAGGAAAAAGAAAAAAAGATTTAATTAAAGGGCCGGAGTTAATTATAGGGGCTTTGATTATTGGCTTACTTCCTCTTTATAGGATAGATTTCATGCTTGAACAGAATATAATTGTCAGAATAGTGCTCCTTATAGTTGAAGAAGCTGTTGCAATAAGTATTGGTTATATGGGCATAACGACTACAATAAGAGCGATAAAAAATAAAAAGAAATAATGACTATATTATTTTACCGTATGATTTAACCTTATATTTAATTAAAAATATAAATAATAATTAAAGGTGAGCTTATGAAAAAAACATATAATATTAAAGAAATTTATGAACGCATAAAATCAAATTATAATCAGTATGATATCAAACTTTTATCAGACTTACTGATTATAAATTTACTGCACGCAAAAATAGAAATAAATTGTGAAGAAGTAAAAATATATGTTAATGGGAAATTGTACGATAGCTTTAACTGTGATGAAGTTGAAAATATAGACGATGTATATGAATTGATAGAGGCTTTTTTGTTACAAGTTGAACAAGAGGGAATGGAAAATGGAAATGAAACATATATAAATGCTAATTTAAAGGCAAATATATGGACTAGATACTCACTTATTATTCTTTCAATAATATCAATTGTATTTGCTTTGGGATTTATAACCACAGAAAATTTAATTTTTGCAATTGCATTTTTGGTATGTACATTCATAAGTGTTTTGACTACTAAATATGTTAGAAACAAAGCTTACAGAAAATACTGGGTTTGCCCTAAGTGTGAAAAATCTTTGCCATTGGAAAAAGAAAACAAATTTTCTGAAATGAAATATGTGTCAAAATGTCCATATTGTCATAGTGCGTTAGAAAAAGCACCTGAATTTGAATCATTGCCTATTGAAGATGATGAATTAGAGATAGAAGAACTTAAGCCAATTTATGATATACCAAAAGCGGGAAAAAGATGGCCATGTTTTGTTATAACATGCTTATCGACAATATTTTCATTAATTTTTTTACCAATGTTTATTTGGCCTGATGAACCAATTGAATTTTCTGCAATAATTATAGCTGTTGCGCTTATTTTTATTATGATGATATTATCTTTATCATCTGTGTTTTTAAGTAAAAAAGAAATAGAACAACATAAAATACCTGTGGTTGTAATGCGTGAATCTAAACTTGTTATGTATGTCGGACTTGTTATGTGGGTAATAGGTTTTGTAGTTACATTTATGGACATTGCAACTTTATCGGTACCTCCATTTGATGTTGGGCTTACCATAGTTTTAACATTTACAGCAATTTTACTTATGATATTGGGTGTATGGATGTTGCTGGCTTACAGAAATACTGCGATGTATGTTTTTACTGACAACTCTATAACTTATGTAAACTTTTTGGGACAATTAAAAAATATTAAGGACGGACGTGAATGTTCGGTACTTGTAAAAATGAATGGTGCTATTTGCTTACTTGATAAAAATTTAAAAAAATTATTTCAAGTTGAAACAAATATGACTGGCGCAACAGAATTTTTACAATGGATAGAAAATAAAAATTTAAATATAGAAGTTACATCCAATGCAGAAAAACAATTGAATTCAGTCGGAGAAACACAAGCTACTGCACAATGGAGAAATGAGTATCACACACCTTTGCATGAACATATTAAAGAAATAAAAATTTTAATGTGGTGCTCTGTTATATTCTTTTTAATAGCAAATATTACAATTCTGCCATTGTTTTTGATTGCAAGAGTAAAAGTGGGTATAGTTATGGCAATTGCAGCTATAGCTCCATTTCCATTAATGCTATTTTGTATAATATTTGCACCAGTATTAATATTTTGGGAAAGACCTAAAAATGCCACTGCAGAATGGAATTCTATGAATATAAAAATTCCTACAGGTTTTATTCTTTTAATAGGAATTATTTATATTGGACAATATGAATATTTTTGGAGACGTTGGACTTTACAAGAAACAGACAGTGTATTATTTTGGTTTTTTAAATTGTCTGTAATAATATCAGTATTTACTATAATAATGGTTTTGCGTGCACCAAAGAGAATGAAAACTGAAGCCGGAATATTTATGGGTATTATGAGTTTGATTTTTTCTATGGGGATTAATTATTATGTAAATACAGCTCTATGTGGTCCTGCTTATCATTATACTGCTGTTATTGTTGACAGCCATGAGAAAAGAACAGACATAAAAGATGATGATTATAAACTGACGGTATTGTTGGACAACAATAAAGAAACAGACCTTTTTGTATTTGAAGAAGTTTATGAAATGGCAATAAACGGAGAACCGTTGGAAATTTGTCAAAGGAAAAGCAAACTTGGTGAAATCATGGTATCTATACATAAACCTAGTGAAAAATAATATAGAATTAATTTGATGGATTTTTATATAGCATTAAATGTTTTAAATTTTCTATATAAAGGAGTGTAAAAATGAGCAAGAAAATAAAAAGAAAAACTATGTATGATAAATCACTTGCTGAAATTTTTATTTTTTCAGGGTTAGATGTATTTGTTATTCTATCTATTGTAGCTGTTATAGTGTTTACTATGTTATTGATATACAGAAGGGATATAGAAGTTTTAAAAGTAATGGCATTTGTTATGATAGCTATACCAATAGTTTCTTATGGTTTTCCGTTAGTCAGCTTGTTTAAAGTATATCAACAACAAAATACTTTGGGTATTTATTGGAAAGATAGAAATGATAATAAACTTTGTGAAAGTGATAGAGATTGGTTTTTAGACTATATCAGAGGTGGTTTTGTTATTTGTCATAGGAATTATATAAAGAAAATAGTTTTACATGATAAATATGAATCATATACAGGAAGTGGTGGAATTAGAGAAACAGTATATTATTTGATATTTGAAGATATTAATGGAAAGAAGCATAAAATTAAATTTTCATCAACATCAGAAATGAGAAAATTTAATAAATGGTATAATAGCAAAAAAATACAAAATATCAATGAAGTTAAAATATAATTTTATGTATACAATTTTGTGTAATATGTATTATAATAAAACAGTCGAATATTATTTACTAAATGATATATTAAAATGTTTATATACAAAAACATTTACAGAGGAGTAAAATTATGGACTTAATTATAGAAAAAACTATAGAAGCTTTAAAGAAAAATAGATTTTCTGCATATTATGCAGAAAACTCTGAACAAGCTTTGGATATTGTGAAATCACTAATAAAAAAGGGAGAAAAAGTTGACCGTGGTGGCTCTGAAACAATAAAACAAATTGGTGCACTTGATTATATTTTGAATGGTGATTTTGACTATAAAGACCCATATCAAGAAACAAATCCAGAAAAGAAAGAAAAGCTTTTTCAAGAAAGATTTTTATGTGATACTTTTCTATGCTCAGCAAATGCCATAATTTCTGATGGTCGTCTTTATAATGAAGATGGAATTTGCAGCAGAGTTGCTCCTTTGCTTTTTGGTCCAAAACAAGTTATTGTTGTTGCAGGTAAAAATAAAATTGTAAATACTGTTGAAGAAGCAAAACGCAGAGTGCAAACAACTGCTGCGCCACTTAATGCAAAAAGACTTGAAACAGGTACACCTTGCACAATTGACGGTGTATGTCACAGTTGTAAAAGTGATAAAAGAATTTGCTGTTCAACAGTTATAACAAGTTTTAATCGTATACCAAATAGAATAAAAGTTATAATTGTTAACGAAAATTTGGGTATGTAATTAAATAAAATAAAGGCGACATATTGTCACCTTTATAATTTATAAATATTTTTTGGAGGGCAATTTTGATAGGTATATTATCAAAAATTTTTATAAATAATTCACACGATACAAATAATCCAGAAGTACGCCAAAAATATGGTATGCTGTGTGGAGCAATGGGAATAGTGTTAAATATTATTCTTTTTGCCGGAAAGTTTTTTGCGGGTATTATAAGTAACTCTGTATCAATAACAGCAGATGCGTTCAATAACTTATCCGATGCAGGTTCATCAGTTGTAACACTTATAGGGTTTAAACTTGCAGGGCAAGAACCGGATTTGGACCATCCATTTGGACATGGTAGAATAGAGTATATATCAGGTTTAGTTATTTCTATGGCGATACTCCTTATGGGATATGAGCTTGGTAAAACATCTCTGGATAAAATTATAAATCCACAACCAGTAGAGTTTTCAACTATAACAGCAGTAATCCTTATTATTTCTATTGCAGTTAAATTATATATGAATAGATATAATAACTCAGTTGCAAATAAAATAGATTCTGCAACAATGCGTGCAACAGCGGTAGATAGCCTTAGTGATAGTGTTGCAACATCAGTTGTTTTTATCGCTTCTATAATAGGAGAATTTACAGACTTTGCCATAGATGGTTGGTGTGGTGCTTTAGTATCGTTGTTTATTTTGAGAGCAGGATATATGTCGGCAAAAGATACAATATCTCCACTTTTGGGACAAAGACCAGATGCTGAACTTGTAGATAAAATATGTGATATAGTTAAGGGATACTCAGAAGTTTTGGGTATGCATGACCTTGTTGTGCATGACTATGGGCCTGGAAGAATAATGGTAACATTACACGCAGAAGTTAATGCACAAGCAAACTTGCTATACACACATGATATAATTGATAATATAGAAACCAGACTTAAAAAAGAAATTGGGTGTGAAGCTACAATACACATGGACCCGGTAGTACGCGATAATGAAAATGTTCAAAAGCTTAACTGTTATATACAAGAAAAAATAGTAGAAATATTTGGAGAAGAGGTTTCCATACATGATTTTAGAATTGTAGAGGGACACACTCATACAAATATTATTTTTGATATTGTAGTTCCATATAAATTTTATTTGTCATTGCAAGAAGTGGAAGACAAGGTTGAAAATATTATTTATCAAATAGAAGGTGGTTGTTATCGCCCGGTTATAAAAGCTGAACATGCGTATGTATAATTACAACATGGGTGATTTTAAATTATACTGAATTAAAAAGAAAAAGCCAGAATGTATCAAATTGATATACTCTGGCTTTTATT
>JAHHUD010000004.1 GCA_020024185.1 Oscillospiraceae bacterium | reverse complement strand
TCGTTTTCACAGCTGTTATTTTCTGCAATAATAATTTCAAAATTTGTATAGCTGGTTTTAGAGTATATACTATCAAGACATTTTGATAAATCATCAATATGGTCTTTGTTTGGTATAATAATTGAAACAAGTGGACATGAAGTTAGCTCGTAATTTATTTTATATGTTGAGCCAAACTGACCTGATGTTGCTTTACCTTTTACACCGATTCTTGCAAGGTGGTCATCAATAGCTTTTATTGCGTTTTCTGTAACATAAGGTTTTGCGTCGATACCACCGGAGGTTGACTGAGCATGAACTCTCCAATAATAAAGAACTTTTGGAATATGATGTATCTTTATTTCTGGAATTTCGCATATTTTTAAAAACAAATCATGGTCCTGTGCACCGTTATAATCATCACATAAACCGCCGGTTTTTTCATAAACTGATTTTCTTATACAAGCCAAATGACAAATATAGTTGCAGTTTGTAAGATAATAATAGCTGAAATCAGGTTTAAAATGGGCAACAATAGGGTTTGTATAGTCAGTGTCAAACAACGCCTCATCACTATAAATAAAATCTGCATTTGTATCCTGGATTGCTTTTGCCATTTGATAAAGTGCATCAGCAGATAAAATATCATCATGGTCGCATAGACAGATATATTCGCCATAAGCCAGTTCAATTGCCTTTTGCTGATTGCCTGCAATTCCATAGTTTTTATCAAGTTTAATATAACTTATCTGGCTGTTATTAAGGCTTTTTATATATTCACCAACATAACTGTGCTGACTGTCAGAAGCGTCTGCAAGACAAAGTTGTTTATACTGATAACTTTGATTTAAAAAACTTTCTATGTATTCTTTAAGATGTTTTTTATCGGTGTTGAATAAAGGAGTAACAACACTGATAACACCGTTTTCTATTTTTGAGCATTTAAAGCTTTTTTGTTTTTCCAAAGCTTCTTTTGGTGGTAAAAATCTGCCTTTTTTTGCTTTCATTCTACGCTTAAAAAAGCCTGCTGCTCTTTTTATTGTGCTTGCTACACCCTCTGTTTTTATATACTCAAAAAACAAGGCTATAAGCTCTTTTATTCTTTTGATTTTAAGCATTATTTATACCCATAATTTTCATATAGTAATGTAAAATGTGGATTATAGTATATATCACCATAATTAAAATATTTTTGCCATTTAGTTGCAAATCTTGATTTTTCGCCTTCATATCTTGGGTTTGGTTTGTCTGTATCTGAACCACGAGATTTACTTTCATAATGTATACCTTCAGCATAAGGAGTGTACACATTAACCAAACCTTTTTCAAAAAGTTTAAGACAGAAATCAATATCATTGTATGCCACTGCAAAATTTTCTGCATCTAATGGATTTTCTTTATAAAGGTTTGTTTTAACCATAAGACAAGCGCCGGTAACAGCCATATAGTTTTGTGCTGTAACAAGACGAGACATGTGACCACCATTATTTTTGGCGTCTATCAAACCTTTATGACTGTGGCCAGCAGAACCGTTTATCCCGATAATAACACCGGCGTGCTGAAGAGTTCCGTCAGGATAATAAAGTTTTGCACCAACAGCACCAACATCACTTCTTTGGCTGAACATAAGCATTTCAACCAAAAAGTCATCGCTTATAAACTCAACATCATTATTTAACAAAAGGATATGCTCTCCTGTTGCATATTGTGCACCAAAATTACATATAGCAGAGAAGTTGAAACCACCTTTATAATAAACCACCTTAAGCTGTGGATACAAGTTCTCAGCCTGTTTATAAAAGTCAAAAGTTTGTGGTTTTTCACTGTTATTTTCTACAACAATAATCTCGTAGTTTTTCCAGCCACCTTTTTCTTTTATAGATTCAAGACAACGGGATAAGTCTTCAATATTATCTTTGTTTGGAATAATAATACTGATTAATGGATTACCGATAATATCATATTTAACACGATAACTGCCAGCCCATTTTTGAATTGAAACCTCACCTTTAAGACCGATACGGCTAAGGTGGTCTGAAATTGCCTTTCTGCCAGATTCAAAAGCGTACATTTTTGTGCTCATGTCGTTGGCTGTGCTTCCTGCGTGACCACGCCAATAGTATAAAACTTTTTTTATGTGATAAACACATTTTGCTTGCTCTGTTAATCGCAATGTTAAATCAAAGTCTTGAGCACCGTCATACTGCTTGTCTTCATACGGACCAACTTTTTCAAAAAGTTCACGACTGAAAACTAAAAAGTGAGTAATATAGTTAACACCACGCAGATAATCAGGGGCATAATCACCTTTAAAATGAAATTGAATAGGTTGCTTTAAATCTCCGTCTAAGACAATTTCGTCAGAATAAAGCACATCTGCGCCATGTTCATTTATGGCTTTTACATTTTCAAAAAGAGCATTTGGCAAAATTACATCGTCATGGTCAAGCAAAGCAATATAATCGCCTGTACAATGAGAAAAACCAAAGTTTGTATTTTCAGCAATCCCAAGGTTTTTCTCCATAATAACATAAGTAAAACGGCTGTCTTTTTTAGCTTTTTTTTCAATTTCCGGATAATTTCCGCTTGCATTTACAAGAACTAATTGCCAGTTTTGATAACTTTGTTTTTCAACACTTTCAACCATTTGCATAAGAAATTTTTTTGGTGTGTTATAAAGAGGAACAACAATGCTGATTTTTGGCATATAAGCAAATGTGGTTGCTTTTTGTGCTTTAAGCTCTTTTTTTAGAGGTATATCACTACGAATCTGCCACGTATCTTTTTTAAGCATAAGATTTACACGAAATTCAATTTTTTTTGCAGTAGATTCAAACCCTTCGTTTTTTATAGAGTTAAATCCTCTTTTTGCAAGATTAGGAAATCTTTTAGGGTTGAGATTTCTTTTTATAAATTTCAATGGACTGTCTTGAATATCCATATATTTTACAATCTCCTTTATAAATAAAATAACAAATCATAATATTATATCACGAATTGATATAAATGTAAATTTTGCATAAAAAAGAGAGGTATAAACCTCCCTTAAAATTTAATATTTACTGCTGTATGCATCACAAACAGTTTCTGCATCGCCGGTCATTATAACTTTTCCTTTTTCAATCCAAGTTGCTTTGTTGCACATACGTTTAACCTGCTCAATAGAGTGGCTAACAAAGATAACCGTTGTGCCACTGTCTAAAAGCTCTTTCATTCTTGCTTCACATTTTTCTTGAAAAGCATAGTCACCAACAGACAAAATTTCGTCAGCAATAAGAATGTCAGGTCTTGTTGCAGTTGCAATAGCAAAAGCGATACGAGCAACCATACCGGAAGAATAGTTTTTAAGTGGAACATCTAAAAAGTCATGAAGCTCAGAAAAATCTACAATATCATCAAATTTTTCCATCATGTGTGCTTTTGAAAAACCAAGAACTGCGCCGTTAAGAAATATATTTTCTCTTGCAGTAAGGTCCATATCAAAACCGGCACCAAGCTCAATAAGCGGGGCGATTGTACCGTTTACTTTAACAGTGCCTTTTGTTGGTTTAAAAACACCTGCAATAGTTTTTAATAAAGTTGATTTACCACTGCCGTTTATACCGACAAGACCATAAAAATCGCCTTTTTCAATTTCAAGGCTAACGTCGTTAAGAGCCCAGAATTCTTCAAAATGCAAAGAACCTTTTGCAAATTTTAGAAAATATTCTTTTAAAGAGTCAACTCTTTCTTTTGCAAGGTTGAAACGAATACCCAAATGGTCAACCTTGACCATAATTTTTTTATCCATGTCAAACCTCCTATATATAAAGAATAAATTTATCTTGCCCTTCTTTAAATGTTTTAAGGCCGATAAACATTGCAACAACTGCACATAAAGCACATATAAACAAGTGATTGAAACTAAATAGTTCTCCACGTAACATAACCTGTCTGAATGCGTCTATATACCAATAAAGTGGATTAAAGTTAATAAGAACTTGCATTATAGTGCCGTCCAAAATAGAGGTTGGATAGAATATTGCAGAAGCATACATAAGAGCAGTTGTGAAAACACTCCAAAGATGTATTATATCTCTGAAAAATATTGCAGCTGATGATAAAAACAATCCAATACCAAGGCTAAAGAAAAATAAAGTAATTAAAGGGTAAACTGCCAAAAATATTGTTGGATGAAAAGGTGCTTTTGTAACAAGCATAACCACAAAAAGAGCAATAAGTGAAAAGCACATATTTATAAAGCTAAAGCATGATTTTTCAAGAGGGAAAATATATTTTGGTACATATACCTTTTTGATAAGTGGAGAATAACCGATAACACTCTCCATAGACATGGAAGTGCTTTCTGTAAAGTAAGTAAATAAAAGCTGACCACTTAAAAGGTATACCGGATAGTTTTCTATATCGTTTTTAAATACAAAAGAGAAAACCATTGTAAGTACAATCATCATAAGCAGAGGGTTTAAAACACTCCACATAATACCAAGAGTGCTGCGACGATATTTAACTTTTATATCTCTTTGGATAAGATTTTGTAATAAAAATCGATATTTCAAAAACATCTTAAATCTGTAATTATAGAGTTTTAGCATAAATTAGTACCCCGCAAAGTAGCTGAAAGTCTGCTGAGCAAAAGGTGTATGGATTTTGTCTTTTTCGCTGAGTTTTATTTCGCAGTCAATTTCAGGCCACTGAACATTGATTGTTTCGTCGTTATATGGAATACCGCCTTCAGCAGTTGGGTTATATACATCAGTGCATTTATATAAAAATTCTGCTTCATCACTGAGAACCAAAAAACCATGAGCAAAGCCTTCTGGAACATAAAACTGCATTTTGTTTTCTTCGCTTAAAGTTACGCCATACCATTTGCCAAAAGTTTTGCTGTTTGGACGGCAGTCTACTGCAACGTCAAAAACTTCACCTTTTGTAACTCTAACAAGTTTGCCTTGAGTGTTTTCTTTTTGAAAATGGAGACCACGTAAAACACCTTTTGTACTTTTTGAATGGTTGTCCTGAACAAATTCTCTATCAATGCCAGCGGCAACAAATTCACCTTTATGATATGTTTCCATAAAAAAGCCACGATTATCACCATGAACAGTTGGTTTTATTACCACAAGGCCATCAATTTCGTTTTTTATAAATTCAAAATTTGCCATATATATCTCCTAAACATAAAAATAGTTGTTATTTAGTGCGTATTTATACAGCTTATATACTAACATAAATAAAGACATATTTCAACATAAAAAGGCACTTTATAAATAAAGTACCTTTTATAATAATATTATTGATTTGTCTGTGAAAGATAATTGTTTGGGTTTTGATATTGACCATCTTTTATAAACTCAACGTGAAGATGACTTTCGTCACTTATTTCAAGAGGAATTTCTCCCACAACGCCAATGGAATCTCCCTGAGATACACGGTTTCCTTTTTTAACAAGTATCTTATCTCCAAGCCCGCAATATCTTACAACAACATTTTCACTTTCAATTTCTACAACATTGCCAAGCATTCCGTCATTATAAATATCCTTTACCATACCGCTCATGCCGGCTTTAACAGCAACGTCTTTATTTGCTCTTATATCAATGCCGTTATGAGTACGCCAATCTCCCATAGTCTTATTATAAATAAGCTCGTCTGCAGAAAAGGCAGCATAGATTTTTCCGCTTACAGGCATCATAAATCCGGTTTCTGTTGGTGCAGTTTCAGCATTTTCAGAATTTATGTTAGAGCTGTCTGATTTTTTCTGATTATCTTTTGGTTTTTCGCTTGGTGATGGGGTTGGTTTTAAAGGCACATTTTCAGCTTGATTTTGAACATCTTGTGTTTGCTCTTTTGAGGAGGATATATCTGGCTGAGGATTTTCTATTTTTTGATTATTAAGTTTGTTGTTTATGTCATTGACTGTATGGATTGACAAACCGGCTGCACCGATAACACAAAGCACAAGCACAACTATAACAGCATTACCTTTTACAGAGTCTCCCAAAGAGCCAAAAAGCTTTTTCTTCATGGTGTCTCCTTTCAAAAATTATATTATGTGTATAGTGTTTACAAAACTTTAGATGTTATTCACTTTAATAATACATAAATTTCAATTTATTTAAATTATTAGTTATGGTATAATTGTAAGACATAAAAATTACTTATTATAAATAATAACCACAAAAGGAGAAATAATGCTTGCTGATTTACTTATAAATGCAGTATATATTGCGTTAATAGTATTTTTTTATAAATACATACAAAATAAAGATGATATATCTGCAAAGTTTTTTATACCGTTAGTGATTATTGCAGCAGTGATAAGAATATTTTTTGCACTTCAAAATAATTATTTTGGTTTTGATGTAAATAACTTTATGATTTGGGGGCAATATTCTGTTGACTATGGATTAAGTCAAATGTACAGACAGGGGATATTTATGGATTATCCTCCGGGATATATGTATGTTTTGTACTTTATAACAAAAATAGTAAGACTATTAGGAATAGAAAACGGAAATATACTATACATTTTTATACTTAAATTGCCATCAATGATTGCAGATTTTGCATGTGCGTATTTGTTATACAAAATTGCAGAGGAAAAACAAAGTAAAGCATTTGCAAAATATTTGGCACTGGTGTTTTTATTTATGCCGGTGGTTATTTTAAATAGTAGTGTTTGGGGGCAGGTTGAAAGCTTTTATATTTTGTTTGTTGCACTGAGTATTTATTTTGCGTATAAAAATAAAACCTGTTTTGCCGGGATAAGTTATGCTTATGCACTGCTTATAAAACCACAGGCACTTTTATTTGGCCCTGTGTTGCTGTTTTACATAATAAGAACAAAAAGTATAAAAGAATTTTTGAAGGCAGTTTTTTCAGGAGCGACAAGTTTTTATATAATGTGTTTACCGTTTTGTAATGGATTGTTTGATATAGCATGGCTTTTTGAGCTATATACAAACACTGTTGGTGGATATAAGTATTATACGGTTAACGCATATAATGTATATTATACTATGGGGCTTAACTGGATAGATGTTTCTCAAAACTCAGTATTTATAAATATTTATGTTATAGCAATATCTATTATTGTGGTGGGTTTTATTGTTTTAAAAAGCAAAGATAAATCAAATTTATTTATATCTTCCACACTGATAATTACAATTATTTTTTCTTTCTGCACAATGATGCACGAAAGATATATTTATCCGGCTATTTTATTTGCTCTTATAACTTTTGCTATAAATAAAAGAAAAGAATATTTTATTTTTTCAATGGTTATAGCATGTTTAAATTATTTCAATACAAATTGGATTTTAAATTCTTATAATAGCAATTTTACGGGAATAGAGATTATAAAAAAATCTTTGGGATTTGCAATGATGATTATTGCATTGTTTTTTGCCGGATATGTTGTGTATCAAGTAATTAAAGATAATAATATTAAACTTAAAAATATAAAAAAAGATGTAAATATAATGTTGATAATAACTGTTATTTACAGCTTTTTTGGATTATTAAATATTGGCTCTACAAAAGCACCACAAACTTTTTTTCAGTCTGATGTAGGTAATATGTCTTTTGCGATAGAATTTGAAAATCCAACTCAGATAGATAAAGTGTATACATACAGCGGTATAGGCGAGAAAACTGATTTGACACAAAGAAATGCTGTTGGCGGAGATTTTGAAATTTTATATTCATTAAACGGAAGTGAATTTCAGAGTTTTTGTGATACGGATAATGAAAAGATTTTTAGTTGGCAGGAATATCAAACTCCTGCTTATGCAACAAAGGTCATTGTTAAAGCAAAAAATATAGGGCAAGTGCTTAATGAGATTGTTTTTGTTGATGAAAACGGAAATATAATTTACGGTGAACTAACAGATTATAATGAAAATGCAATATATGGTGCAAGAAATGCAGTGGACGAAAGCCATTATTTTGAAAACGATATTTCATATTTCAGCTCTATGTATTTTGACGAAATTTATCACGCAAGAACTGCTTATGAGCAACTAAAAGGTTATGATATATACGAAACTACGCATCCACCTCTTGGAAAAATACTTATAAGTCTTGGCATTGCTGTTTTTGGGATGACTCCGTTTGGTTGGAGAATTATAGGAGTGATATGTGGCATAGCAATATTGCCAATTACATATTTTCTTGTAAAGAAACTTTCTGATAACGGCTGGTGTGCAGTTGTGGCAACAGCCTTGGTTGCATTGGATTTTATGCACCTTACACAAACACGTATAGCTACGGTTGATACTTATGTTGTTTTATTTGTGCTTCTTACATTTTTGTTTATGGCATATTATTGGAAAGCTGTATTTAAAGATAAAAAAGAATGGATTTATCTTGCTTTAAGTGGCTTTTTTATGGGCTGTGCAATAAGCTCAAAATGGAATGGCGCATATCCTATGGTTGCACTTGCAATATTATTCTTTATTGCTATTTTTTCAAAATACAATAAAAGTAAAAAACAAGATGAAGATAAAAAATATTTAATCAAAACAATATTGATGTGTTTTATTTTCTTTGTTGGCGTACCACTTATTGTATATGCTCTGTCATTTATACCGGTTATAAACGCATCATCATTAAAAGACTATATAAGTCAACTAATAAATTATCAAATTCACATGTATGAATATCACTCTCAACTTGTTGCAGAGCATTATTTTTCATCTATGTGGTACAGCTGGCCGTTAAACATAAAACCAATATGGTATGCTGTGGCAAATATGAATAATGGGCTTGTAAGCAGTATTTCTGCTTTTGGAAATCCTGCAATTTGGATTTTAACCCCAATTGCAAGTATTTACTGTTTATATAAAGGAATAAAAAATAAAGAATTATCCTATATTTTTGTTTCTCTTGGATATTTTTCGTCATATTTACCATGGTTTATGGTAAGCAGATTATGCTTTATATATCACTATTTTATATGTGCAGTTTTTGGTATAATGTCAATAGCATTTATGATAAAAGATATTGTGAATAAAAAACAACAAAACAAAAAATATATAGCTATATATTTTGCGTTATGTATCGTTTTATTTTTGATGTTTTTACCGGTGACAACAGGTATACCGGCAACAAAAGAGTATTTGGATTTTCTTGAGTTTTTACCAAACTGGCATTTTATAAATTAAAAAAACAAAAAACAGCCTTTTACAAGGCTGTTTTATTTTTTGTAAATTATTCTCTTGGTGTTTTTTCTTCAAGGAATGTAAGTACTTTTTCGTTAAGAACAGACATTTTTACATAGTTTTTACCATAGAGTTCTTCAAGTTGTGCTTGGTTATCACCAACTTGAGCTTTAATATCTTCGTCAGTAACTGTGATATTTTCATGTTTACCGATTGATTGCAAAACCAAAAGTTGTTCAGCGTCACTTTTGATAGCTTCTGCACCAAGTTCCAAAAATTGTTCTTTTGTGCCAAGACCTGTAAGCTCAAGATAAGCATCAAGTGTCATACCATAAGCTTTTGCTTCCATTTCGCAGTATGCAAGAACATGGTCTTGATGAAATTTAATTGCATTTTCGTTAACTTCATCAAAAGTTGTTTTCTTGAGAATTTCTCCGTAAAGGTATCTGTTTACAAGAGTTGAAGAAAGCATATCTGTTACGTATTGGATATATTCTTCTTTTGTTGTAACGCCTGTAAACGCAAAGTTTGTTTTTACAAAATCATCTGTAAGCTCTGGTAATTCACCAGGAGTTTTCATAGAGTTAATTGTAATTTTGAAAATAGCGTCTTTGCCGGCAAGATCTGGCATGTGGTAGTCTTCAGGGAAAGTAACTTCGATATCAAATGTACTACCGATTTTTTTGCCAACAAGCTGTTCAAGAAAATCGTCAATATATTGTGTTACACCAATTGTAACTTCTGTACCTTGACCATTTGTGTTGCCACCTTCAAATTCAACACCGTCAACAGAGCCAACATAGTCAATATTAAGTGTTGCACCGTCTGGAACAGTGCCGGTTGTAACATTTACAGGTTCTGCAAATTTTGCAAGTTCAGCGTCAATTGCTTTTTGAACATCTTCTTTTGAAGGTGTATGGTGTTCTTTTGGAACAACAATTGACTTATAATCTGGCAATTTAACTTTTGATGTGTCAAGACCGATGAGATAACCGGTATCATCAAAATACTTGCTTAAATCAAAGCTTATAGAAAGATTAGGGTTTGGTTGATTATTTTGTTCACCTTGACTGTTTGAATTACTGTCTTTTTTAGAACAGCCAACAAGAACACTTGCAGTTAAAATACAAGCCAAAGCAAGGCTGGTAATTTTTTTCATATTCATTATTAAACTCCTGAAATTAATCTTGTTTTTTCTATGTTAATAAACACACATATAAACTATTATATATAAGTATAAGTAAAATGCAAGTAATTTCACATAAATAACATTAAATGATAATAAAAAACAAATCCCGTCAAGTTTTTTCTGACGGGATAAATTTTATTATTTAGCTTTAATATCAGCATTGTCGATGGAAGATTTAATTGTTTTTCCACCGGCTTCTTTACCAAAGTTATCAACTTGCATTTTGCTTTTTGCGTTATGTGTAAGACAGCCTGCACCACTTATGCAACCGCCTTGACAAGCCATACCTTCAATAAAGTTGCCGTTGAGAAGATTTTTGGATAGACGAAGCAATGCCATTTTACATTCTTCAATACCATTGCCGATAACTGGTTTGAATTTTTCTGGGTCTTCTTCAAGTTCCATAACACTTTCACGAACTGCTTCAACAAGACCACCACTTCTTGCAAAAATTCTTCCATATTCAGAAGCGTTATCAAGACTTTCTGCTTCAAGTGTTGTAAGGTCAATATCTTTTGCACCAAAGAGAGCCTGCAATTCTTCAAAAGTCATAACACAGTCAACTGCACCACCTGTTGATTCTTTTTGAAATTCCATTTTCTTTGCAGTACATGGTCCAATAAACACAACCTTTGCCTCTGGGTCTTTTGATTTGATATATTTTGCAATTTCAACCATTGGTGAGTTATTGTGTGAGATATAACCGTTAAGCTCTGGATAATATTTATGAATATAATCAACAAATGCAGGACAACAGCTTGATGTGAGCAATCCTTTTTCCAAAAGTTCCTGAGCTTCTGTATAAGCAACCATATCTGCGCCAAGAGCAGCTTCGATAACATTATAAAAACCAAGTTGTTTTATGCCTGCAACAACCTGACCTAAAGATGCCCAGCCAAATTGGCTTGCAATAGCAGGAGCAACAACAGCATAAACTTTAAGTTCTGGATTTCTCTGTCTTTGTTTGAGCAGGTCGATAACATTAAGTATAAATGATTTTTGTGTTACAGAACCAAATGGGCAAGTATTTACACAAGCACCGCAGGAGATACATTTTTCATTGTTAACTTTTGCGGCTTTGTTTTCATCCATGCCTATTGCGTTGATTTTACATGCACTTTCACAAGGACGTTTAAAGTTGTGAATAGCGCTGTATGGACATACCTTTGCGCACATACCACATTCAACACATTTTGATTTGTCTATACGTGCTTTCTTGTTTTCGTCAAAAGTGATAGCACCACGTTTACAGCTGTCTTCACAGTGGTGAGCAATACAGCCACGGCAAGCGTTTGTAACTTCATAACCACCTTGTGGACATTCATCACAAGCGATGGAGATAACTTCAATAACATTTGGGTTTTGAGAGTCTCCGCCCATAGCCATTTTTATTCTTTCAGAAACGATAGCGCGTTCTTTATATACACAACAACGGAAAGTAGGCTCGCCTGTTGGCACAATTTTTTTTGGAATATCTGTGATATTTCTAAGCAAAGTGCCGTTAAAAGATTCTTTTGCAACTTCTTTTAGCACTTTGTATGTTAGCTGTTGAACTTGAGTGTCAAATTTTCTCATGGTGGGTCCTTCCTAGATACTAAAATGATATGTATATTTATTTAATAAAAAATAAAGTTAAAATAAAATAATTTACACAAATGATTATAAAGCATACTGCACAATAAATCAATAAATAGGTTGTTAAAAATAACGTATAGTGATATAATTTGGCATTATCAATAAATATTAGCAGAGTATTTGTTAAAAATATAACAAAAATATCAAATGATAAATTTGCTATAACTGTTAATAACTTGATTTTATACAATATTACAATAGGTTACATTTTATTGTAAAAACAAATTAAAGATGTTATCATAATAAAAACTAATAAGTTGTATATTTTGAAAGGTGAATTATGTCAGGAGTTATATATGTTGTTGCCACACCTATTGGCAATTTATCAGACCTTACACCAAGGATGAAACAAGCTTTTGAAGATGCAGATTTTATTGCGGCAGAAGATACGAGAGTTACTGTTAAACTGCTTAATCATTTGGGGATAAAAAAACCTATGATAAGCTATTATGAACACAATCTTAAAGATAAAGGAGAATATATTATTTCTCGTGTTCTTAATGGAGAAAACTGCGCTGTTTGCAGCGACGCCGGCACTCCTTGTATAAGCGACCCTGGAGAAATTTTGGTTAAACAAGCACATAGCCACGGTATACGTGTTATACCGATAACAGGTCCAAGTGCAGTTATTACGGCACTTTCTGTAAGTGGGCAAAATACCGGAAGATTTTGCTTTGAAGGTTTTTTATCTACATCAAAAAAACAGCGTATGGAACATTTACAGCAACTTGAAAATGAAACTCGCACAATGATTTTTTATGAAGCACCTCATAAATTGCTTAACACGCTGAAAGATTTTAAAAATACTTTTGGAGAAGACAGAAGTCTTACAATAGCAAGAGAACTTACAAAACTGCATGAAGAAATAAAACTTACAACTGTTGGGCAAGCTTTGGAATATTATACAGAAAACTCTCCAAAAGGTGAGTTTGTTTTAATTGTTGCAGGTGGTGTTTTTGAAAGCGAAGAAAAGGAGCTTACTTTGCAACAGCTTGCACAAAAATGTATGCAGATTATGGAATTGGAGAATATTCCACTTAAAGAGGCAGCAAAAAAGGTTTGTGCAAAAACAAATTTTTCCAAAAGTGAAGTGTATAAAGAGGTACAATCTCTTAGGGGGTAAGCTTATATGAAATGGTTAATTATAAGTGATACACACGGATTTTACAGTGAACTGTATAAAATTATAGAAAAAGAAAAAGATATAAAAAATGTTATCTTTCTGGGCGATGGTATAAACGATATAAGAAGAGCAAAATTAGATTTTCCAGAACATAGATTTGAAATTGTTGCAGGCAACTGTGATGTGGCAAATGATTTATTGCCAATGAGTGTTATAAAAGTAGATAAATATAAAATTTTGATAACTCATGGAGATGGCTTTGATGTAAAAATGAGCAAGTTGGGATTAAGACGTGCTGCCATAAATATGGGTGTTGATATTGTTCTTTATGGTCATACACATAAGCAATATTATGAGTATATGAACGGACTTTATATATTTTGCCCGGGCAGTGTAAAACCAGATGTTTCAACCGGATTTTCTCCAAGCTATGGCATAATGGATTTTTCTGAAGGATATCCAAATATTTATAATTGTGAAATTTATTAATAATGAAACCGTCTTGTAGCTATAAGACGGTTTTTGTTGTTTTTTAAAATGAATAATGTTACAATATAATGTAAAACTTTTTTAAATTATAATCAAACGAGGTTTATTTATGTTATTTAACTCCGTACCATATATGATATTTTTGCCAATAGCAGTGCTGATATATTATGTTGTTCCGGCAAAATTTCAGAAAATCTATCTTTTGCTTGTAAGCTATTATTTTTACGCTTGTTTTGATTTAAGAGCAGTTCCGTTTTTGCTTATTTCAACCGTAGTAAGTTATGTTGCAGGTAAAATAATAGATAGCCAGCAAGATGATAAAAAAAGAAAAACAGCAATGCTCATAGCTCTTTTTATAAATATAGGTATGCTGTTAGTGTTTAAATATTTTAATTTTTTTGCAGAAAATATTATATCACTTGCAAATGTATTGGGAGCAAATATTGAATTTAAAAAATTTAATATTTTGTTTGTTACCGGTATCAGCTTTTTCACTTTCCAAAGTGTTGGTTATGTGGTGGACGTATATCTTAAAAAAATTAAAGCAGAAAAAAACTTGCTTATATACAGTCTTTTTATAGGATTTTTTCCACACGTTTTGGCAGGGCCAATTTCCCGCGGGGCAAAGCTTATACCACAATTTCACAAACAACATAAATTCTCTTATGAAAATACAGTGTCAGGGCTTCAACTTATGGCAATTGGATTTTTTAAAAAAATCGCAGTTGCAGATGTTATAGCAATGTTTATAACATCAGTACATAATAATTTGCAGGATTATTCCGGACTTATGCTGATTTTTACTGCTTTTGCATATTCAATTCAGCTTTATGGAGATTTTTCCGGATATTCTGATATTGCAAGAGGCAGTGCAAAGCTTTTGGATTTTGATATAGTTGATAACTTTAGCACACCTTATTTTTCAACTTCTTTCAGCCAATTTTGGACAAAATGGCATATTTCTTTGTCATCATGGTTTCAGGATTATATATTTACTCCTTTTGTGTGGACAAATCCATTGCGCCGTTTTGGATATGAAAAACCACCGATTATAATTGCTATATGGCTTGTTTTTATGACAAGTGGATTGTGGCATGGCAGTGCGTGGACATTTATTATCTGGGGTATGCTTCATGCAGTTTATCGCACAGGGGAAGACCTTATGCGTAAATATTATAAAAAACCTGATAAACACCCAAAACCTTTAAAATACTGGGGAAAGGTTGTTTGGATTTTTACTTTGGTTACATTCAGCCAAATATTTTTCCGTGCAAATACAGTTGGAGACGCATTTTGGTATATAGGGCATTTATTTAATAATTTGTCTTTATCAACTTTTAAATCAGATTTGTATAACGCAGTGGCAACAGGTTTTGATGCAACACCTATGCTTGTATATGCGTATTTGGCATACAGTGTTGTTGTGGTGGCAATTTTGGTTTATATGGACTGGTACCGTCAGTTCCGCTTAAAAGGCAAATGCCTTACAACTGCATTTTTGACAATGAAACAGCCTTATCGCATTTTATGTTACTATGTTCTTGTTGGTCTTATTATGGCAGGCTTTATTATGCAAAATGGTGGATATGGTTCATCAGCAAGCTTTATATATGCTAATTTCTAAAAATAAAAGGGATTGTATCATTAAGATACAGTCCCTATTTTTTTACTGTTCTATAACTTTTCCGTCAGATAAAGTAAAAACTCGGTCTGCCAAAGGCAAAAGGCTTTTATCGTGGGTTATCATTATAACAAGTGTTCCGTTTTGCTTTAAATTGTTTATATTTTCCAACACCATTTCAGCACTTTCTGTGTCTAAATTACCTGTCGGCTCATCACAAAAAAGTATTTTTGGTTGCAAAACCAAAGCTCTGGCTATGGCAACTCGCTGTTGTTGCCCACCGGATAGTTGATGAGGAAGATAATCAAGACGATGAGAAAGACCAACTTGTTCAAGTGCTTTTTTTGCCATATCAGTTCTCAATTTTCGTCTCACTTTTCTGTATTTTAAACCAAGCTGAACATTTTCAAGAGCCGTCATAGAAGATATAAGATTATATCCTTGAAAAATAAAAGCAGTTTCATTGCGTCTCATTTTGCAAATATCTTTTATTTTCATATCATTTACAGTTTTTCCGTTGACAATAAGTGTTCCACTGTCAAAACTATCAAGACAGCTTAAAACATTTAAAAAAGTGCTTTTTCCACAACCACTTTTTCCAAAAATCATACATAATTCTCCGGAATGTGCAGAAAATTCAATTTCATTAAGCACAATATTTTTGCCTTCAACAGTGTTATATATTTTTGTTATTTTATCAGCTTTAAGCATATTTTAAACCTCTTGAGCTTTTGTTATAGAAATAAGATTTCTGCACATAATAGTATTATTCAACTGGAGGTATGTTATGCTGAAAAAGATTATAAAGCTGTTTATATATTCTGCTATGGTGTTTACAGGTTTTTCTATTTATGTAAAAGGAATGATTCCCTCAAATTTATATATTGTACCTGGGGACGAAGTTCAGATAAAAAGTTTGCCGATAGTATCCTTTGAAAGTCAAAATAAGTCAAATAGTAAAGAGGTAGCAAAGTCTGGACAAAAGCTTAAATATGAGGCAAAATTATTTGGAGTTGTGCCCATAAAAGAAGTTAATGTTACAACCACAGAAAACAGAAAGGTTTCTGTTGCCGGCACACCATTTGGAATAAAAATGTTTAGTAATGGTGTTATGATTGTTGGCTTTTCAGAAGTTCTCACAAGTACCGGTTATCAAAGTCCTGCAAAACTTGCAGGCTTAAAAATGGGGGACGTGATAATGCAGCTGGATAATTTTTCAACAAAAAGCAATAATGATGTTGAAAACTATATACAGAAAAATGCCGGAAAACCGATAAACGTGATATACATGAGAGACGGAATAAGAAGTGAAACTGTTCTTGTACCTGTTTTGGATAAAAACACGCAAACATATCGCACCGGTATGTGGGTTAGAGATTCTTCTGCCGGTGTTGGTACCATGACTTTTTATGATGTACAGAAAGGTATGTTTGCAGGACTTGGACATGGCATAAAAGACACAGATACGCAAAAAGATATTCCACTGTTGTCAGGAGAAATTGTACCAGTTAAAATAGTAGGACTTACAAAAAGTCAAAATGGACATGCAGGAGAACTTAAAGGTACATTTATGTCAAATTTTCCTTCGGGCAAAGTGCTTGCGAATATTCCAAATGGTGTATATGGAAAAATTTTTAATGTTCCAAAAGAAAATATAATGGATGTTGTTACTCCTCAAGAAATTGAGCCGGGGCCGGCACAGATTATAACAACTATAAACGGCACAAAGCCTGAAAGCTACAATATAATAATAGAAAAAATATCATTAACCAGTACAAACATGAATAAGAATATGATTATCAGAATAACAGATGACAGGCTTTTATCTCTTACCGGAGGTATTGTACAAGGAATGAGTGGTTCTCCTATTGTGCAAAACGGAAAACTTGTTGGAGCAGTAACTCATGTGTTTGTAAATCAAGTTGATAGAGGTTATGGTATATTTGCACAGAATATGCTGGACACTCTTGATGGAATAGAAAGAAATAACAGCTTGGAAAAAGCAGGATAACAAAACAAATAACCGATAGGACAATCTCCTGTCGGTTATATTTTTAAGTAGAAATTTTTATTATAGAGTAGTATAATATAACAAATATAAAATTTTATGAAAAAGGAAAAAAATATGAAATTGTTATCAGTTGCAATTCCTTGCTATAATTCAGCAGAATATATGGGTAAAGCTATTGAAAGTTGCCTTGTATTTGGCGATAGAATAGAGATTATAATAGTTGATGATGGTTCTCAAAAAGATAATACACAGGAAATTGGCAAAATGTATGAGAGCAAATATCCTGATGTTGTAAAATATGTATATCAGGAAAACGGTGGTCATGGGCAGGCAGTTAACACCGGGCTTGAAAATGCAACAGGAATGTATTTTAAAGTTTTAGATAGCGATGACTGGCTTGATAAAAATAGTCTTTTAAAAGTAAAATCAGCTATGGAGCTGTTTGAGGCACATCAAAAGCAAGTTGATATGATAATTTGCAACTATGTCTATGAAAAAACAAGTGAAAATAAATCAAGAGTTATAAAATATACGAATATTATGCCTCAAAACAAGATTTTTACATGGAGCGATACAAACAAGTTTTTGCCGCATCAAAATTTGCTTATGCACAGTTTGATATATCGCACACAGCTTTTAAAAGATTGTGGTATAAAGCTTCCAAAACATACTTTTTATGTTGACAATATATTTGCATATCAACCACTTCCCTATGTAAATACAATGTACTATATGGATTTGGATTTATATCGTTATTACATAGGCAGAGAAGGTCAATCGGTAAACGAGAAGATAATGATAAGCCGTATTGACCAGCAGTTAAGAGTTAACAAAATAATGATTGATTGCTGTGATGTTATGTCTTTGCAAGATAAAAAATGCAGAGATTATATGGTGAAATATCTTACAATGATAACAACTGTTTCAACAGTGTTACTTATAAAATCCGGCACAACAGAAAATCTTTGTAAAAAATATCAACTTTGGAATTATCTTAAAAACAAAGATATAAAATTATATAATGCAGTTAAACACTCATTCTTAGGCAGATGTATGCAGTTTGATTCTGTAATCGGTAAAAAGCTTGTGACAACAGGATACAGTATTTCTCAAAAAATATTTGGGTTTAACTAAAATTTACCCGACAATCATAAGGTTGTCGGGATTTTGTATATATAACTATAAATATATGATATAATTTTGCAAAAAGGAGGTATATTATGTTTAAAAAAATTTCTCCCATTGATAAAGAACTGAAAAAATTATACAAAAAAGAGCAATCACTTATAAACAAAAAATTAAACAAAAAATCATCTAAACTAGATGAATTTTTATCAGATAAAGTACCTCAGGGTTTGCAAAAAACACTAAATACGGCATTTACAAAAGCTTTTAATACAATTTTCTCAAAGGGAACAGGCGTAATAGAAAAAACCTACAACAAGGGGAAAATTGATGATAATTATAAAATAAATTCTTATATAGCAGATATAAAGAATAACAGAAAAAGTCTAAAAACTTTTAATAAATCTTCATCAGATAAAATAAATCTTGCAATAAGTGGTGTAAGTGGTGTTAGTCTTGGAGTTTTGGGTATAGGATTGCCGGATATAGCACTTTTTACAGCTATTATGCTTAAAAGTATATATCAAATAAGTTTAAATTACGGATATGATTATAACACACAAGAGGAAAAACACTTTATTTTGCTTTTGATACAGGGTGCTTTATCCACAGGTGAAGACTTTGAAAAAGCCGACAAGGAAGTGGAATTTTTTATTAAAAACGGATATACACAGCAGTATATTTCTGTTGAAGATAATATTTCCAAAACAGCAAATTGCCTTTCAGGAGAACTTTTGTATATGAAGTTTTTGCAAGGGGTGCCAATTGTTGGAGCAGTTGGTGGTGCTTATGATTTTGTCTATACAAAACAAGTATTGGATTACGCAAAAATAAAGTATTATAAACGCTTTTTGATAAATAGAAAAAAGAATAATGAAATTATTTCAAATTGTCTTTGACAGTTGTTTTGAGTATAATTGAAATCAGAAGTAATATTCTTTTATTTTTAAAAATAAAGGGGAAAATATATGTATAATAATAAGAAGATTTATGCAGTTATTGTGGCAGCGGGAAAAGGCAGACGTATTGGATTTGATAAAATGCTTTACAAGATTGACGGCGTTCCGGTTGTAGAAAAATCTGTGCAGGCTTTTGAAAATAATAAACTTATAGATGACATTATCCTTGTTGCAGGGGATAATATTGATGATATAAAAGAAATTGCACAAAAGTATAAAAAAGTTATTTGCGTTGTAAAAGGTGGCAGTGAACGTGCAGAAAGTGTTGCAAATGGGCTTAAAGAAATAAAAACAAGTGGACTTGTGGCAGTGCATGACGGGGCAAGACCTTTTGTAAGTGATGAAATAATCACAAATACTATAATCAATGCAGATAAAACAAAAGCGGCAATACCATGTGTGCCGGTTAAAGATACAATAAAAATGGGAAATAACAATGTTGTAAAAACTTCGCTAAAAAGAGATAAGCTGTTTATAACACAAACTCCACAAGTTTTTTGCGTTGATACATACAAGAAACTATTAGAAAATAACGAGGATTTTACCATTACAGATGACGCACAGCTTTTTGAAAATGCAGGATTTAAAGTTGCAATATGTGAAGGTAGCTATGATAATTATAAAATAACAACAAAAGAAGATATAAGAAAGGAAAATAAAATGAGAATTGGTCACGGATATGATGTACATCGCCTTGTTGAAGATAGAAAGTTAATTCTGGGTGGTGTTGAAATTGAATATGAAAAAGGTCTTTTGGGGCACTCTGATGCTGATGTTTTAACACATGCAATAATGGACGCATTGCTTGGAGCATTGGCACTTGGGGATATCGGAAAACATTTTCCTGATACAGAGGAGCAATATAAGGGTGCAGATAGCTTATTTTTATTATCTTGTGTAAACAAGTTGATAAAAGAAAAAGGGGCAACTATTGAAAATATAGACAGTACAATTATTTGTCAAAAGCCAAAACTTGCAGGTTTTATACAAACAATGAGAGAAAATATTGCAAAAGTTTTGGAAATTGATGTAGATAAAGTGTCTGTAAAAGCAACAACAGAAGAAAAATTGGGCTTTACAGGAAGTGGTGACGGCATCGCTGTACATTCAGTATGTTTGATAAATATATAAAATATAACAAAGTTATTCAAAAATATTTTGTCGAATAATGTCGAAATTTACACGATAAAATCTAAAAGGTTGAATTTATAAACTAATATGTGCTATCATAACAGAGGTTTATAAAGGGCTGTTAAATTAATGCTTTAGGAGAGATTATTTTATCATGATCGACAACGAACTGAGAATTTTATTCAGTGAACAGTCAGCTGAAATTATTTCAGCAAGCAAGCATTTTTTTGATAGCAAAGGAATTAAGACGTACTATTGTTCTAAAAACGGAAAGGAAGTACTTCAGGCTATTGAAACTATAAAGCCGGATATAGTTTTTTTAGATGTATTTCTTTCCTCAATAGATGCAATAGGTGTAAAAAAAGCTTGCGAAGGAATGGAGAAATCACCAAAATTATTTTTTGCAACCAGTTCATTTGATAATGACAAAATTGCTTGTCAGATTATGGAAGCTGGATTTGATTATTATTTTTTAAAGCCTTATTCTTATGAATTTGCACTGGACAGAGCACAAACTCTTTTGGGTGCGGATTTGACAAAACAGGTAAAAGAGTCTGACCTTGAATATCAGGTAAGTGAAATTTTACATACAATGGGAGTACCAGCTCACATTAAAGGCTATAGTTTTTTAAGACAATCAATAATAATGGTGGTTAACGAACCGGAGGTTATAAGCCTTGTTACTAAGAGATTGTATCCAGACATTGCAAAATTAAATAATACTACAGCAAGTCGAGTTGAAAGGGCTATTCGACACGCTATAGAAGTAGCATGGGACCGTGGCAATGTGGAAACAATGAATGATTACTTTGGATATACTATAAACAATATGCGTGGTAAGCCAACAAACTCAGAGTTTATAGCAATGATTGCAGACAGAATGCGTCTTGCCCAAAGAAAACAAAAAGTTGTATCATAATTTAATCTTTTTGGGATAGTATCAAAAGATACTATCCTTTTTCTTTGCAATAAAATACAGGACGAATATATTTATCCGTCCTGTAAAACATTATTGATTTTCTTTAAGCAGTCTCACTTGCTCACTCCAAAGCTTATAAGAATAGTCCACATAATATTGGTGTGGATATTCAAGGCGTTTAAGCTCGTCCCATAGTGTATCAAGCTGATTTTGTGTATATTCTTTTATCTCATCAAGAGATGGACTTTCATATACTTTTTTGCCGTTTTTAAATATTGGAATAAGAAGTGGTTTTATTTCTATATTTTTAAGTGTCTGTTTTTTCCAAGGTTCTGTTGGAGAAAAAATAGTAATTTCATCACTATTTTCAATAATCTCATCATGTATCGCAACATAGTCTGCAAGAGCCTTGCCTGTATCTTTTGAATAAATACGATAAACTTGTTTAAGATAAGGCAGTGTTATTTTCTCCATGCTTGCACTTATTTTGATTTTTGGAGTATAACTGCCGTCATTATTTTTTATTGCAACAAGTTTATAAACCCCACCTAAAATAGGAGTTGTTCTGCTTGTTATCAAACTTTCGCCAACACCAAAACAATCAATTTTTGCGTCATTAACAAGAAGTTCTCTTATAATATATTCATCAAGAGAATTTGAAACGATGATTTTTACATCACTATATCCTGCATCATCAAGCATTTTTCTTACTTTTTTTGAAAGATAGGATATATCGCCACTGTCAATTCTTACACCTATCGGTCTTTTACCAAGAGGTGTTAGAACTTCGTCAAAAACTTTTATGGCATTTGGGACACCACTTTTCAAAACATTGTATGTATCTATTAAAAGAACAGTGGAGTCAGGGTAGAGTGTAGCATAAGCTTTAAAAGCTTCATATTCACTGTTAAACATCTGCACCCAACTGTGAGCCATTGTACCGGAGGCAGGAATGCCCATATCTCGTTCCATCATTGTATTTGATGATGATGCACAGCCACCAATATAAGCGGCTCTTGCGCCATAATTTGCAGCGTCTACGCCTTGTGCACGTCTTGCACCAAATTCTTGAACAGGTCTGCCCATTGCACTGCGTACAATTCTGTTTGCTTTTGTTGCAATCAGAGTTTGATGATTCATAAGAATAAGCAAAGTGGTTTCTAATAATTGGGCTTGAATAACCGGCCCTTCCACAACAAAAGTAGGCTCTTTTGGGAAAATAGGAGTACCTTCTTTAACAGACCAAACATTACAGCAAAATTTAAAGTTATAAAGATAGTCCAAAAATTCTTTGCTGAACATATTTTTGCTTTGTAAATATTCTATATCATCTTTGGAAAAACTCAGATTTTCAAGGTATTCAATAGCTTGCTCCAAACCACAGAAAATAGAAAAACCGCCATTATCCGGAACTTTGCGATAAAATATATCATAGACACCGATAACATCTTTTAAGCCACTTTGAAAAAATCCATTTGCCATTGTTAATTCATAAAAATCTGTTAAGATAGATAAATTTCGTGGGTCTTTAACAGAAAAACTTGCTTTTGTCATAACTTTGAGCATCTCCTTCATAAATTTTTTTCAGCCCTAATTTAAAGAAGTCTTCCGGATAAACAAGGGTGTAATCTTTTTTAAATTTAAAACAGTTATATAATATATAGGCAACAAATGTACTGCATAAAAAGTGTTTTTTTCTTTTATAAGATATACCAAGCATTGTTGGAATAATACCTAATATATTATATTTATATTTAAGGGGGTTATCTATAAAAGGTTTAAGTCTTTGCTTTATATCCTCTAATTGCTTGTCAGTTATACTGGCCTCAAGAACACATATTTGTGTTTTTGGGTGCAGCTTAAAAAAACCACTTTTAACACCTTCTATAATAAATCCTCCCGGAAGCATAAATCTGGGATTTCTTCTGCCAAAGGAATAAAAGGTTGAAAGAGAGATGTCAAGAGCAAGAGATGTGTGACTATATGTTTTGCGGGTATATAATCTAACTGCTTTTGCCATTAAAGTGTTTGACTTGCTTAGTATTACATAAATTTTGTGTTCCATATACTTTTAAATCTTTTTATTTGTTTATCTAGTTGTAAGATGTTATTTTGTTCTACGGTGTATTTTTTGCATTTTTTCGTACTTTTTACCAAGATAAATCTGAAAGATAATAAATGCAACAATAAGAACAAGAGTTACAATAACAACCACTCTAAAATATAAGCTGTTCAATGCTTCTTTTAATTTTTCCACCAAAAATATAATAAAATCTCTTTCGTAGCTTTCTGCACAAACAAGCTCTGTTGTGCCAACAAGACTATCTGCAATATAATAACTTACAGAACCGATAGTGTCACCTGCTTTTACAGGAGCAGAAACTTCTTTTGGTAAATTGAAAATCTTTTGAAAACTGTTTTCTTCTGCACTATTTGGCAAAACGCTGTAAACTTCTGATTTTGGATAAACCAAAAGATTATCTACACCTTTTGCGTATTTGAGTTTAACTTCAGAAACAGGACTTTCAAGGCTGTTTGCCGGTTTAAGAGAAAATTCATTAAAGAAATAGTCCATTATAGCACTTGTTGCGTCAAATGCAGGCAGATTGCTTGTAAGTAAATTGCCGTCTGCAAATGCACCCATAACAACAAGAAGATAGCTTTCTCCATTTTTTTGACATACAGAAATAAAGTTATGGCCTGCTTCTGGCAAAGAACCGGTTTTCATACCCTTTACATAACTGCGATAAAAAGGAGAACTTTTACTTTGCATTTTTATTGTTGAAAAAATATTATAAGGCTGTGCGTGCCTTGTGTTTGCAGGCATTTGATATATTGATGTAGTTGCTATATCCATAAAGCCAGGTGTTTCATAACAGGCTTTTGCAATAAGATACATATCATAAGCACTTGTGTAGTGGTTATCTGTAAAAAGTCCGTGTGCGTTTGAGAAGTTTGTATCTGTTGCACCAAGCTTTTTTGCCTCGGTATTCATAAGCATACAAAAATTTGACCTACTGCCGTTGCCGATATGATTTGCAACCATACAAGCTGCTTCATTTGCACTAGGAAGCAACATTGCATAAAGAAGTTGACGCATTGATAATGTTTCATCTTTTCTGATATCAGCTGTGGAGCTATTATATCCATAAATTTCATCAAAATCTTTCTGCTTTGCAGTAACCATAGTACCGTCAAGGTCTTTAGTATACTTCATTGCAACATAAGATGTAAGAAGCTTTGTTAAAGACGCAGGAGTACGCTTTTCGTGAGAGTTTTTTTCAAAAATAACTTCTCCGGTATCAAGACTGACAAGTATATAGCTTGCAACATTCATATCAAATGGAAGTTGATATCTTGCGACAGAATCGGCTGAAGTATTGATTTGAGGAGTATCTGGCTGTGTATTCTCTTGAGAGGTATCTTCTGTTTTGCTATTTTCATCAGCAGTGTCTTCTGCTGACACGGCAAAAGGCAAAATAACAACCGAAAAAGCTATTAAAATTGCCATTGCAAATGCTGTTAATTTTTTTTTCATTATAGACAATCTCCTTGAGATGTTATATTATAGTATAGTAATTATGGAAAAAATTATCCATTTTGAGTATAAATTATACCATACAAATATTAATAAATAAAGGAAAAATATGATATTTATAACTTCGGATACACATGGTGAGATTGAAAGATTTGACGATAAACAATATAAACAAGTAAAAAGGGGAGATACACTGATTATACTTGGTGACTTTGGTTTTATCTGGAAAAATAGCAAAGAGCAGAAAAAATATCTTAAAAAAATATCAAAGATGCCATTTCGCACTTTATTTATAGATGGGCTTAACGAAGATTTTGAAACTTTATCACAGTTTGAAACAACAGACTTTTTTGGGGCAAAGGCAAGCGAAATTGTTAAAGGTAAAATATTCTATATCCACCGTGGAGAAATATTTACACTTGATGATGCAAAAATTCTTTGCTTTGGCGGAACAGATAATTTTGAGCTTGATATATACTCTGATAAATATATGCCTGTACAAAGTGACTTTGATAGCTGTATTTCAAACCTTGAAAAGCATAATTTTAATGTAGATTATGTGTTAACTCATATTCCAAGTGGAAATATAAGCAGATTTATAAATTTAGGCAGCTATACAATGAGTGCACAAATGGATTTTTTTGATATGTTGGAAAGCAAGGTTACTTACAAAAAATGGTACTTTGGAAGTATACATCAAGATAAGTATGTTTCTCCAAAGGTTCAATCTGTATATACAGATGTAAAACTTTTAGGAGTTTGAATACAATTTCATAGGCATAGAAAAAAGCACTTTTTACAAAGTGCTTTTTATTTTGTATAAGATTATTCAATTATATACACATTAACGGCATTTTTCCAGTTTAGGTTTGCCTCTTTAAATGTATCATAGAACAAGTCTATTCCAACTGCACCATTAAGCAATGATGCACCGGTATCTGTTGCAATTGCAAAGCCATATACAAACTGACCGTCAGGACTTGTTATATAAAGTTTTGAACCATAAGGTATAATATTTGGGTTAACTGCAACAGTGCCACATTCTAGACCAAGACCGGAAGCACCTCTGCCACGAGAAGCAGAATAACCGGTTGCAGAAACATTTGTTAAAACCTGCTTATATCTGCTTGGAACATTGTTGTTGATTGTAACACCGGCTGGTGCAGGCATTGGTGATATAGCACTTTTTCCGTATTTAAGAACAACTTTGTTTACAGGCTCACGGATAACTTCAACTTTAGTAACCAAGCTGGATTCCATTTCTCCATCAACAAAACGCTCTCTGTAAGTTACAAGATTTTTGCCGTTTATACCTTCGTTGAGAACATACTGCCTTCTTTTGAAACGATAAGTTAAACTGTTTTCTTTATATTCTGTTTCAAAAGGAATTGTTTCTTCATACTGAGTGTCTTTATACTCAACACGATAAACTCTTATCGCACTGTTTTCATCAACAGGTGAGTGTAAACTAGGTTCTGTATAGTCGTGTTCACCAAGTATGACACCTGCTGTCTGAAGACAATCTTCAACAGTGCCGGAATGTATTTTTGCATTAATAGTGTTGCCATCAACTGTAACTGGTACGTCAAAAGGGCTTTCAATAGTGATATTTGTATAATTGCCAGGAAAAGATGTGTATAAAATACGGTCATCTTTGTTAGGTTGGATATTTGCTATTTCTAAAAGCAGTTCTTTGTTGGAAAACATAGAAAGTATGGTTTTGCTGTTATTGTCATATTGCACTGTAACAATATTCAATAAATTGAATAACAGATAACAACAAACAGATAATGCCGTTAAACATATTGCTGTGCAGTAAAGACGATATTTGTTGTCTACCACTGCGGGCAAAAATTTTCGTTTAAACTCTGCCATATAATCTCCTTCTTTTCAAAAATTTGTTTTCAAATATAAAAATTTATTTTAACTTTCCTAAAAAATCTCAATTAGATTTTGACCAATAAGCCATAAAGCTAATCAAAATTTTTGTGCTGTAATTATTCAGCGGTGGATAGTATACCATTTTTGAGTGTAAAAAGTCAAAAAAAATATGGCATTTTCGTCATTATGCACAATATATAGCCAATATATGACTTTAAATAAGTTTTTGTCTCTTTAAATATATATTAAATTTTGTATACTATTACGTATAGAAAAAAGTTATAATATCGACAAAAATGGATTTTTTATGAACATAATCACAAAAAAATATTTGATTGCATAGTATAGAAATAACAGACGATAGGTAAAAATTCTTAACAACTTATGGAGGCAATTAGTATGGCATGTCAATCAAATAATTCAAAAGATTTTATAATGGAAAATAAACAAAAATTTGGTATAACAGAAAACTCTCTGCAAACAGAATGGCTTGATATTTGTGCAAAAAATATACGTTTTATTGCATCAAGACAAATTGATGAAAGCATTACTCTTCCAAGTATGAGTACATTTATAAATAGTTGCACAGGGCTTGTTGATACAGCCACTGGTTTGGATACAAAATTTGCATCTTTACGCATTACTCATGCAAAGGAAGAACTTGTGGATTGTGACACAAATAACCCAGGTGTAAAGGTTATAATTAAAGGTCAGATTATTGTGCGTACAAATCCTTGCAATCCTCATTGTCCACCATCTTATATGGCTATTCCGGTTGAATTGGTAAGCGAAGTTATATATGATTTCTACTCAACATCAACAGGTTACAGAGTAAGATGTCTTAAAGATGAACTTCCTATGATTGATGGTTCTTGTATGGCTATAAATCTTAAATGCAGAATTTATAGAGAAGTTTGTCAGGGCCGTTCAAGATACGTGGCACAAGTAAGAGGCAGTGTTGTGGATAAACTTTGGAAGTACGAAAGTATATGGGTTGAAGGTATTCGTTCATATCCAAGATCATCTTCAACAGTTTGCGACACATTCAGCAGAGATTTTTGTACAGCAGGATGTGCTTGTGACGAAGATTATGTAAAGATGGAAGCAAGGCCAATGGTTGATGAATACTCTGGAAAGAATGGTGAAATAGAACGTTATTCTGACTGTGACAATTATTCTGATTCTGACCATTATCCTGACCATGATGAATATCCAGACTGTGATATATAATATATAATAAATTATATGTTTATATATTATATATATTACTTATATTATATATAATAAAAAATAAGGTATAGCATTTGCTATACCTTTATTTTTTTATAAATTTATCAGTCTATGGTCATACCTGTATCATAGCTTTTATTGCCGATATCTTCAAGTAAATCTGTGGCAGAGTATTTTCCGTTAAAAAACTCTAAACCAACATCAATATAATTTGCGGATAATTGGTTTGCAATTTTAAAAAGCTCTTCAATAGTATTTGTACAGAAAAATCCAGTAAAATTATTACGCCAAACAGAAATATCAGATATATCCTCATAGCAAGGCTGCATATGACTTATAATATAGTATTTATCCATTCTTAATATAACTTCTGCAAATCTTGCAAAAGAGTGTTTTATTTTCTTTTGAGAATAAAGGATATTTTTTATAAATTTAAAATCTTTAAATGCCTGCAAATATTCATCACGAGGATATTTTGTATCAGGAAATGTGGCATCACAAGTTTGTTTTATTAAAGTTACAATCTGGTCCAGATACATTTTTTTTATTTCTGGAAAATACTCATTTGGAGATGCACCCCACTGTCCCGTTTCGTACTGAGATATATGGCTGTCAAGACTGGTTTCAAAAAAAGCATGGCCATGCTCTTTATTAAATGGGTGGCCATAGGCAGTTGTGATATAGTTTATATAAGGGTGCATAGTACTGTCTAAAGAATAATGGCATAAAAAACCAAGGCAGAAATCCTTTTGGGCGTTTGTCTGTGCAAATCTAAATAGATTTTGCAAAAACAATCCTGTTTTTTCCTTGTGTATTCTGCTACAAATAGGTGCAAGACGAAGTTTGTTTATAGGATTATACATTCTGTGAAAAAACAAAGGGTCCGGACCATTACAACCTAAAATAAAAGCCTCATAATTTCGTGGGGTATAATTTGATATTTTTAAAGCACATTGCCCGTTGTACTTGTGTGCATAGCTATCAGGCATACAAATGCCTCCTTTAAAACAAGATATTTTATCTATTTATTATATGAGAAAATTACTATAACTATATTTAAATTGTTAATCAATAATTTAAAATATAGTTTAAATAAAATTATATTTATATATTAACCTTTGTGTGACCAATAGTCAATTGATATTGTAAAGTTAAAAAACTCCTGCATTTATTGTCAAAGCAGGAGTTTTTAAATTTAAAAATATTTTGTTGCCAAAGCTCTCACAATGGATAAGAAAAGCCAACCGATTGATAAGAACAAAGCAGATAAAAGAGATATTTCACAAATAGTTTGTGAGAATGTAAATAATATTGCCAATATTGCACCACCAATAACGCTTATAATTTGCAAAAGTGCACAGGTGGACGCAGCACGTTTTGCACTATCAGCACCAAAGAAACCGGCTGCAAGAGAATGTAAGCTGTCCAGATGAGCCATAGAACAGTCTGTACTTTCACTGTATTGAGTGTAATTAAGCAACAGGTTTGTTTCATTTTTGTTTAGAACTTGCACAGTATCTTCCGGCAATTTATAAACAAGTTCAAGAAGCTGACTGTCAATATTAAAGTCATTGGACTGCAAAATAATATTTTTACCATTTTCAATAAGTTTAGTTAAATTTTCTTTAACATTCTTATCAGCATGATAACTTACAACAAACATACCAAATAATTTTCCGTTTACAGAAAGATATATTGGTTTTTTGCCTTCACTTATATATTTTGTTTCAAGACTTATTGGAGGAAGCTCCACATCGTATTCTTCCATTATTGTGCGGTTGCCCATAATAACACGATTATGTTCTATCCATGCAACATATCCCTGACCGATTTTATACTCACAACTTTCAATAGGGAATAATAAATCCTTTTTGTTATCGATAACAGTCATAAATACAGGTCTTAAGTTATCGCAATATTCAATTGCTATACTTGCAGCATAAAGAATTGCAAGGTCAAGTCTTTCTTTTTCAAAAGTTTTTATACCATGCAAAACAACACAGCCTTTTGGAAAGAGATGTTTTGCATCAAATGATACATGGGTTGTATTTGAAAGTTGATATATGCCCTGCCAGCCGTTTACAAGAGCTCCTACTTTATTTAATGATTTTTGCATAAGACTTGATGGAACACTTGACACAAGAGAATGGCTTAGTGGAAGCATAAATATACTTGCTCCTGTTGCAGCAAATATAGCTCTTATAAAATCAGATGAAAGCATATATGTGATAATAAAACATATAACAGAAACAACAATAGATAAAATAGACAATATTTTTGCGTGTTTTTCACTTGAGTGTGAAGAGAATCCGCCGGTTATAAAGTTTGAGATATATCCGGTTTTTCTTGATACAAGAATTTCTATATTTTTTTCGTCCAAAGTGCGAGAAAGGCGTTTTACATCTTCGAAATTATCAATTAAATACCCTGCGTTGATACCTTCCGGTACATCTGCAAGAGAGAGATTTTTGAGTATAGTGTTAGAATTTATATATTTGCCAATAGCGTTAAAACCAAAAGCGATAACTGTAAATCCTGCAAATATTGTTGTTCTTTCAACATCAATTTTTGCACTTTCAAAAATTAAGACATTAAGCTGGATAAAAGATAATATCGCCGGAAAAACGATAAACGAGTCTTGTGTTGGAGCTTTTATAAATCCTGTTAAACCATTTGAAATTGATGGTAAAAATCCCACAATTGCAATAATATAAAATACCAAATTTACAGCGTAAAATATAACCGGTTGAGCTTGAGGATTAATAAACTCCGGAACAGGAAAACCTGCTGTTGCTGCCATATTAAGATAGAATAAAACAAGACCACAAATTCCGCTTAAAGCCATTCTTATTGCTAAAGTAAATTTAAAACTTTTAAGTTCTTGCAGAATTTCCTCAGGATTGGTTGAAAAACGTTGAGTGATAAAGTCATTTTCTAGTTCTTCTTCATATACATCTTCATCATCTTCATCGTTCTCGTCATTCTCATCATATGGCTCAGAAATATAGTTTTGAAAAAATACTCTTCTTATTTTTTCTTCTTCCTGGATTTTTTCATTATCTATTGCTACAGTTTCAATAGTTGAAAACATGTTAGTGATATCTTTCTGAATATCGTTAACAGAATTTTTTTCAAGTTCCTCAATAGAATTGATGTTTATATAACCAGTATTTTCTATATTATCTTCAACTGATGGAACAGATGTTGACGATATTGGAGAGTTTTCATCATTTTTAGATGTTGTATCCATGAGAATTTCATTTTCAGTTTGTTCAACTGGGCAAGATGTGTTTTGGTTAGCAGGCTCAGTATCTTTAACAACATTTTTTTCATTGGATTCAACTTTTTCGGCAGCACAAGGAATATTTTCTTTAACTGCTGGTGTATCTTGGTCAATACTTTCTATATGTTCTTCAGCTTTTGTTTGAACTTGTTCAATTTGAGAAGATTCTTTTTTCTCAATTTTTTGAGCATTTTGAATTTTATTCTCACAAGTTGTATCATAAACAACTTTTTTGCTTAAAACAGTATTTTCTTCAACAATAGGAGAAATTTTTTCTTCCACCATATGTTGTAATTGTTCTGATATCGCATTTAAAGATTTTTCTGTTTGGATAGAAGAAGGTTTTTCATCGACAATTTGCTTTGTATTTTCTTTTACAACTGTTGTCGTTTCTTCTTTTTTAACTTTTGGTGTAGTCGGAATAGTGAATTCAAAAGTTGGCGCTGTATTATCTTCTTTTGTGTTGTTATCAGGTTTATTTATCTGAGCAACAATATTTGCAGAAGATGCTTTTTTACGGTTTATAGCCTGAATAATGCTATCTACATCATTTGTGTTATAAGTATGCTTTTCTTTTTGAATATCAGATTTTTTATAATTATTTTGGTCAACAGGCGCAATATTTGTTTCTGATTTTGAAGTTATATTTTTAGAAACAGAAAGAGGTTGCTCTTGATTAATTTTCGATTTTTTATCACTGTTTGTTTTGGATTTTTTCTTTTCTTTTATAGACTCTACAACAGTGTCTTTTGGTTTGGTTTGTTCAATTTCTTCTTCAGGAATAGAGAGCGTTAAACTGTCTGTGATGTATTTTTTCTTGAAAAAACCATGTTTTTTTCTTTTTACAACAACATCAGATGTTGGTTGTCTGGTGACAGCAATACTTTGAGTAAAAAAATCTACAAATTTTTCATCAACATAGCTTGCAGTTGTACTAGAAGGTATTGTTGAATTTGATTTGGTATGTATCTCATGATATGGCATATCTTCTGGCTTGTTGGATGTTGCAGGAACTTCGTTTAGAGAAGTTGCAAGCTTTGAGAAAAATTCATTGTTTATTTCACTTTTTCTGGAACTATTTATAGTGTTTTGATGTTGAACACCTGATGTAGACTCATCGGCATTTAAAATAGAAGAAGTTCCGTTTTGGATAATTTCTTTTAAACGATTTGTATCATCTGATTGTGAATTGGAAACAGACTGCACATCATTATGCTTTTTACTCTTTATATCCTGTAAGATTTTATCAATATCTTTATTATTTGCCATACTCTTACAAGCTCCTAAAATTATTTGGATAATGTTCTTTGTCTTGAAATTTCATACATAATAATACCGGCAGCAACAGAAGCGTTATAACTATCAACAGCAGATGCACCGTTGTGCATTGGAATAGAAACAACATCATCGCAAAGACTTTTTACAAGAGGTTGTACACCTTTGCCTTCACTGCCTACAACAAGGCCGATTGCACCGGTAAGATTTTGCTTATATAAAGGCTGTGCATTAAGGTCTGCACAGTAAAGAAAAAGATTGTTTTCTTTAAGAACTCTTACTGCCTGTGCAATATTTGCCACTTTTGCAACTGGAAGGTGCATTGATGCACCGGCACTTGTCTTATGCACTGTACCGGTTACTGAAACACCACCACGGCGAGGAATAATTATACCGTGAGCACCCATAAGATATGCTGAACGTATAATTGCACCAAGGTTATGAGGGTCTTCTATGCCGTCACATAAAACAACAAAAGGACTTTCTCCTTTTTCTTTTGCACAATTCAAAATATGTTCAATTGAAACATATTCAACAGTACTTGCGTAAGCTGCAATACCTTGGTGATTATCACTTTGACAAAGTGTTTTTAATTTTAATGGGTGCACTTTTTTTATAACTGCACCACATTCTTTTGCAAGTGCTGTGTAATAATTTTGAACACTTGGGTTAAGGCTTTCAGAAATAAAAACAGTATCTACACCAGATTTGCTTTTTAAAAGCTCTGTAACCGGATTTTTACCATATATAACTTCGCTTTTTTGTTCCATAAAACTTCCTTTTCATATAAAAATCAGTGTATTATAAATATTTAATATTAATACTTTATAGTATACCAAATTTTTTTATATAATAAAAGTGTTTTTAATAGTTTTATAAAATAAAAAATAATAAAATTAATATGGCGATAATTCCAATAGAAGCTGCAATAATTGCACGCAGATATTTTGGCTTTTTGCTGACTTTTTGTATATCAAGTTCTTTTAATAAAGCTGTTGCTTGTGCTCTGGTTGACATAACTGCAATATCAGTTGCGTCTGGTTTTAAAAACACCAAAATTCTATCGATTGCTTCATTTTGGGTATCATTTATCTCAATAACATTATGTTTTAAGCCTTTCATATATGACCTCCAGTGAAAAATATACAAGTATAGGTAATTTATATAAATAAGTAAAGTTAAAATTACAAATAGTTAATTCTGTAAAAACTTGTCGAATGTTGAAAACTCAGTTGAAACAGTTGAAAACTGCCTTAAAATAAGGCTTTTTATTATGTTGAAAATGCTCGAAAAGCCATAGTTTTCAACATAGTGTTGAAAACTCTGTTTAAAACTTTTTGTAATATATGGAAAAGTCAATGGTTACTTTTCACAAACTTTATAATAAAATTATAGTCTTTTTGAGATAAAAATAATCGAGGTAAAAAAATAAGTTTGTGTTATAATATATGTAAAATATTCAATTTATTTCCAGAGGGTTACGATATATGCAATATATACTTGAAAAAAATAAAATTATATATAAAAATGTTACAGATTATGACCTTAAGCAAACTTTTCAATGCGGGCAAACTTTTCGCTTTGATGAATACAAAGACGGATTTACAGGGTTTATACAATCAAAACCTTGCTATATAACTTTAAAAGATGAAATTCTTACAGTTGAAATACTAAATGGACAAGTAAATGATGAACTTGCAGAAAAAATAGGAGATTTTCTTGCGCTTAATATGGATTATGACATGCTCAAACAAAAATTCTCTCAAGATGAAACACTTAAAAAAGCAATTGAATATGCGCCAGGAATAAGAGTGTTAAATCAAGATTTTTTTCAAACCCTTATAACTTTTATCATAAGTCAAAACAACAATATACCGAGAATAAAAAAACTGTGTGATTTGCTTGCTGAAAAATACGGCACAAAAGTTGGAAACAGCTTTGTTTTTCCAACTGCTCAGCAGATGAAAGATATAACAGAACAAGATTATAAAGATATGAAATTTGGTTTTCGTGCAAAATATCTTGCAGATGCAGTGCAGAAATTTATAAGCGGTGAAATTGATGAGGTAACAGTTAAATCAATGTCATATAAAGATGCACAAAAATATCTTATGCAAATTAAGGGCGTTGGCCCAAAAGTTGCAGATTGCGTGCTTTTGTTTAGCTGTAAACAGTATGAGAGTTTTCCGAAAGATGTGTGGATAAACAGAGCAATGGAGATTTTATTTCCACAGGGAGTGCCGGAATGTTGCAAAGGATATGAAGGTATTGCACAGCAATATATTTTCCATTATGCAAGATTTAATCTCTGATTATGTGATAAAAAGATACAAAAGTGATAATATTTTAACACAAAATTATATATAATAATGCCTAAAAATATGTTATACTGTAACAAATAGTAAAAATAATTTTCAGAAGGAGATTTTATATAATGTTAGTAAACGCAACAGAAATGCTTAAAAAAGCAAAAGCAGAAGGCTATGCAGTTGGTGCATTCAACATCAATAACCTTGAATGGACAAAAGCTATCCTTTTAACAGCACAAGAAAACAACAGCCCTGTTATTCTTGGTGTATCTGAAGGTGCAGGCAAATATATGACAGGTTATAAAACAGTTGCTGCAATGGTTAAAGCAATGATTGAAGAACTTAACATCACAGTTCCAGTTGCTTTACACCTTGACCACGGCAGCTACGAAGGCGCAAAAAAATGTATTGAAGCTGGTTTCTCATCAGTTATGTTTGACGGCAGCCACTACTCAATTGAAGAAAACATCGAAAAAACAAAAGAACTTGTTGAATACGCACACTCAAAAGGTATCTCTATCGAAGCTGAAGTTGGTTCTATCGGTGGTGAAGAAGATGGCGTTGTAGGTAAAGGCGAAGTTGCAGACGCAGATGAATGTAAAATGATTGCAGACCTCGGTATTGATATGCTTGCTGCTGGTATTGGTAATATTCATGGTAAATATCCAGAAAACTGGCAAGGTCTTGACTTTGATGCTCTTGAAAAAATCAAAGAAAAAACAGAAGGTATGCCACTTGTTCTCCATGGCGGTACAGGTATCCCAGAAGATATGATTAAAAAAGGTATCAGCCTTGGTGTTGCAAAAATCAATGTTAATACAGAATGTCAGCTTGCTTTTGCAGCAGCAACAAGAAAATACATTGAAGAAGGCAAAGACTTGCAAGGTAAAGGCTTTGACCCAAGAAAATTACTTAACCCAGGTTTTGAAGGTATCAAAGCTTGTGTTAAAGAAAAAATGGAACTCTTTGGAAGTATCAACAGAGCTTAATTAAAAAGCATAAACATCCAAATATATATAATTCCGGACAAAAGACAGTGTTGTGTTTACTTCACTGTCTTTTGTCTTTTCTTTTTTCACCAAAAAAATTAAAAATTATTTATTGATATAATGTAAAAGCTGTATAATTGCACAATTGAATGGTTTATTTTTCTACAAATTTAGTTGATAAAATCATGTAAATGTATTTAAAAGTTTTTGATAATGGTGTATAATTTTTGTATGATTTGCACATAAGGTTAAATGTGCAGTGTGAAACGAAAAAATAAAAAGAAAAAGGGGGTTCATTATTATGGACTACAAACAATTGAAAATCAAAAATATTCTTGTTTCTGGCCATGCAGGTAGTGGTAAAACAAGTCTTACAGAGGCACTCCTTTATATTAACAAGGCAACCGACCGTCTTGGAAAAACAGATGAAGGAAACACAGTAAGTGATTTTGATGCAGAAGAAATTAAAAGAAAATGCTCCCTTTCAAGTACAATTGCACCATACGAATTTAAACAATCAAAAGTCAATATTATTGATGCTCCGGGACTTTTTGATTTTGAACTGGGTATGTATGAAGGCGTTAAAGCTTGCGAAACAGTTTTGCTTACAGTAAGTGCAAAAGATGGCCTTGAAGTTGGCACAAAAAAAGCGTATAAGCTTGCAGAAAAAAACGGAAAAAACACAATGATTTTTGTTTCAAAAATTGATGTTGAAAATGCAGATTTCTATAAAGTTTTTGAAGAATTAAAGACAGAATTTGGACCAAAAATTTGTCCTGTTGTTGTTCCGGTGGCAAAAGGCGATGATACTGTTTATATTGATTTGATAAGTTTTAAGGCTTATGTATATAAAAATGGTGTTGCAGAAGAAGTTGTTATGCCTGCAACCGGACACCGTCTTGACGGTCTTGTAACATCTATAAACGAGGCTGTTGCAGAAACTGATGAAGAATTGTTTGAAAAATATTTCTCCGGTGAACAGTTTACAAAAGCAGAAATTTTAAAAGGTATTCAAAAAGGTGTTAAAGAAGGTACTATCACACCGGTTTTATGTGGTTCAAGTGTAAAACTTGAGGCTTTGGATTTACTCTGTGATACAATTGATAATCTTGTTCCTTCCCCAGATGATACACAAGGTACAGCACTTAAGCTTGGTTCAACTGATGTTGTATTGCCATTTAACGAAAACAGTCAGGTTGCAGCACTTGTATTTAAAACAGTTGCAGACCCATTTGTTGGAAAAATGAGCTTTGTAAAAGTCTTGAGTGGCAACTTGAAACCAGACTCAAATGTTATAAATACAACAACCGGTGAAAGCGAAAAAATGGGTAAACTGCTCTTTATCCGTGGCAAAAAGCAGATAGACGCAGAATATATCAAAGCCGGTGATATCGGGGCAGTTACAAAACTTGCAGGTGCAAAAACAGGAGATATTCTTTGTGACCCACAAAATGAATATAGATATCCGGAATTTGATTTTCCAACACCTACAATGGAAATGTGCATAAAACCTAAGAAAAAAGGTGATGAGGCAAAAATTTCTACAACACTTCATAGAATTATGGAAGAAGACTGCACAGTTGCATATCGTCAAGATGTAGAAACTGCACAACAGCTTATAAAAGGATTGGGTGAACAACATCTTGATGTTGTTTTGGCAAAAATGAAAGGAAAATTTGGCGTTGAAGCTGAACTTTTTACACCAAGAGTTGCATACAGAGAAACAATCCGTAAAACTGTTAAGGCAGAAGGAAAACACAAAAAACAATCTGGTGGTCATGGTCAATATGGTCACGTTATTATAGAATTTTCTCCAACTGAAAGCGAAGAGCTTGTATTTGAAGAAAAAGTATTTGGTGGTTCTGTGCCAAAGAACTATTTCCCAGCAGTTGAAAAAGGCTTGCAAAATGCAATTAAATATGGTGTTCTTGCAGGATATCCGGTTGTTGGATTGAAAGCAACATTGCTTGATGGTTCTTATCATCCGGTGGACTCCTCTGAAATGGCATTTAAAATGGCTGCAACACTTGCATATAAATCAGGGCTTAAAGAAGCAAGCCCGGTACTGCTTGAACCATTTGGAACACTTAAAGCAGTTGTGCCTGCTCAAAACGCAGGTGATGTTATGGGCGAAGTTAATAAACGTCGTGGCCGTGTTATAGGTATGGACCCAGCAGAAGACGGTATGCAGGCTGTATTGGCTGAATGCCCAATAAGCGAAATGGCAGACTTTACAACATATATTCGTTCTCTTACAGCTGGCAACGGATATTTTACATTTGAATTTGTAAGATATGAACAGCTTCCAAGTAATCTTGAAGGCAAAGTTATTGAGGACGCAAAAAACTTTATTGTTGCCAAATATGACGAAGAATAGCTACAACTCCCTTTTACTTTAACCGGCAAAAAACGGCTCACACTCTGTGGGCCTTTTTTGCTATATATCAGCACATAAAAATTATAAAATAAATTATTGTTATATAAAATTAATTTTTGCATATATTGAACTATAAAAGTTTTAAATTTACAAAAAGTTATATGAATTTTTAACAAATTATATTGACATTTTCAATTTTTCTATATATACTATACTAATGCTGTTAAAGCAAAAGTAGCAGTGCAGAAAGCGCAGTTATTTTTAAAAAAGGAGATTATAAAATTGAGTAAAGAAATTTTATTGACACAAGCAGGTTACGAGGATCTTGAAAAACAACTCGAATACCTTAAAACAGAAAAAAGACCTGAAATTGCAGAAAAAATCAAAGTGGCTCGTGGCTTTGGAGACCTTTCAGAAAACAGCGAATATGACGAAGCAAAAAATGAACAAGGTCTTATAGAACAAGAGATTAACGAAATTGAATACACACTTAAAAATGCTAAAATTGTAAATAAAGAAGAAATGCGTAAAAATGGCATCAACGTTGGTGCACACGTTGTTGTTGTTGATGAAGACGGCGACGAAGAAGAATACGATATTGTTGGAGCAACAGAATTTGACCCATTTAATGGTAAAATCAGCTTAGATTCTCCAATTGGAGCAGCTCTTATTGGTCATAAAAATGGTGAAGTTGTTGAGGTTAATCTTCCAACAGGTGCAGTTATGAAACTCACTATTAAATCAGTTGACTAATTGTTAAAGGTAATAATTTACAGTAAAAAGAGGCGTTTTGCCTCTTTTTTTGTTGTTATACTATATTGTAAATTGTTACATCTAATGATAAAATATATAATGATATAGTATTGTGTATAACTGTATCAATAAAAATAAGTTTTTAAGTTAAATTTTAAATAATAATAAATTAAAGGAGAAAAAAATGGAACAGAAAAATCCAAACATTGAAGTTACACAAGAAGTTTCTTTGAGCGAAATTTTGCAGGTTCGCCGTGATAAACTTAAATCATTGCAAGAAAAAGGGCAGAACCCATACGCAAAAACAAAATTTAATGTTACAAGCTATGCTCAGACAGAAGTTGATAATTTCGATGACGAAGCAGAAGAACATAACACAATCAGCCTTGCAGGACGTATTATGTCCAAACGTATTATGGGTAAAGCTGCTTTCATGGATTTGAGAGATACATCAGGCAAAATTCAGCTTTATCTTAGACAAGATGCTCTCGGTGTTGACTACTTTAAAGAAGTTTGCACTTGGGATATTGGTGATATTGCTGGCGTTACAGGTGAAGTTTTCCGTACAAAACACGGAGAAGTTTCTGTAAGAGTTAAGTCAATAGAACTTTTAAGCAAATCATTGCTTCCACTTCCAGAAAAATTCCATGGTCTTAAAGACCAAGATATGAGATATCGTCAAAGAGAAGTTGACCTTATTGTTAATCCAGAAGTTAAAGGTACATTTGTAAAACGCAGTCTTATATTGCGTGCTCTTAGAGAATTTCTTGATAATCGTGGATTCCTTGAAGTTGATACTCCAATTCTCACTCCACTTGAAATTGGTGCGTCTGCTCGTCCATTCTATACACACCACAATACTCTTGATATGGATATGGTTCTCAGAATTGAAACAGAACTTTATCTCAAACGTCTTATTGTTGGTGGCTTTGATAAAGTTTATGAAGTTGGACGTATTTTCCGTAATGAAGGTATGGATACAAAACATAACCCAGAATTTACTTCTATTGAGTTATACCAAGCATACACAGACTATAACGGCATGATGGACCTTGTAGAAGATATGATGAAAACAGTGACACAAAAAGTTTGTGGCACATTGCAAATTCCATACGATGGCAAAATTATTGACCTTTCTCACTGGGAAAGAATGACAATGACAGAAGCTGTTAAAAAATATTCTGGCGTTGACTTTGACCAAATTTCTTCTGACGAAGAAGCTATTGCTATCTCTAAACAGCACAATGTTGAACTTCCAGAAGTTCCATCAAAAGGTGCTATTCTTTCTGAATTCTTTGACGCATTTGTTGAAGAAAATCTTATTCAACCAACATTTATTTATGATTACCCAGTAGAAATAAGCCCACTTGCAAAACGCAAACCTGAAAATCCAATGATGACAGAGCGTTTTGAATACTTTATCAATGCAACAGAGTTTGGTAACGCATTTAGTGAGCTTAATGACCCAATTGACCAGAGAGCTCGTTTTGAAAAACAAGTTGCAGATAGAAGAGAACTTGACCCAACTACAAAAGCTCAGGTTGACTATGATTATGTTACAGCTTTGGAATATGGTCTTGCTCCAACAGGTGGTCTTGGTTTTGGTGTTGACAGACTTGTAATGTTGCTTACAGATTCAGCTTCAATCCGTGATGTATTGCTCTTCCCAACAATGAAACCGGTTGCAAAAACAGAAACAGCAAACAATCAAAGAAATATGGATAACAGCTTTATGGCAAAAGCAGTTAGTGCTGTAAAAGAAGTTGTAAGTGATGTTGTTGAAGAAGTAAAAGAAGAAATTGAAGAGTTTAAAGAAGAAATAAAGGAAGAAATCAACGAAAAAATTGATTTTTCTAATGTAGAAATAGAACCACTCTTTACAGATTTTGTAGATTTTGAAACATTTGCAAAATCAGATTTTAGAGCAGTTAAAGTAAAAGAATGTGAAGCAGTGCCAAAGAGCAAAAAACTTCTTAAATTCACTCTTGATGACGGTACAGATACAGACCGTGTAATTCTCAGTGGTATCCATGAATACTATGAACCAGAAACACTTATTGGCAAAACACTTATCGCAATAACAAACTTGCCACCAAGAAAAATGATGGGTATTGATTCATGTGGTATGATTATCTCTGCTGTTCACCATGAAGAAGGCGTTGAAAAACTAAACTTATTGATGGTTGATAAGCGAATTCCAGCAGGTGCAAAACTCTATTAATATGATGTAACAACATGCCATTTTAACCGATAAAACGGTATATACTTCATTAGATAAATTTATAAAAACATAGATTTTTATTAAACTTATATAGTTTGATAAAAAAATGGTGCTGAGCAAAAAATCTCATAATTAGCAGTAAGTGAAATG
>JAHHUD010000039.1 GCA_020024185.1 Oscillospiraceae bacterium | reverse complement strand
TTTTTTGATTTTCTTAAATTACGTAAATTATCTCCAAACTTCATTAAATAAATTTCCTCCTAACTTTATTTGTGTATAAATTTTAAGTTTTTTGGGGGTATATTTCTACCAACTTTGAGTTGCATTTTGTTATTTTAGTAAATATTTTATTATTAAAAGAGAAAAAATCAATCATTTCTGATTGATTTTTAGCATAGATAATTTTTATTATTGGAGCTGGTGACCGGATTTGAACCGACAACCAACGGTTTACGATACCGTTGCTCTACCATTGAGCCACACCAGCATATGATAAGAATTTTACACCTAAAATACAATAATTTCAATAGGATAAGATATGTTATGTCACTTTTTTTAAAGAAAATAGTTTTTTTTGTTTAAAATGCAGAAATAATTGATATTATCGGTGGTTTCGACAAACAAATTTAGAACTACTCACAATTGAAAAAAAAGCGTAAAAAGAGTAACATTATACTCATAAAGGGCAAATAAGTATATCTTGCCCATAAAATTTAATATGAAAATCAATATAATTTGAGGAATATGGCCTCGGCGTCTCTACCAGATTACCGTAAAAAATCTGACTATTGATTATAAAAAATTAGCTGATGAAAACTTTTATAATAGTTTTTATATAGCTGTTTTTAGCTTTTTATAAACACAGAGACGCTTTTTATAGTGTTTCTGTGTTTTTTGTTGATTTTCGCTTGGTTTAGTGAGGTATTTATTTATGAAAAAAGTAGCAATTGTTATGGGAAGCGACAGTGACTTGTCTGTTATGGAAAAAGCAGCAAAAAAACTTGAAAGCTTTGGTGTTGAGTATGAAATGAGAATTATGTCTGCACATAGAACTCCTATGGCGGCTTGTGAATATAGCTCAAACGCAAAAGAAAACGGTTTTGGCGTTATTATTGCAGCAGCAGGAAAAGCTGCTCATCTTGCAGGCGTTCTCGCAGCACACACAACACTTCCTGTTATTGGTGTGCCAATTAAATCTTCAACTTTGGACGGACTTGATGCTCTTTTGTCAACAGTTCAAATGCCAAGCGGTATCCCAGTTGCAACAGTTGCAATTGACGGCGCAGAAAATGCTGCAATTCTTGCAGTTCAAATGCTTGCTGTAAGTGATGAAGAACTTAGCAAAAAACTTTCTAAAATGAAAGTTGATATGGAAAATGCAGTTCTTGAAAAAGACAGAAAACTTAACAACAAATAATAATCGTTAAATTTAAACAGCTTTTTATATAGATATTAGGAGAAAACACATATGTGTGAATGTAAATGTAATGACAACAAAGGGCTACACGAAGAATGTGGTGTATTTGCTATAACAAATAATGGTAATAAAGGTATTGATGTAGCGGGTGAAACTTATTATGCACTTTATGCGCTTCAGCACCGTGGACAAGAAAGCTGTGGTATCACCGTTAATGATGGCGGTGTGTTTACAACAGTAAAAGGTGTTGGACTTGTACCGGAAGTATTAACTCGTGAAAGTATGGCAAAATTGCCAAAAGGTACAGCAGCTCTTGGACATGTAAGATATGCACCAAAAAGTCAAATTGATGTTGTAAATGCTCAGCCAATGGTTGTAAAACATTCAAAAGGTACTTTGGCTTTGGCAACAAACTCATGTTTGCTTAACGCAACAGAGCTTAGAACAGATATGCAGGCAAGAGGTACTTTTTTTCAAGGTAGCAGTGATACAGAAGTTATGGCTTATCTTATTGCAAGAATGCGTCTTGAATGTCACAGCATAGAAAGAGCTGTTGAACTTGCTATGGAACACTTTGAAGGGGCATATTCATTTGTGGTTATGTCACCAAGAAAAGTTATTGCTGCAAGAGACCCTCATGGTTTTAAACCACTATGTATCGGTAAACACAAAGACGGATATGTTTTTGCAAGTGAAAGTTGTGCGCTTGATGTTGTTGGCGCAGAATATGTAAGAGATGTTAAAGCAGGTGAAATTGTTGCAATAATTGACAATGAACTTGTGGTTTACAGAGAAGGTAAAGACCACCCAGACGGACTTTGTGTTTTTGAATATGTTTATTTTGCAAGACCTGACAGTGTTATTGAAGGTGCAAGTGTACATAGAGCAAGAAAAAGAGCAGGTGAACTTCTTGCAAAAGCTTTTCCAGCAGATGCTGATGTTGTTATCGGAGCTCCAGACTCTGGTCTTGATGCAGCTCAAGGTTATGCACAGGAAAGTGGTATACCATACGGTGTAGGCCTTTTGAAAAATAAGTATATCGGCAGAACATTTATTCAACCAGTGCAAAGTCAGAGAGAAAACTCAGTAAAAATTAAACTTAACCCTATAAGTGAAACAGTTAAAGGCAAGCGTGTTGTTCTTGTTGATGATAGTATTGTGCGTGGAACAACAAGCGCAAGGGTTGTAAAAATACTCAGAGAAGCAGGGGCAAAAGAAGTTCACCTAAGAATAACTTCTCCTGTATTTAAGTATAACTGCTATTTTGGTACTGATATTGGGGATATATCAGAACTTATTGCAAACAGAATGCCGGAAGAAGAAATTGCAGCAGCAATTGGTGCTGATAGTCTTGGGTTCTTATCACTTGAAGATACAAAGAAAATTGCAACAGGTGTTTGCAAAGATTATTGTGTTGGTTGTTTTAGCGGTGAATATCCTGTATGTGTAAAAAAAGCAGGACAAAAAGATAAATTTGAACAGAAAATAATGTTATAAAATATTTTTATATGAGAGGTATTTGAATATGTCTAACTTTACAGAAAGCTATAAGGCAGCAGGCGTTGATGTTACAGCTGGATATAAAGCTGTTGAACTTATGAAAGAGAGCGTACAGAAAACAATGACAAGTGCTGTGCTTAACGGTCTTGGTGGTTTTGGTGGTATGTTTGAACTTCCACAAGGATATAAAAACCCTGTTTTAGTTTCTGGTACAGACGGTGTTGGCACAAAACTTAAGCTTGCATTTTTACAAGATAAACATGATACAGTTGGTATTGACTGTGTTGCTATGTGCGTAAACGATATAGTTTGTTGTGGTGCAAAACCATTGTTTTTCCTTGACTATGTTGCAGTTGGAAAAAATATTCCTGAAAAAGTTGCAAGTATTGTTTCTGGTGTTGCAAAAGGTTGTTTGGAATCCGGTTGCAGTCTTATAGGTGGTGAAACAGCTGAAATGCCAGGCTTTTATCCAGTTGATGAATATGACCTTGCAGGTTTTGCAGTTGGTATTGTTGATAAAGAAGATATCCTTGATAATAATAATGTAAAAACAGGTGATGTGCTTGTTGCAATTCCTTCAAGCGGTGTACATTCAAATGGTTTCTCTCTTGTAAGAAAAGTATTTAATGTTGATAGTGCAGATTTAAACCAATATATTGAAAGTCTTGGATGTACAATCGGACAAGCTCTTTTGACACCAACAAAACTTTATGTTAAACCAGCTCTTGCTGTTTTGGAACAAATCAAAGTTAAAAGCATTGCTCATATAACAGGTGGTGGATTCTTTGAAAATATTCCAAGAGCTTTGCCAAAAGGTAAAACTGCAAAAATCAAAAAAGACGATGTAAGAGTTTTACCAATTTTTGACCTTATAAGACAGACAGGCAGTATTCCTGTTGAACATATGTTCTCTACATTTAATATGGGTGTAGGTATGGTTATGGTTGTAAGTGGCGAAGATGTTGACAAAACAATCGAAATTTTAAAAGCAAATGGCGAAGATGCTTATGTTCTTGGCAGTGTTGTAGACGGTGAAGAGGGCGTTATTTTATGTTAAGAGTTGCTGTTTTGGTTTCCGGTGGTGGCACAAACCTACAAGCTATAATTGATGCACAGACAAGTGGTGTTATAAAAGATGCTAAAGTGCAATTGGTTGTGAGCAATGTTTTATCGGCTTATGCTTTGGAAAGAGCCAAAAATGCAAACATTAAGACAGCGGTTGTTCGTAAAAAAGATTTTGAAAATGTAGCTTTATGGGAAAACGCACTCAGCGATTTACTTATTGAAAATAAAATTGACCTTATTGTTCTTGCCGGATTTATGACAATTTTATCAGCTGATTTTGTAAATAAATTTCCAGAGAAAATTATAAATGTTCATCCTGCTCTTATACCTAGTTTTTGCGGTGAAGGCTTTTATGGACTTAAAGTGCATGAAGCTGCTTTGGAAAAAGGTGTTAAAATCACAGGTGCAACAGTTCATTATGTGAATGAAATTGCAGACGGCGGAAAAATTATTATGCAAAAAGCTGTTGAAGTTAAAGATACAGATACTCCGGAAATTTTGCAAAAAAGAGTTATGCAACAGGCTGAGTGGGATATTTTGCCAAGGGCAATACAGCTTATTGCAGAACAGACATCAGATAAAACAGAAAGTTAAATCTGTATAGATAATTAAAAATGTACGAGGAAAGAATTATGAATATAGCTTCTTATTTGCAGAGCAAAGAATATCCAGGCAGAGGTATTCTTGTTGGAAAAACAAAAACAGATATTGTTATGGCTTATTTTATCATGGGAAGAAGTGTGAATAGCCAAAACAGAGTTTTTGAAGTTACTGATGACGGTATAAGAACAAAAGCTTTTGATGAAAGCAAAATGGAAGACCCTTCTCTTATTATTTATGCTCCTGTGAGAAAAGTTGGTGATGTAACTGTTGTGACAAACGGTGACCAAACAGATACAATCAGAGATTTTCTTGTGAAAGGTGACAGTTTTGAAAATGCACTTCGCACAAGAGAATTTGAGCCAGATGCTCCAAACTGGACACCAAGAATTTCTGCTTTGGTAAACTCAGACGGTTCTTTTAAAATGTCTATTTTAAAAAGTGACAAAGGTGATGAAAGCCAGTGTCTTAGATATTTTTATGAATACCAAAGTCCAATAGAAAATCAAGCAAGAATTATTCATACATATAATGATAACGGAAATCCTATTCCTTCTTTTGAAGGTGAACCTAAAACTGTTTGTGGTATCGAAGGTGATATAGATACTGTTACAAATATGCTTTGGGATAGCCTTAATAAAGATAATAAAGTAAGCTTATTTGTGCGTTTTGTAAATAGAACAACAGGCGAAGAAACAACAAGAATTATAAATAAAAATAAATAATTTTAGGGGTAGTTATTATGAAAGAACTTGAACTTAAATATGGTTGTAACCCAAACCAAAAACCTTCAAAAATATTTATGGCAGACGGAGAACTTCCAATAGAAGTGCTTAACGGTCGCCCAGGATATATAAATTTTCTTGACGCTTTTAATGGTTGGCAACTTGTAAAAGAACTTAAACAAGCAACAGGACTTCCTGCTGCAACAAGTTTTAAACACGTAAGCCCTGCAGGTGCTGGTGTTGGACTTCCACTTTCTGACACTCTAAAACAAATTTACTTTGTTGATGGTATGTGTCTTTCTCCACTTGCTTGTGCATATGCAAGAGCAAGAGGTGCAGACAGAATGTCCTCTTTTGGTGACTTTATTGCTTTAAGTGATGTTTGTGATGTACAAACTGCAAAAATTATTGCAAAAGAAGTTTCTGACGGTGTTATCGCTCCAGGGTATACAGATGAAGCATTGGAAATTCTTAAAAATAAAAGAAAAGGTACATACAATATTATAAAAATTGAAGAAAGCTATACACCTAACCCAATTGAAAGAAAAGACGTTTTTGGTATAACTTTTGAACAGGGTAGAAACGAACTTAAAATTAATAAAGATAGCTTTGAAAATATTGTTACAGAAAATAAAGAACTTTCTGACAATGCAAAAATTGACCTTGTAATTGCTATGATTACGCTTAAATATACACAGTCTAACTCTGTATGTTATGTAAAAGACGGACAGACAATCGGCGTTGGTGCAGGCCAGCAGAGCCGTATTCACTGTACACGTCTTGCAGGCAATAAGGCTGATATTTGGTGGCTTCGTCAACATGAAAAAGTTTTAAATCTTAAATTTGTAGAAGGTCTTGGCAGAGCAAACAGAGATAATGCTATTGACGTTTATATCTCTGACGAATGTGATGATGTTCTTGCAGAGGGCGTATGGCAGACAATATTTGCAGAAAAACCTGAAAGATTTACAAATGAAGAAAAGAAAGCTTGGCTTATTAAACTTACAGGTGTTAGTCTTGGTTCTGACGCATTTTTCCCATTTGGTGACAATATTGAAAGAGCAAGAAAATCCGGTGTTTGCTATATCGCTCAGCCAGGTGGCTCTATCAGAGATGACAATGTTATTGAAACTGCAAATAAATATGATATGGTAATGGCATTTACAGGAATGAGATTGTTCCATCACTAAAAATAATAAGAGAAATTATATTGATTTCGATTTTAAATAAATATCCTTAAAGGAGTAAACTATGAGAATTTTGGTTGTTGGCGGTGGCGGAAGAGAACACGCAACAGTTAAAAGCCTTGCAAAAGAAGGCAGAGAAATTTTTTGTGCACCAGGTAACGCAGGCATTGCAAATCTTGCAACTTGTGTTGATATAAAAACAAACGATATAGACGGCATTGTAAAATTTGCCACAGAAAATAAAATTGACCTTGCAGTTGTAAGTCAGGACGAACCATTGGTTCTTGGTATGGTTGACGCATTGGAAAATGCAGGAATAAGAGCTTTTGGACCAAACAAAGCTGCTGCTATTATTGAAGGTAGCAAAGCTTTTTCAAAAGACCTTATGAAAAAATATAATATACCTACTGCTGCTTATGAAAAATTTACAGACAGCGAAAAAGCTATACAGTATCTTCAACAGCAAAACAGTTATCCAGCTGTTATTAAAGCAAGCGGACTTGCTCTGGGTAAAGGTGTTATTATTGCTGAAAATTTTGATGAGGCAAAATCAGCTGTTATCGAAATGCTTGAAGGTGGCAAATTTGGTGAAAGCGGAAATGAAATTGTTATCGAAGAATTTCTAACAGGCACAGAAGTTTCTGTTTTGGCATTTACAGACGGTAAATGTGTAAAACCAATGATTTCTTCAAAAGACCACAAACGTGCTTTTGATGGTGATAAAGGGCTTAATACCGGCGGTATGGGTGTTATTGCTCCAAACCCAGCTTATACAAAAGATGTTGAAAAACAAGCATGGGAACAGATTTTTATCCCAACAATCAACGCTATGAACGCAGAAAACAGAACTTTTAAAGGTGTTTTGTATTTTGGACTTATAATCACAGACAAAGGACCAAAAGTTATTGAATATAACTGCCGTTTTGGTGACCCTGAAGCTCAAGTTTGCTTGTCTCTTTTGGATACTGACCTTTTGGAAATTATGAATGCTGTTATTGACGGTCAGCTTGATAAAATTGATTTTTCAAATAAAGAAGGCGGAGCGATTATTGTTATGATGTGCTCCGGCGGATATCCTGAAAGTTATGCAAAAGGAAAAGAAATTTTTGGACTTAACAGTGACGGACAAAGCGATAAATTTGATTATATTTTCCACTCCGGCACAGCTTTAAAAGACGGAAAATATGTTTCAAACGGCGGACGCGTTCTTGGCTTTGTGTGCCTTGGAAAAGATGTTAAAGATGCACAAAACAAAGTTTATGCAAATATAGACAGTGTTAAATTTGAAAATAGCTTCTATCGTAATGATATTGGAGGAAAAAGATAATGGTATATCGTGTTTATGTTTCTAAAAAAGAAGGGTATAACAACGAAGATAAATCTGTTTTGGCAGACTTGAGAAATAATCTTGGGATAGAAAATGTAAAAAAAGTTAAAATTTATAACCGTTATGATGTTGAAAATATTGAAAAAGATGTTTTTGACAGTGCTGTAAAAAGTATCTTTTCTGAAATGCAGGTTGATGACAGATTTGACAGCATTAAAATCACAGACAGAACTTTTGCAGTTGAACTTTTGCCAGGTCAATTTGACCAACGTGCAGATAGCGCACAGCAATGTGTTCAGTTTGTAACAGCGGGTGTTAGACCAACTGTTAAATATGCAAAAGTTTATAAGTTATCTGGCGATATTACAGAAGAAGAATTTGCAAAAATAAAAAAATATCTTGTTAACCCTGTTGAAGCAAGAGAAGCTTCTATGGAAAAACCAAGAACTCTCAAAGAAGAATATCCAATCCCTGCAAAAACTCCTGTTTTTGAAGGATTTATTGATATGGAAAAAGCTGATTTTGAAAAATTCGTAAAAGAAAACGGTCTTGCAATGGACGCTGATGACCTTGCTTTCTGTCATGAATATTTCAAAAATACAGAAAAGAGAAATCCAACTTTAACTGAAATCAAGATGATTGATACATATTGGTCTGACCACTGCCGTCATACAACATTTATGACTCAGCTTGATGATATAGTTATTGAAGACGAAAACATCAAAGCAAGTTGGAATAAATATCTTGAAATAAAAGAAGAATTATATCCAAATAAAAATCGTCCGGTTACTCTTATGGACCTTGCTACAATCGGTGCAAAATACCTTAAAAGAACCGGTAGACTTAAAAGCCTTGATGAAAGTGAAGAAATCAATGCTTGCAGTGTAAAAATTGATGTTACTATTGATGACAGAAAAGAAAAATGGCTTTTGATGTTCAAAAATGAAACTCATAACCATCCAACAGAAATTGAACCATTTGGCGGTGCTGCAACTTGTCTTGGCGGTGCTATCCGTGACCCACTTTCCGGACGTAGTTATGTTTATCAGGCAATGAGAATTACCGGTGCTGCTGACCCTACTGTGCCTGTAAGTCAGACAATTGAAGGCAAATTGCCACAGATTAAAATTTGTCAAACAGCTGCTGCAGGTTATGCTGCATACGGCAACCAAATTGGTCTTGCAGCAGGACATATTGAAGAAACATATCACCCAGGATTTATGGCAAAGAGAATGGAAGTTGGCGCTGTTGTTGGGGCTGCTCCTGCAAAAAATGTTGTTAGAAAACAACCTAAAAACGGTGATGTTATCATTTTGCTTGGTGGTGCAACAGGTCGTGACGGCTGTGGTGGTGCAACAGGTTCTTCAAAAGCTCACGATGTATCATCAATAAAAGAATGTGGTGCAGAAGTTCAAAAAGGTAATGCACCTGAAGAAAGAAAAATTCAGAGATTGTTCCGTAACAGCGAAGTTACAAGAATGATTAAACGCTGTAACGACTTTGGCGCTGGCGGTGTTTCTGTTGCTATTGGTGAATTGGCAGACAGTCTTATTATTGACCTTGATAAAGTGCCTAAAAAATATGAAGGACTTTCTGCAACTGAACTTGCAATAAGTGAAAGCCAGGAAAGAATGGCTGTTGTTGTGTCTGCAAGAGATGCAAAGAAATTTATCAAAGCTAGTGAAAAAGAAAACCTTTCTGCTGTTTTGGTTGCAAAAGTTACAGATACAAACCGTTTACAAATGATGTATGACGGTGAAATGATTGTTGACCTTGACAGAAACTTCTTAAACAGTGCAGGTGCTGTAAAATATGCACAGGCTAAGGTTGAAAAACAAGGTCTTGTACAAGAACCAGTTACAGAAGATGTGTACGAAAAATGGGAAAAAATGATTGCAGACTTGAATGTTTGTTCTCAGCGTGGTCTTGTTGAACGCTTTGACTCCACAGTTGGCGGAGGTACAGTTCTTATGCCTTATGGTGGTGCAAGACAGCTTACACCTGCACAGGCAATGGCTGCACTTATCAATAGTCCAAAAGGAGAAGTGCATACAGCATCTATTATGGCTCATGGTTTTGACCCATATCTTGCAACACAAAGCCCTTACTACTCAGCATACTATGCAACAATTCACTCTGTTGCAAAATTGGTTGCTGCCGGTGGCGATATAGGCAAAACTTGGCTCAGCTTCCAAGAATATTTTGAAAGACTTAGAAAAGAACCAACTCGTTGGGGTAAACCTCTTGCAGCACTTCTTGGCGGTATGGAAGCACAGCTTGCTCTCGGTACCGGTGCTATTGGCGGTAAAGACAGTATGTCTGGCTCATTTGAAAATATTGATGTTCCACCATCACTTATTTCTTTTGCATGTGGTGTTGCTGAAGCAGAAAATATCATTTCACCAGAATTTAAAGCAGTTGGAAATTCTATCTACCTTGTTGAACCAAAAATGGCTGAAAACGGCCTTTTAGATGAAGAAAATCTTATAAAAACATATAAATCATTGCAGAAAGCTATTAAAGAAAAAAGAGTTATTTCTGCTTGGGCTATCGGATTTGGCGGTATTGCTGAAGCTGTTACAAAAATGAGCTTTGGTAATGCTATCGGTGTTAAACTTGATAACAAACTTACACCAGATGAACTCTTTGATAAAAAATATGGTGCATTTGTTGTTGAGACAGATGGTGTTCTTCGTTTTGGTAAAAAAATCGGTACAACAATAGATAAATACGCTATTATTTATAACCGTAAACATATTAAACTCAGTAAACTTGAAGAAGTTTGGGAAAATAAACTGGAAGGAGTATATCCATCTAATACTGCATTGCAGAAATCAAAACCAGTTGAAAATATCAGCTATGACTTTAAAGGTACAAGAGTATCTCCTGCAATTAAAGTTGCAACTCCAAAAGTTCTTATCCCTGTATTCCCAGGTACAAACTGTGAATATGATGTTGCAAGAGCATTTGAACGCGCTGGCGCACAAACTGAAATTTTTGTTGTACGCAACCGTAAACCAGAAGAAGTTATGCAAAGTGCAAAAGATTTGGCTCAGCTTATCAAAAAAGCGAATATTGTTGCTTTGCCAGGTGGTTTCTCTGGTGGTGATGAACCAGATGGAAGTGCAAAATTTATTATTTCTCTTTTGAGAAATCCTCTTGTTGCTGAACAAATTACAGAACTTCTTGAAAATCGTGATGGTCTTATGACTGGTATATGTAATGGTTTCCAAGCTCTTATTAAATTGGGACTTGTTCCATATGGCAAAATTGTTGAACCAAGTGCTGATATTCCAACACTTACATTTAACAGCATCGCTCGTCACCAATCTCGTCTTACACACACAAGAGTTGCTTCTAACAAATCACCTTGGCTTATGCATCATAATGTAAATGATTTTGCAACTTCTGCAACAAGTCATGGCGAAGGCAGATTTATCGCTCCACAGGAAGTTATTGACCAGCTTATTAAAAATGGTCAGATTGCAACACAGTATGTTGATTTATCCGGCAATGCTACAAGTGATATTCTCTTTAACCCTAACAACTCTATGATGGCTATTGAAGGTATCACAAGCCCTGACGGCAGAGTGTTTGGTAAAATGTGTCACGATGAAAGATGGTCTGACAGAAACTATAAAAATGTGCCAAATAATCGTGGTTTGGAAATGTTCCGTGGCGCTGTTGACTACTTCAAAAAATAGTAATCAATATATATTATATGGTTAAAGACCATTTCAAAAGTTAATACAAAAATTGTCCCGATTTTATCTTAAATTCATAAGATGAAATCGGGATTTTATTATGATTTAAAATTATTATAAATGCTTTGATAGTAGAGCTTGTTAGCTTGATTTTTATTTTTTCATATTATATAATAAATTGAATATTCATGTTCTAAAATAATATTTTATTACATATAGAAAGGGCCGTAAAGGTGTAGGGCATTTTAATGCTATTTAATTCTTACATATTTGTGTTTTTGTTTTTGCCAATGTCACTTGTTGGTTATTTTGGTTTGAACAGTATTAAAAAATATTCCTTGGCAAAAATATTTCTTATTGGTATGTCCTTTTGGTTTTATGGGTATTTTAATCCATCATACCTTGTTATTATGTGTGCAAGTATCGGGATAAATTATTTTATATCGGATATTATGCATAAAAGCAATAATGGCGCATTAAGAAAAATAATTTTATGGATTGGAATTCTGTTTAACATAGGAATTTTATTCTACTTTAAATATCACGACTTTTTCTTTTTAAACATAAACCAAGCTTTTGGAACAGATTTTACATTGCGACATTTGGTGTTGCCACTTGGTATAAGTTTTTTTACATTTCAACAACTTTCATACGTTATTGACAGTTATAAAAAAGATGTTCCAAAATATAACTTTTTTGACTATTCTTTGTTTGTAACATTTTTTCCACAGTTAGTAGCCGGACCTATTGTTTTGCACAGTGAAATTGTGCCTCAATTTGCTGATAAAACAAAGAAAAAGATAAATGCAGATAATTTTGCAAAAGGCTTAATGGCTTTTGGTTTTGGTATGGCTAAAAAAGTTTTGATTGCAGACAGTCTTGGCAGAATTGCAAACTGGGGTTTTGATAATTTGGCAATGTTGAATACAACCTCTGCGTGTATTGTAATGCTGTCATATACTTTGCAATTATATTTCGATTTTTCAGGTTATTGTGATACGGCAACAGGTATTGGATATATGTTTAATATAAAATTGCCGATGAACTTTAACTCACCATATAAAGCCGTTAATATTCTAGACTTTTGGGATAGATGGCACATGACACTTACAAGATTTTTTAAAACTTATGTTTATTTTCCACTTGGAGGAAGCAGAAAGGGCAAATTCAGAACATATCTTAATGTTTTTATAGTTTTTGTTGTAAGTGGTATTTGGCATGGTGCAAACTGGACTTTTATTGTTTGGGGCATGGTACATGGTTTGTTTAGCGTTTTTACCAGAATGTTTAAAAAATACATAGATAAAATACCAAAGATTATTAATTGGTTTATAACTTTTGCTTTTGTAAACTTTGCGTGGGTTATTTTCCGTGCAAAAAGTCTTGCTGATGTGGAAGGGTTCTACTATAAAATATTTAAAGAAGGGGTTGGACCTATTCCAAAAGAAATGCTTGACGCATTCTCATTGCCAGAAGTTGTGCTTTTAAACAGACTTTATGGGGATAAATACCCAGATATAACTTTATGGGTTTTGATTGCTTTTGTTGTATTAAGTTTCTTTGCAGTTGTATTTTTGAAAAATACAAACCAGAAAATTGATAAATTTAAACCAACAGTATTAGGTAGCATTTTAACAGCATTTTTGATTGCATATACAATCGTTTCACTTTCCGGAATAAGCACATTCCTTTATTTTAACTTTTAATGGGTGAGATAATGAATTCTAAAAAATTTATAGGAATAACAATTGTTTTTACTGCTATTTTTCTTATATCAGTGGCATATCCGATTATAAAATATGACCCTTTTTTTCACTATCACGGGCCAGTAGAGGATAAAGAATATAACTTATATAATCAAAGATACATAACTGATGGTATTATAAAACATTTTGATTATGATGCCATGATTATCGGTACATCTATGACTGATAATTTTAAAAAATCCGATATGGATAGAATTTTTGAAACAAATAGCATAAAAGTTCCGTTGCCTGGGGCTTCTTTTAAAGAAATAAATGAGAATATTGCAAAAGCAATAAAAGCAAATTCCAATTTAAAAATTGTTGTGCGTGCTTTGGACTTTGTAAATTTCTATGCCGATAAAGATTACATGAGTTATGATAAAAATTTGTATCCAGAATATCTTTATGATGATAATATTTTTAACGATGTAAACTACATCTTTGACAAACAAGTATTGACACAATCTGTTATAGGTGATGTCCTTCTTTTTACAAGAGATGGAAATACAACAACAACTTTTGATGATTATTCCTCTTGGAGTAAAATGTATCTGTTTAATAAAGATGTTACTTTGGCTAACTATGAAAGACCACAAGAAATTCAAAAAATGGATACATTCCGTGAAGAATATAGAAAAACAGTTTATGGAAATACATACCAAAATATAATCGATGTTGCAAAAGCTAATCCTGATATTGAATTTTACTATTTTTACACACCATATAGCATTGCATATTTTGATAGAGAATATCGTGAAGGCAGACTTGTGAGAAATATCGATTCTGTTGAATATGCAACTGAACTTATTTTGAAAGAATGTCCTAATATTAAGCTCTATTCATTTTTTGGAATTACAGACCTTATAACAAATCTTGATAACTATAAAGATATTATACATTATAGCGACCTTGTGAATACTGTAATCCTTGAATGGATGAATGATGACATTGGTTTATTGACACAAGAAAATTATAAAGAGCATTTTGATTTTATGAGAGAGTATTATCTCAATTATGATTACAACTCAATTTTTGGATAACTTGTAAAATAAAGGTGTTATGATGAGTAGTTTAGATAGGGAAAAAATTAGTAGTCAGCCTGTAAGAATTTTGCACTGCGTTGCAGGTGTTGAGCGTGGCGGATATGAAGCTTTTATAATGAATGTGTATCGTAATATTGATAAAAGCAAAGTTCAGTTTGATTTTTTATACAGCTTTGACGGCGTTTATAAACAGGAAATTGAACAGCTTGGCGGAAGATTATATAAAATACCATTTATTACTCAAAAAGGTCCATTTGCATATACAAGTGCAGTGAGAAAATTTTTTAAAGAACATAAAGAATATAAGATTGTTCACTCCCATATGGATAAATTTAGTGGACTTATAATGCGTGAAGCAAAAAAAGCTAGTATTCCTGTAAGAATTGCTCACAGCCATAATATAGCAAATGAAGGCTCATTGGCTTTTAAAATTGTAAAAGACTATTATGGGAAAATGATTTCACAAAATTGTACAAACCGTTTTGCGTGTAGTGATGATGCAGGAAAATGGCTTTTTGGGGATAAGCCTTTTACCGTTATAAAAAATGGGATTGATTTATCAAAATTTAATTATAATGATAAAAGAGATAGAGAAAAATTTATAATTTCATCAGTTGGAAGGTTTACACAACAAAAAAATCACGAATTTCTTATTGATATTTTTAATTGTATTTGCAAAAAAAAAGATAATGCGTTTCTTTATCTTGCAGGCAGTGGTAATTTGCAAAATCACATAAAAGATAAAGTTGAAAAACTTGGG
>JAHHUD010000038.1 GCA_020024185.1 Oscillospiraceae bacterium | reverse complement strand
ACATTATACTGTAAAATTATTAAATATAAATATATCTTTATACTTTATCATATTAGATTTTTGACTTAAGTTCTAATTTAAAATTTATACTAATTATTATACCAAATTTAAAAGCAATATCTTATAGCTTTCTTACTATAAGATATTGCTCATTTTATTATTTTATATTTATTTTTTTGAAGCAATAAGACAACTTATTACTATCGTACCAAATATAGTTCCCACTACAAATCCCAATAAAAATTGTATCATTTTTGCCTCCAAAATATTGATATATCATATTTCTTATACAATATTATCATGTAATTTATTTGTATAAATAACATCTGCCACTATATCCAATTAAATGACAAAATAAATCACTATACTACAAATAATTTTGAATGCAAAAAATTCTTATTTATTAGATTTAATATTATCTAACAAATAAGAATTATGCTAAAATTTTATTTATTTATATCGTCTGTATATGCAGAAATAATATAACGAGGACGTGCTTTAGTTTCCATATATATTTTCCCAATATATTCGCCAATGACACCAATACTAATTAATTGAACCCCACCAATAAAGCATACTATACTGGTTGTGGAAGCCCAACCTGCAACTGTATTTCCTGTAATAGCTTCAAATACAGCCCAAATAATACCGATTATACTTAATATGGCAACAATAATTCCTGTATTTGTAATCAATCGGATAGGTTTAACCGAAAGACTAGTAATTCCATCAAATGCAAGTGTTAACATTTTACTTAAAGGGTAGTGGCTTTCTCCGGCAATACGCTCGTTACGTTCATAGTATACGCATGTGCTTTTAAAACCAACCAAAGGAATCATACCTCTAAGATAAATATTAACTTCTTTAAACTCAGCAAGAGCTTTTAAAGCTCTGCTTGATATCAATCTATAGTCGGCATGATTATAAACAACTTCTGCCCCCATATAACTGAGAAATTTATAAAATCCTTGAGCGCTTGTTCTTTTAAACCAAGAGTCTGTTTTTCTACTACTACGAACACCATATACAATATCAGAACCTTCGATATATTCATCAACCATTTTATCCATTGCATTGATATCATCTTGTCCATCACAATCTATACTTATTGTGATATCGCATTGTTCTTTTGCTGTCATCAATCCTGCTAATAACGCATTTTGATGTCCTCGATTACGACTAAGACAAAGTCCTTTAAACTTGTTATTCTCTTTTGATAAGGAGCATATATAATCCCATGTTTTGTCTTTACTACCATCATTAACAAACATTATTCTGCTATCATCACTAATTTTATTTTGCATAATTAAATGATTTAATTTTTCCAAAAACATCGGTGCTGTTATCGGAAGCACCTTTTCCTCATTGTAGCAAGGGATAACTATATATAATATAGGTTTCATTTATTTTGCTCCTTTTACAAGTATTTTCAAATACTTTATTGTTAACTCAAATATTTAATATTTACAATTATTAAGTTAGTTTTATGATAAATCGAATTATTATGGATAATTATATAAATATTTTTATTATATTATATATTTTATTGCTAATTATATATTTTATCAAATCGCAAAAAGCTTTATTATTTTATAATAAAAGATGTATTTAATAACTATATAGTTAAATTATCAAACTTAGTGCGTAAAAAATAAGGATATTGGACTATTAAAACCAACATCCTTATTTTTACACCTTATTAAAAATACAGTATTTAATTATTATTGTTGCATCAACATATCAATACCTTGTTGAAGCATATCTTTTGTAAGCATACCATTTGCATAAACAACCGGATACCCTTGTGCATCTATAAAAAATGTTGTCGGAAATCCTGAAACACCATAACTCATAACAGCATCATATTCTGTATCAAAATAAACCGGAAAACTATACTCATTTTCTTCAATAAAACTTTTTGCAATATCAATTGTTTCTCTTTGTCCATCTGTTGCATTTACCATTACAAAATGTATGTCTTCACCAAGTTCTTTATATTTTTCCTCAAAGTCAGGCATTTCATACTTACATGGCCCACACCAGCTAGCCCAAAAGTTCAATATAACTGGCTTGCCTTCAAAATCAGAAAGTTTGACAGAGTTTCCATCAGCATCAATAACTGTAAAATCTGGTACTTTTACTTTTGATGATTTATCTGTATTATTTGAATGTTGTTGATTAGAACTGTTTGGTGCAAGTTCTGGTTTTATTGTATTACTAAGCTGACTATACAAAAAATATGCGCCAACCATTAAAGCTAGAAACGCCACAGTGCCTAATATTAATTTATTATTTTTCATATTTTATCCTCAACTAAAAAGACCAAGAAATTTTCCAAATATACCTGTCGCCATACAAATGCCTATTATAATAAGGAAACAACCACTTATTAAATTTATTTTATCATAATTTTTCTTTATCCAATTAAATGTTGTCTTTAAATTATCTATAAGTATTGCACTTATTATAAAAGGTATACCAAGTCCCATTGAATATATCAGTAACATCAAAACACCTTCCATAACGTGACCTTGTTGTGAAGCCAACACAAGCGCAGAGCCAAGAAATACACCAACACATGGTGTCCAACCAATAGAAAAGATAACACCAAATAATATAGACGAACAAAATCCCATGTTTGATGTATTCATATTATGCGTGTTACCTTTAAAAATATTTAATTTTAACACACCCATAAAATTAAGACCAAATATAATTACAATTAACCCACTTATAATATTTACTAATGTTTGATATTCTCTTAAAAAACTTCCAAATGTGCCTGCCAACGCTCCCATTGCGATAAAAACAATAGTAAAACCAAGTACAAATCCTACTGCATTAGTAAGTGTTTTTTTATTACTTCTTTCTCCACCACTTGCAAAATAAGATATGTAAATTGGTAACATTGGAAGTAAGCATGGAGATATAAATGTTATTATACCCTCAAGAAAAGAAACTAAATATTGCATACAAAACTCCCTAATCTATAAATTTTTGCAATATATTCTATCATAATAAAGCCTGCCAGAAAATATCTGACAGGCATTTTTTACATAATTTTTATATTTCTGTCATCCACAAGCCATGTAAATTGCAATATGCGTACACTGCAACTGGATTTTCTCCATCAAGTACAAATTTTACCTCAGGAGCATTACCTGCTTTTAATTCTTTACGATATACCCCATTTTCTGTGCAAAGGTATACCCATTCAATATTATGTTCTTCTACCATTGGATGTTCAACAGAACCAATTGAAACTTTTACAACGTTACCTTCAACAGTAACTACTGGTGTATGTTTTTCTACACTTGCATCAACTGTGTTTGGAACAATTTCTTCCATTTTTTTACCACAGCACATTACTGGAACTCCAACATCTTTAACTTTTTCTATAATATTTCCACATATTGGACAAACATAAAATTTTACTTTACTCATAATTTGATAACCTCCAAAATTTTTATATGATTTAACACTTTTATTTTTGTGTTATTTTTTGTTTTTATGCACTTATAATATCATAAAGAACTGCTACACTCAGTAACTTTATCACATATAAAATATGCCTTATTTTATTGACTATTAAAAAAATAATTGCTATTATTTTCTCAGCAAATATTCAAAGGAGATTTTATGAAATTAACAATTCTAGGCACAGGTAGTGCAGCGGTTACAAAATGTTATAACACCTGTTTTGCTTTTTCTAATAATAACAAGCATTTTTTGATTGACGCAGGTGGCGGAAATCAAATCCTAAAAATACTATCTGATAATGACATTAAAATAAATAATATACATGATATATTTATAACCCACTCACACACCGACCATATTTTAGGTGTTGTATGGGTAATAAGAATTATTGGTCAAAATATAAATTCCGGAAAATATAAGGATAATTTAAATATTTATGGACACGATGAAGCAATTAATTCTATAAAAACTATTTGTGAACTTACTTTACCAAAAAAAATAACAAAACATTTTGAAAATCAAATAAATTTCATTACTGTTTCTGATGGAGAAACTATTAATATCATAGGTAATGATGTAACATTTTTTGATATTTTATCCACTAAGACCAAACAGTATGGTTTTATTCTTAATTATAATAACAAGAAACTTGTTTGTTGTGGTGACGAACCTCTTAATAATAAACTTTTTGATAAAGTTAATGAATGTGACTGGCTTATGCATGAAGCATTTTGTCTTTACGGTGAACGAGATATATTTAAACCTTATGAAAAACATCATAGTACCGTAAAAGAAGCTTGTGAAACTGCACAGGCTCTTAATGTACCAAATCTTATTCTCTATCATACAGAGGATAAAAATATAAATAAAAGCGAACTATATACATGTGAAGGAAAAGATTTTTATAATGGAAATATTGTAGTTCCTAATGACAACGAGATAATATTTATTTAATTTCAGAATATTACTAAAAATATATTATTAAAATAATGGTGTAGCATTTTAATTTGCTATATCATTATTTTTTTATACAAAAATAATTTTTAGCTATATTTTACACATATAAAAATAAAAAAGATTAGAGAACTATATAGCTCTCTAATCTTACTTAATTAATATTATATTTGATTTAATTGTGTATTTTCTTTATCAAATTTCTTCATAAACATTATAAAAAGCACTACAAGAATTACACCTTTAAATACTGACGAAAGGCTTATGCTAAACCATACACCATTTAATCCCAATGCTGTTTTGCCAAATATAATTGCCATTGGAATTCTTAAACTTGTAAATACAATACTTACAATTGATGGTGGCAATGTCTTTCCATAAGCTGAGAAAGCACCTGCTGTTAAAATTTCTATACACATAAACAGCTGTGAATATCCGAGTATTCTTAAATAGTCAACACCTAAAGGTATTACATCTGCCTCATCAATAAATACACTAAATATTGGCGCTGGTAAAAATACTAATACACAAGTTGTCAATATGCCCCAACAAGACATAACTTTTAATGCGGTTATATAACCTTTTTTAGAGCGTTCTAGCTGTCTTGCTCCATAATTTTGAGCAATAAAAGAGTTTGTTGCTGCCGCAAATCCATCTGCTGCCATATAAGAAATAGATTCAACTTGAATACCAACCTTCTGAACAGCAATAGCAGTTTCTCCCCATGAAGCAATAATTCTGCCAATTGTCATAGATATGCCAGTAAACATAACACCTTGTATTGTTGCAGGCATTCCTATTTTAGTAATTGAAGATATAATATCTTTTTCCAAAGGATTTCTAAACCTCATTTTATTAAAAACTTGCTCATCTTTTTTCATATATATAATATAGAGCAAAAATACAATAAACTGAGCAAAAATAGTTGCAAGGGCTGCACCCAAAACACCCATTTTAGGGAAAAATCCAACGCCAAAAATCATCATTGGATCCAAAATAAGATTTATAACCAATCCTACTGTACTAATTTTAAAAGGAGTTTTACTATTGCCGGTCGCTGTTATTACAGCCGTAAAAATAGGGTTTATAAAGTTAAAAATTATAAATGCACCCATAACAAAAAGATATGTTTCTGCATCTTTTATAACTTCTGCGTTAGTAAATTTAAAAAATCCTATAAATGGCTTTCTAAATACACATACTATCAATCCAAAAATCATTGATAAAATAACACCCATTTGCAACGCATTTCTTGCATATCTTGCCGCTTTGTCTGTATCTCCTGCACCGTAGGAATGTGCAACGTTAACTTGACCACCAACTCTTAAAAAAGCACCTATACCATTTGATAGATTCACAAACATACCTGCTGCACCAACCGCCGCAACAGAATCACTGCCTACTTTGCCTATCCATATCATATCCGTCATATTATAAGCCATTTGAAGAAATGATGTTGCAACAATAGGAAGAGACATTGTAACAAGTGCTTTTAATATATTTCCACTTAATAAATCTGTTCTCGTTTTCATCTTTTAACCGTTTCCTAAAAAATATATAATTCCAACCATATCTATACAATAAATATTACTTTTATAATCATCAATAACATAATCAATATAATACATAATATTTAATATATTATAACCTAATAAAAAACAGCGCAACCACAGTCACGCTGTTTTAATAATTTTAATATATCATATATTAATATGTAAACTTTAAAATTTATAATTAAAGTTTAAGATTACCGAGGCTTTCTTCACCAACAACATGTGCTTTAAGAATATTTGTTGAGCCTGATACCCCAACTGGAACACCAGCAGTAATAACCACCATATCACCATCAGCAATCATATTTTCTCTTTTTGCTGCCGCTGTTGAAATATCGATAAGTTCATCTGTGCTTGAAACTGTTGCCATGAGCAATGGCATTACGCCCCAAGACAAAGCCATTTTACGACATACGCTTTCAGAATCTGTACAACCAATAATTGGTAAACTTGGACGATATTTTGAAACATTTCTTGCTGTGAAACCACTCTTTGTAACTGTGATAATTGCTTTTGCACCAATATCCATAGCAGTTACGCAAGCTGCATGAGCAACTGCATCTGTTACAGCAATATTTTTACCATAGTTGAATGCTTTAAGTTCTGCTGCATAGTCAATATCTTTTTCTGTTTTTTCTGCAACTGCAGCCATTGTTCTAACAGCTTCAATTGGGTGTTTGCCAGCAGCTGTTTCGCCAGAAAGCATAATTGCACTTGTACCACCGTATACTGCGTTAGCAACGTCTGTAACTTCAGCTCTTGTTGGTCTTGGGTTTTCAATCATAGATTCAAGCATCTGAGTTGCTGTAATAGCTGGTTTGCCTGCTTCACAACATTTTCTGATAATTTCTTTTTGAATTCTTGGAATTTCTGTAAAGTCAATTTCAACACCCATGTCACCACGAGCAACCATAATACCATCTACAACTTCAAGAATTTCATCAATATTTTCTATACCTTCACCATTTTCAAGTTTAGCAAAAACTCTCATATCTGTGCAGTTGTATTCTTCAAGAATTTTTCTAACTTCAAGAATATCATCTTTGCTTCTTGTAAATGAACAAGCGATAAAGTCAAAATCATTTTCAATACCAAAAATGATATCGTTTCTATCTTTTTCACTTACAAATGGCATTGAAAGTTTAACATCTGGAAGGTTAATTGATTTGTTGTTAGAAAGTTTACCGTCGTTAATAACAGTAAGTTCTACTTCTGTACCTTCAATTTTATTAACTTTCATTTCAATAAGGCCGTCAGCAAACAAAACTTTTGTGCCTTCTTTTACATCTTTTGTAAAATCTTTATATAAAACACTTACGATTGTGTTATCACCTTCAATATCTCTTGTTGTGAGATTGAAAATATCACCTGCTTTAAGTGAAATACTTCCATCTTTAAATTTACCGATACGAATTTCTGGACCTTTTGTATCAAGTAATGTTGCAACATGTACACCGAGTTCTGTACGAATTGCTCTTACTTTTTTAAGTCTTTCAAGATGTTCTTCATGACTTGCATGGGAGAAGTTAAAACGTGCAACATTCATGCCAGATTTCATAAGTTCTTTAAGTACACCTGGTTTATCTGTAGAAGGGCCTAATGTACAAACAATTTTAGTTTTTCTCATATCATTTCTCCTATTTTCTTTTTTATTCTATTCACATCGTATTTTCATTATAATTTTTTTCAATACCATTTTCCATAGAAAATGGTTGCCTTTTGTTGCAAATATGTATTTTATGCTCAAATTTTAAAAATTTCCATATTATAAACTTAACTTTTTAATATATTGTATGGTATAATAATTACAAATGGATTTTCCATTTCATTTTATACATGTGAGGTGAAAAATATGAGTAAAAGAGTATTTTTAATTGTTCTTGACAGTTTTGGTATTGGTGGTATGCCGGATGCTGATAAATTTGGAGATAAAGGAAGCAACACTTTACTATCAATATCTAAAAGTGATAAATTTGATACACCAAATCTTGCAAAACTTGGTCTTTTTAATATTGATGAAGTTGATTGTTGTAATAAATATACTAGCCCTGTTGCAAGCTTTGCTAGAGTAAGAGAAGCTTCAAACGGAAAAGACACAACTATTGGTCACTGGGAAATTATGGGTGTTGAAAGTGACAAAGCACTGCCTGTATATCCTAATGGTTTTCCTAAAGAAGTGATTGAAAAGTATAAAAAACTTACTGGTAAAAATGTATTGTGTAATCTTCCTTATTCTGGTACAGATGTTATAAATGACTATGGCGAAGAGCATATAAAAACTGGTGATTTAATTGTATATACTTCTGCTGATAGTGTTTTTCAAGTTGCCGCTAATGAAGCCGTGGTTCCAGTTGAGAAATTATATGAATATTGTCAAATTGCAAGAGATATGCTTACAGGTGAGCATGCAGTCGGTCGTGTTATTGCAAGACCTTTTATCGGAAATAAAAAAGGAGAATTTCAACGCACATCAAATCGTCATGACTATTCATTAAAACCACCAAAGAAAACAGTTTTAGATTATCTTAAATCTGCTGGTAAAGATGTAATTGGTGTTGGTAAAATTTACGATATTTTTGACGGTGAAGGTATTACAGAGAAAATCAAGACAACTGGCAATACTCATGGTATGCAAGTAACTTTAGAGCTTGCTGATAGAGATTTTGATGGTCTAGCATTCATTAACCTTGTTGATTTTGATATGGTTTATGGTCACAGAAACAATGTTGATGGTTATGCAAACGCTATGTCTGAATTTGATAAACAGCTTGAACAGCTTTTATCAAAACTTAAAAAAGATGATATATTGATTATCACTGCTGACCATGGCTGTGACCCTGGAACTCCTAGCACAGACCACTCTCGTGAATGTGTTCCTCTTATAATTTATGGAGAAAATATAAAAGAAAATAATAATATTGGAACAATAACATCGTTTGCACATATAGGTGCAACTGTCGCAGACTATCTTGGTGTAAAAGCTTCTGCTGATGCTGACAGTATTTTAAATAAAATATTAAAATAAAATTTTGGTGCTTACTTTTATCAGTAAGCACCTTTTGTTTAATAAAAACCCTATATCATCTTTCAATGATATAGGGTTTTACTAATTATCTGTTTTTAGCAATTTTTCTTTGGAAAAATTTTACTATTTCAACAATTGGAATAACGCTAAGTGCAAGTGCCATAGCAACTGCATATTCCATAATACTTATATGTTCGAAACCAAATGCATTGCTAAGGAAAGGAACATATATTACTGTTGTTGTAAGAATAAGACTTAAAATCATAGAACCAATAAGGTACATATTATGGTTTTTAAGTTTAAATACACTTTGACGACGACTTCTCATGTTAAATCCGTGGAAGATTTCAGCCATGCTCATTGTAAGGAAAGCCATTGTCATACCGTCTGGACTATTTGCAATTTCCCAAACACCACTTTCCATATAGTGACCTATAAAATAAGCACTTAGTGTAAGAACAGCTACCATAATACCTTGATATAAAACATCTATACCAAGACCATCTGAGAAAATACCACTTGAACTTTCTCTTGGTGGTCTTGCCATAACATCACCTTCAGCTTTTTCCATACCAAGAGCCAAAGCTGGCAAACTGTCTGTAATAAGGTTAATCCACAAAAGATGTACCGGTTTAAGAAGTGTGAATCCCATAATTGTTGCTACAAATATACCCAAAACTTCGCTCATATTTGAACCAAGAAGAAATTGAATTGATTTTCTGATATTGTCATAAATTCGTCTTCCTTCTTCTACCGCACCAACAATTGTTGCAAAGTTATCATCACTAAGCACCATATCTGCAACATTTTTTGTTACATCTGTACCAGTTATACCCATTGCAATACCAATGTCTGATGTTTTAATACTTGGAGCATCGTTAACACCATCACCTGTCATAGCGCATACATAGCCTTTTTGTTTAAATGTTTTAACAATTTTAGTCTTATGTTGTGGCTGAACTCTTGCATATACTGAATATTTTTCAATATTTTCAAAATATTCTTTTTCATTGATTTCATCAAGTTGACTACCACTAAGAGCCTGACTTTCATCTGTAAGAATACCAAGTTCTTTAGCTATTGCAACAGCTGTATCTTTGTGGTCTCCAGTAATCATAACCGGACGAATACCTGCACGTTTACATTGTTTAATAGCTTCTACAACTTCTGGTCTAACTGGGTCAATCATACCGGTAAGACCTATAAAAATCATTTCTCTTTCAAGATTTTCAGGTGACTGGTCTTCCGGAACATTTGTATATTCTTTATATGCAGCAGCAAGAACACGCAAAGCTTGGTCTGCAAAATTTTTGTTTTGATTTAAAATTTCATTAATTTTTTCTTGTGTAAGAGGTAACACTTTACCATTTTCAAAATATTGTGTACATCTTTTAAGAATTTCGTCTGGTGCACCTTTTGTATATTGAGTAATAACTCCATCAACATTATGCACTGTACTCATCATTTTTCTTGAAGAGTCAAATGGAGCTTCTGCTACACGTGGAAAATCTCTATCAAGTTCTGTTTTATTTAAACTATTTTTGAATGCAAAATTTACAAGTGCAGCTTCTGTAGCTTCACCAACTGCTTCATTATTTTCAAGTCTTGCATCATTACAAAGTGCCATAGCTTTACAGAGAATTTTTTCTTCACCATAGAAATCTGTAACTGTCATTTTGTTTTGTGTAAGTGTACCTGTTTTATCAGAACAAATTATCTGAGCACAACCAAGAGTTTCTACTGCTGTAAGTTGACGAATAACTGCATGACGTTTTGACATATTTGTAACACCAATACTAAGAACAAGTGTTACAACAGTTGCAAGACCCTCTGGAATTGCTGCAACAGCCAAAGATACTGCCACCATAAATGTTTCAAGAATAGCCTTACCTTCAAAGTTGCCGTTTCTTATAAGACCAAATGCAAAAATAAAAATGCAAATACCCAAAACTATTACACTTAGAGTTTTACCAAGCTGTCCCAGTTTTTTCTGCAAAGGTGTTTCATTATCTTTTGTTTTAATAAGTGCATCAGCAATTTTGCCCATTTCAGTATTCATACCTGTACCTGTGATAACAGCCTTGCCTCTGCCATACACTACAGATGAACCCATATACACCATATTTTTTCTATCACCAAGAGTAATGTCCTTTCCATCTTCACTTTCAAGAACATCACTTATTTTGTTTACCGGTACACTTTCACCGGTCAGCGCTGCTTCTTCTGCTTTTAAAGAGAAACATTCTATAATTCTTGCATCAGCCGGAACTGCATCACCTGCTTCAAGAACAATAACATCACCTTCTACAAGTTCTGATGACTCAATAACAATCTGTTTTCCATCTCGTATAACCTTGCTTGTTGCCGCCGTCATTTTGCTTAAAGCTTCAATAGCTTTTTCTGCTTTACTTTCTTGATAAACACCCATAACTGCATTCAAAAGAACAACTGCAAGGATTATAATAACATCTGTAAAACTTTCTCCGCTGTACAACGATGTTGCAAAGCTTACTGCAGCAGCTGCAAGCAAAATTATAATCATCGGGTCTTTAAGCTGTGTTATAAATCTTTGTAATATCGTAATTTTTTCTGCTTCATCCAATTTGTTTGGTCCGTTTTTAGCAAGTACTTCTTGTGCTTGTTGACTTGATAAGCCATTTTCACCACTTTTTAAGTGAGCAAACACTTCACTTATTTTTTGATTATAAAATTTCATAAAATCCTCCCTTTAAATTATTGAGAATAGTATATCCAGCATTTTATATAATAAAAAAGACTCATATACAGAAAAAACTGTATATGAGTCTTGTTATTACTTCTAAGCCAGGCTTATATTATGCGCCATGATGTTGACTTAAAACACACATGTTTTGTAAAACTATGTGTCCAACTACTCCCTCAATATTGTAGTATATAATAAATGATTTTTTTAGTTTTGTCAATATTTTTTAAGTTTAAATTTTATGTCTTAGGTAATTTAACTATATATTATTATTTTATTTTGAGTTGCACTTATTATACCTAAAAAGACGAAAAATAGATGATGAAATTGAAACTCCAAAGGCAATAGCTGCTGAAATAGCGAATGTCTGCAACCCTTTTTCCAAAAACATTTCTGTATTACCGTAAACTGCATACTCCATTGTGTAGTATATACCACCACCTGGAACCATCGGTAATATTCCGATAATAAGAAAAATTGTTGCTGGAGCTTTCATAACTCTTGACATTATCTCTGCAAATAGACCCACGACAATTGCTGCCACAAGATTTTGAGAAACAACGCTCATAAATTGACCTGCCAATAAATATGCAAACCAGCCTAATGAGCCGCCAAGACATGATATTAAAATTACATTTTTATCTTTTATAATGAAAACCAAACAAAATGCAAAACAAGCAAAAAAAGCGTATATACAAGGAACAATATAATCTAACAACATTTATATATTCACTCCCAAAATCATTGACGTAGACAACGCAATAGCAATTCCCACAGCAATCGCTGTTGCAATAAGTAACACTTGTGACAGCTTTGCTGTTCCCGTAATAATGTCACCTGCAATTATATCTCTCATAACATTTGTAAGAGGAACTCCCGGGACAAGAGACATTATCGCACCTATTATTATTTTATCATAATGTTCTGCAAATCCAAAATTAACAAATCCTATGGCTATATAACCTATAACAGCACTTGATATTGCATTGAGAAAAAAAATATTTGCTTTTCTCTTTGTCATATAATCAACGCAATATTTTGTAGATAATCCACATATAAATGCAACTATGCCATCTCGTAAGTCACCTTTCCAAAATAGGCAAAAAAACATACCTGCAAATCCATAAGCAAGCAACAAAGTACTAAACTTATATTCTGTTTCTTTTCTTATATTATCAATTTTCTTTTCAACTTCGTTCAATGGTGGCGTATTTTTGCAACATTTCCTTGATAAGTCATTAAATTTAGAAAGCTTATCAAGATTTTGTGTCACATTCTTAACTCGCTCAATCATCGTCACTGGTTTATCATTTATAATAATAGTAACCATTATACTTGATGGTATTGCCAAAATTTGTGCATCAAAAATTCCATATGCTTCTAAAAAATAGTTTATTGACTCTTCTACTCTGTATATTTCCCCGCCATTTTCAAGAATATTTCTGCCAAGCTTACAAGCTGTTTTAAGTATATGTTCCTGATTTGTAATCATAATAAGTTCTCTCGCTTATTTCTATTCTTACTATACATTTTAGAGTAACAAAAACACACTAAAATGTCAATTTAATATATGTATAAAAATACTGTTATTTTTTTATATTATGTGTTATACTATATAAGTATACTTATGCACGGAGGATTTTTAATGGAAATTTTAGATAGAAAATTATATGATGAATATGAAAACTTCTGCTCAAGTCATGAAAAAGGAGCTTTTCAACAAAGTGTCAATTGGGCAAAAGTAAAAAAAGACTGGATTAATGAAGTTGTTATTAGCCGTGACAATGATGGAAAAATTGTTGGCGGTGTATCAATTCTTATAAAGAAAATTGGTCCTTTTGGGATGATGTACGCCCCAAGAGGTCCTGTATGTGATTATACAGATAAAACTGTATTAACCGACCTTGTTGAAGGTATAAAAGCTGTTGCAAAAAAACATCATGGATATAAATTTATCTGCGACCCTCTTGTGCTTGCAACTGATAAAGAAACTATTGATTTTTTTAAATCCTGTGGATTTTCTATAAACGAAAACGCACCTTTCCATGATACAATTCAGCCAAGATATAACTATATGATGAATTATATCAAAGGTTTAACAGAAGATGAATTATTGGCAAAATTTAATACTCGTACAAGATATTATATCCGCTATTCAGCAAAAAATAATGTTGTTTGTAAAGAAGGAATTGAGCATCTTGATGACTTTTATAAAATTTATCAGGAAACCGGCGTAAGAAAAAAATTCTCAATACGCTCTAAAGAATATCTAAAAAGTATCCTCGAAAGTTTTCCTGACAATGCAAAATTATTTGTCTGTTATTTTGAAGATAAACCTTTATGCGGTGGTCTTTCTATACAATATGCTGGTACAACAAGTCATGTGTATGGATGTTCAACAGATGAAATGAGAAAAATCCACCCTACTGACCATCTCCAATGGCAAATGATGAAATGGGCTTTAAATGGAAATTGTCACACTTATGATATGCAAGGCATTGCACCAGATGAAGAAACAGATGAAGAACTTTATAAGGTATATTTATTCAAGTGTAAATTCCTTGGAGATATTATAGAAACAGCTGGTGAGTTTACTATCACTTTTAACTCTGCTGCTGACAAGCTTGTAGGCAGTGCACTTAAATTAAGAGATAAATTAAGAGGATAATTCTGTCAGGGTTGAATTGATTGTAATTTTTTGATAGAATTATAAATTATATTTAATATGTAGCGAAAGGAGCGTTATTGTGGATAAAAGATTTTACATTTCTAAAGTTATTGTATACCCTTGTGTGAGGATACGAATGCGAATGCGCAATAGCGCTTATATCATTTTTTAGTTCTATGCAAAAAATTTAATTACGAGGTTTATATACAATGAGTGAAAAAAAGAAATTTTATATTACAACACCAATTTATTATCCTTCTGATAATCTTCACATTGGTCACAGCTATACAACTGTTGCTTGTGATGCTTTAGCTAGATACAAAAGATTGCAAGGCTATGATGTATTATTTTTAACTGGTTCTGATGAACATGGTCAAAAAATTCAAGATAAAGCAGCTTCTGTTGGTAAAACTCCGAAAGAATATGTTGATGAAATTGTAGTCAATATTAAAGCTCTTTGGGATATGCTTGACGTAAAATACGACAGATATATTAGAACAACAGACTCTTACCATGAAGAATCTGTTAAAAAAATCTTTAAAACACTTTATGATAAAGG
>JAHHUD010000037.1 GCA_020024185.1 Oscillospiraceae bacterium | reverse complement strand
GTATATAATTTAACAACTTTTTTATTGACATTATATAAATATATGATATATACTTAATGGTAATATATATATATTTACTATCCACATTGTTAAAAATTATAATAAAGGAGATTTTTATTATGTCTACAATTGAATCCCGTCGTGATTTCTTAAAGAAATCATCTATATTATTAGGCAGTGCTGCATTATTTGGCACAACTGCTATGTTAAGTGGATGCTCAAAAGCTATTGATAGTGAAATACCAAATAATTCTGAAGTTGCAAACACTGAAATTCCTACTCATCCTTACATATACAAGGAACTTAATGCAGATAACGCAGAAAAAATTGCTTATGAAGGATATTTTGAAAATGGTTGTTGCTATGGTGTTGCCAAAGGATTGCTTACTGAATTAGGTGATAAAGTTGGCTATCCATACACTGTTATTCCACCAGAAATGTTTGCAAATGGTAAAGAAGGTTATGGTGTAGGCTCTTTATGTGGTGCTTTAGGTGGAGCTGTGGGAGTTATCGGTCTATGTTGTGCTCCTGATGATTCAAGAAAAATTGTTTCTGAGTTATTTAAATGGTATTGTAATACTGAATTGCCTATTTATGAGCCAGAAGGAACAAGTGGTGTAAAAACAGTTGCAAATTCTGTTAACTGTGATATATCTGTTACAAAATATATGGAAACTGCTAATGTTGAACGAAAAGACCCTATACGTAAACGCCGTTGTGGTGGTTTAAGTGGTGACGTTGCACGTAAAACAATTGAACTTTTAAATATTCATTATGGTTTTGCCAAAGCTGAAGTTAAACCTGAAGAAGATTTGGAAAGCACATTAGGTCCAAACGAATATATCGGTGAAGCTGAAGGTTACGGCGGACCTGTTAAAGTTAAAGTTACTATGGATGGAAATAAAATCTCCAAAATTGATGTTCTTTCCCACAATGAAACTCCAGGTATTGGTACAAAAGCATTTGAAAGTATCCCAAGTGCTATTATAGAATCTCAGTCAACAGAAATAGATGTTGCTTCCGGTGCAACTGTATCAAGTAAAGCTATTATGGCAGCTGTTCAAGATGCTCTCTCTAAAGTTGGCAAATAATTATCTGACTAAAAAGTCCACTTATAAAAAGTGGACTTTTTTATATCATAATTTGGCACAAAATAAGTTTATATAAATCAAAAAGGCAGAAATTTTATTTCTGCCTTTTTTGATACACGGGGATAAAATGAGAATCTATTTATTATAAATAATGTGGCTTTATTATTTATTGCTGTTATCATTGCAGTTACAACCACATTCATTATATTCATAATTTTCAGCTGATGGGCAACCACAATGGCAACTACTCTGTTTATTATGCGATGAACAATTGCCTGCGGATGGACAGCCAATACATTTTGCACCGCTCTTTTTTGCTTTTACTACATACGTAATTGCTAAACCAAGTATCACAATAATAATTACAGCAATTATTAAATCTGTCATAATGATACTCCTTATAAATTATTTTATAGTATATTCTGTTTTAATTTTTTCTTTGAATTTATGCTAAGGTATACAACAACACCAATCATTGCTGCTACTGCTATAAGACCTGGTATGAACCCATTTCCAAGAGAACCTGTTGTTATAAGTGTACCAATTTGATATACCAAGAATGAAACTGTATAACCTGTTCCCAATTGTAGTGCAACACCACCAAAGAGCCATTTTTTATCTTGAATTTCACTGTTCATAGCACCAATTGCGGCAAAGCAAGGAGGTGTGAACAGATTAAACATAAGGTAAGCAAGTGCTGCAACTTTTGTAAGTCCCAATGCAACTGCAACTTCGGTTGCACCACCAACTAATTCAAAGTCTTCGTTAATAAAGTTTGTAAGTCCGTAAACAACAGCCAATGTGCCAACAACATTTTCTTTTGCAATAAATCCTGTTATAGCTGCTGCTGCAAGTTGCCATACACCAAAACCAACTGGGATAAGAAGAACTGCAAATGGAGTTGCAATTGAAGCAAGTATAGATGTGCTTTCCATACCTTCTTCTACTGGTTGTAAATTCCATGTAAATGCTTGCATAATTTGAACTACTGCGTTACATACAAGGATAATTGTACCAGCTTTTATAATATATGCTTTACCTCTTGAAAGCATTGAAATAAATGCTCTTTTAAGACTTGGAACTTTATATTCAGGTAATTCCATAATAAAGAATGATTTTCTGTATTTGCTACCTGTGATTTGTCTAATAAGTAATGCTCCGATAAAGATAAGAAGAATACCTGCAAAGTACATCAATGTACCAACCCAGCTTGCATTAGCAAAAAATGCACCTGAGAAAAGTGCAATAACCGGAAGTTTTGCACCACATGGCATAAATGGTGTAAGCATAGCTGTTGCTCTGCGTTCTCTTTCATTACGGATTGTACGACAAGCCATAACACCAGGAATTGCACAACCTGTACCAATTACCATTGGAATAATTGATTTACCAGATAACCCTACTCTTTTAAAGATTGGGTCCATAACAACACTTACTCTTGCCATATAACCACAGTCTTCAAGCAAAGCAATAAGGAAATACATTACCATAACAAGTGGCAAGAAACCTACAACAGCACCAACACCACCGATGATACCTTCAACAAGAAGTGACTGCATAAATGGAGACGCATTTACTACCAATCCTGCAACATATTCTTTGAAGCTTTCAATCCAACCAACAAGTAAATCAGCAAGCATAGGGCCAACTGTTGACTGTGAAATATCAAATACTAAAAACATTACGACAGCAAATATTGGAATACCAAGCCATTTATTTGTAAGGAATTCATCAACTTTATCTTGTTTATTTTTTTCTTTTGTCAAAACTTTACGAGTTTCAACTTCTTTAACAATTTTATTTACAAAATCAAAACGTTTTCTGTCTGCTGCTTCAACAGCCTCTTTACTTGTCAAATCAATGTTACCTTGAACATAAGGAGCTTTTTGACCTTTGCCGTTTGATTCAACAACTTTATCAATAAGTTTCTTAAGCCCATTATCGCCAGAAGAAACAGAAACTGTTTTTACAACTGGGCAACCAAGTTTTTGTGACAAAAGTTCTACATTGATTTCAGTGTCTTTCTTTTCATTAATATCACTTTTGTTAAGTGCAACAACAACCGGAATATTAAGTTCCAATAACTGTGTTGTAAAAAATAAACTTCTGCTTAAATTTGTTGCATCAACGATATTGATAATTACATCAGGTTTTTCATTTTTAACATAACTGCTTGTTATGCTTTCTTCTGATGTAAATGGTGACATTGAGTATGCACCCGGAAGGTCAACTGCAATAAGTTCTATATTTGTACTACAAAGGCTCTTTTTAATTGGGCTTTCTTTTTTATCAACTGTAACACCAGCCCAGTTACCAACATGTTCATTTTTACCTGTAATAGCGTTGTATGTTGTCGTCTTACCGCTATTAGGGTTACCTGTTAAAGCAATTCTCATGTATATACTCCTATTCTCTTAATAAAAATATAATTTTATAATTAGCTTATGCTAACTTTTATATTTATAAAAACAGAAATGATTATAAACAAACATTTCTGTATTACACAAATTCGTATTGTTAGTCTTGGCTAACTTAGCTGTAAAAAAAATAGTGAATAAATCAACTATTTTTTAAATTTGAATAGCTTTTGCTAATTCATTATCAATATTATATCTTCCATCTTTAATGGAAACAACACAACTATTTTTTAAATGTGATACAACTGTGATTGGTTCTCCACTATAGCATCCCAAAGAAAAAAGAAACGCATTTAATTCTTCATCATCAGTAAATATATCTTTAACAATATACTCTTGGCCAACATTTGCATCAACTAAATTCATGTTTCCCTCCTTAAGAATATTTGCTTGATTAAACAAGACTTATGATATATAATCTTTATTAGGTTAGCACTAGCTAACCTTTACATATGTAGTTTACATCTAAAAACACAATTTGTCAATAGTTTTTTTATTTAAATATTAATTTATTTTATAATATCTTATTTATTTCAATACGCACATTAGTAATTTATATTATCTTACAAATTTAATTCAGTTAACACAGTTCTACTTTTTTACTTATAATTTTTATATTGACTTTTTTTATTTTATATTTAATATATTTATAGTGTTACTTTTAACAAATATACTGATTAATATTTAAATTTTTGATAATATTATTTTGCCAGAAAGGTTATTATTTATGATAAAAGAAAAAAAAGAAAAGCAAATACTTTGGCTATCTTTCTTAGCCGGTTTAGTATTTGCTATTGTCGAATTTATCTTTGCAATATTCAGTCATTCTCAGTCAGTTCTTATGGACGCAGTGTACGACGCCTCAGAGCTTATTTTTATTGCACTTATTTTGTTTTTAACTCCATTATTTCACAAACCAGTATCAGAAAAGCATCCCTACGGATTTTATCAAGTTGAGTCCATTTTCTTAATAATTAAAGTATTTATGATGTTATCTGTTACGGTGGGTGTTTCTGCTGAAATTATTAAATCTGCATTATCTGGTGGTAACCCTATAAATGAAGCAAGTATTTCGGCATTTCAGCTATTTTTAGGTTTTATAAGCATATTTATATTTTTAGTAATGAAAAAAATGAACAAATCAGTATCTTCACCAACTGTTGATGCCGAGCTTTTAGGCTGGAAATTAGATATTGCATACAGTATAGGCATGTCATTTGCATTTTTTTCTGCTATGTTTATAGAAAAAACTCCATTGTCATTCTTATCACCTTATTTTGACCAAATTGTTGCTGTTCTCGTTATGGTATTTATGCTTCCGGAAAGTATAAAAATGCTTTGGGATTCAATAAAAGATGTTTTCTTGTTTTCACCTGATGAAGATACTGTAAACAAAATAAAAGATATATGCACAGATATAATGAGTCAAAATAATTTTAATCCAGTATTTTTTGATATAACAAGAACTGGACGTCACATGTGGATTGCTGTTTATTTTGAAATTTATGATGATTATTTAAAGATAGACGATTTAAAAATAACCACTGATAAAATAAATCAAAAAATTTCAACTGAATTTGAAAATTACACTTGCGAATTGATTTTAACACCATAAAAGACCTTGTCTATAAATGACAAGGTCTTTTATTTACTATTTATTATTTATTATTCTTGTTTGTAACAAAAACGAATTTAACTTCTCCATCCATTTTATCTGAAATACCTGAGAAATTATTATATTCTTTTGAGTTATCAAGCATTTTATTTACTTTATTTATAAGTTTATCTATATCTCCACCAAACTGATTTACAAGTTTGTTTATGCCATCTTGATTAAACTTAATCATACCGTCATTGAGTTCTTGTGAACCATTTGATAACTGTTGAACACCGTCTTGAAGTTGATTTGAACCACTTTGCAATGAACCAAGTCCATTTGATAAAGCATTTGCACCATTATTTAATTTAGTAGCTCCATCATAAAGATTTTTTGAACCTTCTGCAAGTTTGTTTGCACCATCATTAACCGCTGTTATACCACCTTTAAGTTGAGCACTGCCATTATTTAAACCTTTTGCTCCTGCTTCAATACTGTCCAAACCACCAATAAGTTTATTGTTTCCGTCTTTCAAGGTATTCATTGCACCAGAAATAGTATCCATACCAGAAGAAAGACCAGAAGCAAGTGTATTTATACCACCGTTTATTTGTGTCATACCTTTATATAATTCACCTTGCTCACTTAATTGCATAGTAAGGAAGCTCATACCGTCTTTAAACTGACCGCCTTCTTGTAACATTGCTTGTGCGCCAGATAGCTGTTTTGTAAGTTCTGTTAATCCTTGATTAATTGCTTCTTGTGTACCAATAATTTTTTTAGCATTTGCTATAATTGCTGAATTGTCTGTGTTCAAATTAACGGTTACAGAAACAGTCTGAGAAACTGTTTTATCTGGTATTTTAGCAACTATATCATTTATAACATTTTCATCAATTCCATTATCTCTAAGAGCCTGTGCAACAGCATCTCTTTCTTGACTATTATCCACATTTACAGTTACATCTTTATTGTCTGTCACAGTTGTTTGTGTTGCTTGATTGATAATTTCTGTTGCGCTTTGTTTTATTCCCTGCAATCCTGCTTGTGCCACACCAACACCACCAGTAGCTTTTCCAAGACCTTCTGCCATTGTATCAACACCGGCATTTAAGTTTGCTGCACCTTCTGCAAGTTTTGGAATACCAGCCAAAACTTTTCCGGATGCCTCAGAAAGCATCTGTATTCCTTGTGTTGTTTGTGCTTTATTTGCTTCAACACCGGCAATAATTTGGTCTATACCGCCGTTTAAGTCAGATGCGCCTTTTTTAACACTGCCTACACCTGATACTAATTGACCAGAACCATCTACAAGTTTATCTGCACCTGATTGAAGATTTGATGTTCCTTCTGCAAGATTTTTTGCACCATTTGATAAAACTTCTGTGCCTTGAACAAGTGTTCCGGAACCGTTTCTAAGTTCATTTCCACCATTTACAAGAGCATTTACACCATCTTTGAGTGTATAAGATGAACTTAATAATGTGCTAAGCCCATCTTTTAATTTTCCAGAACCGTCAACTAATTTATTTGATGCATTTTGTAACTCATTCATGGAAGCTTTAAGGTCATCAACTGAATCTATTTTGTCTATTGAAAATTCATTAAATATTTCATTTGTTGCAATTGTAATTGCTGTTATTTCTTTATAGTTAACAATATCAGCTTCAAACACAAAATATTCAGGAATGTCAATATAATCCTCTGAATTTTTATTATCTGTTAAATCAAGATATTTTCTTAAACCCGGAATACCATATCCAATAATCATATCTCGGTCACCGTCAGAAATAATTTTGCCATTTTCAACAGTAATATTATCAAAGTTTTCTTCATCTATTATTAATGATGTAAGCATAACAAATGGCATAAATTTATCATCAGCGCCCGACATATTTTCATAATTGTATGTAAGTTTTAAATGCCCTGTTTTTCCTTCAAGTTCTTCCGGCTTAACTTCTTTTCCGTCTAGTTCATATTTTATTTTCATACCAACTGGAAGCTTTTCCTGTGTAGAACCTTGATAACAAATTGAAGAATCACCATCATTTTGCCATATAAGCTCATCTCCTTTGTGAGTGAACTGCTGCTCACCTTTTACATTTACTATATCTGTAAGGTTTGAAATATCAGAAATTTCTGAAACATTTTTGATATTTTTGATTTGATTTGAAACAATAACTTTACCAATTTCACCGGATAAGTCCATTTTTACATATACTGTCTCGTCTTTTCTTGTATTATTTGTATTTTCTACTGCATAAACCGGTGAAACCATTGATGACACCATAAGTGCAACAGTTATAAGAAACGCTGTGACTTTTCTTAATCTATTACTTTTCATTTTTATTACCTCTATATAAAGCCAAAATCTAATTTTCTATGTTCTTCATTCCAATTGTTGTTACTTTGATAAATTTATCAAAAAGACTAAGCATAGATGGAAGAACCATTATTACAACAAGCATACTGATAATCGCACCTCTTGCCATCAGTGTACACAAAGATGAAATCATATCAATATCAGAATATAAACCAACGCCAAAAGTTGCACCAAAAAATCCAAGTGCAGAAACTATTACTGATGGAATTGAAGTCGAAAGTGCTATTGTAATAGCATCATGTTTATTTTTTCCTTTACAGCGTTCTTTTTTATATCTTGTTGTCATCAAAATTGCATAGTCAACAGTTGCACCAAGCTGAATTGTACCAATTACGATAGAAGCTATAAATGGTAAAACTGTATTTGTGTAATAAGGAATACCAAGATTTACAAAAATTGCAAATTCAATAACCATAACAAGAATAATTGGAACTGCAACTGATTTGAATACAATCGCTATTATGAGAAATATTGCAATAATAGAAATTAAATTTACAACTTTAAAGTCTTTATCTGTAATCTGTATAAGGTCCTTTGTACAAGGTGCTTCACCTATAAGCATTGCTTTTTCATCATATTTTTTTACAATATTATTTATTATTTCACACTGCTCATTAACTTCATCAGATGCAACCTTATATTCTGATTGTACAAGCATTAACTGCCAATCATCTTTCTTTAAAGATTCTGTTAATTCGTCCGGAATTAATTCTCTTGGTATTGCAGAACCTAAAAAGCTGTCTAATCCCAATGCAAATTTTACTCCTGCAACATCGGATATTTCTTTAAGCATTGCCTTACCATTTTTAGAAGATAAATCACTGCTTGCTAAAACCATGTGAGTTGCATTCATATCATAATCTTCAGAAAGCATTGTATTTGCCTGTATACTTGGCAGTGTGCGTGGAAGACTTGAGTCCAGCTCATAATACACATTTGTTTTTGTATATCCCCATACAGCAGGTATAATTAACACGATAAATATTGCAATAAATATTTTTCTATGTCCTGTTACAAAGGACGCAAATTTATCCATATTCGGCAATATCTGCTTATGTGTTGTTTTTTCAATTGCTTTATCAAATAGTAAAATTAGTGCCGGCAAAATCGTTACACAAGCAATTACACCAAAAATAACACCTTTTGCCATAACAATACCAAGGTCAAGCCCCAGTTTAAAACTCATAAAACACAAAGCAATGAAACCTGCAACTGTTGTTATTGAACTACCAACAACTGATGAAAATGTATTTGATATAGCATGTGCCATTGCACGCTCTTTATCATTTGGAAATCTCTGTTGATTTTCCTGATAGCTGTGCCACAGGAATATTGAATAGTCAAGTGTTACACCAAGCTGTAAAACTGCGCTCAATGCTTTTGTAATATAAGATATTTCTCCAAAGAAATAGTTACTGCCAAGGTTATATACAATAGCCATGCCTATACTGAGCATAAATATAAATGGAAGTAAATAACTATCCATAAATATTCCCAAAACGATACAAGTAAGTATTACTGCAATAATTATGTATATCGGAGCTTCTCTTTCTGACAATTCTTTTGTATCTGTAACAACCGCAGACATACCACTTAAAAAACACTGCTTTCCTGTTACATTTCTTATTTCGCTGATAGCTTTCATTGTTTCATCAGAAGAAGTTGTATCTTTAAAGAAAATCGCCATCAATGTTGAATTTTCAGCATTAAATATTTTTTGTAGGTCATCAGGAAGCATTGTTACCGGCATAGATAAATCTGCTATACTGTCATACCATATTACTGTTTCAACACCATCAACTTGTTCTATTTTCTTTTTTACCTCAGCCACATCTTTATACGGCATACCTTCTACAATTTCCATTGCAAAAGCACCTTTTCCAAAGTCATCTTTTAAGATGTCCTGACCTATCATTGTTTCTATATCATTTGGAAGATAATACAGAATATCGTAGTTCACTTTTGTATGAATATATCCATACGCAGATGGTATAAGTAACAAAAATGCTACAACCAAGATTGCATTTCTGTATTTTACAATCCATTTTCTAATTTTATTCATTACTTTTCTCCATTTTATTTTAGATGATTTTTGATGATATAATAAATTCATCTAAATCTAAAATAAAAATTTGTCTATTTACTTTAAAATTTACTTTTTATCCAAACTATATTATTTTTTGTGATTTTTAAGCAGTTATATAAGATTATTCCGATTGTTATCAGTTTTAATATTATATAAATTTAAAATAATAATTTATTATCAATTATTTCCACACTCGTTGCATTTTCCGTTGCAATACCAAAGCTTATCTGCTGTTTCTTTCCATTCTTTTGCATACACATCACATTTACCACACAAGTGGTCAACAGTTTCTGGACTTTCCAAATCTGTTGATTTTGCACCTGTTTGCTTAACTAGTTTACGCAAAGATTCTGGATTTTCAAGCATTGGACAAGGTCTTAAATGATTATCATTAAATGGTTGATTGTCATGATAAGCCATAAACAACGGTGATTGTAAACATTCTAAAAGTGTTTTTTCTCTTATATTGCTGTCTGAATAGTGAATAAATACACATGGGTCAGCGTCTCCGTTTGCGTTAATATGTAAATATCTTCTGCCTCCTGCAATACAACCTCCAACAAATTCGCCGTCATTTTGGAAGTCCATTCCAAAAATATCTTTTGTTTGTCTGAATTTGCGTATTTGATGATACATATATTCTCTTTGCTCTGGTGTAAGCAAAAGTTGTGGTGCAGCATCATTTCCAACTGGCATATAGTGGAAATACCATACAAAAGAAGCACCCCATTCTATCATTTGGTCATAGAATTCTTCACTGCTTATACTGATATAATTTTCGCTTGTGTAACAACAAGAAATACCAAATGGTAACTTTTTGGATTTAAGAAGTTTCATGGCATCAACAACTTTTTCATAAGAGCCATGTCCTCTTCTCTTATCGTGACTTTCAGTTGAACCTTCTACACTAATTGCCGGTATAAAGTTTTTAACTCTAAGCATTTCATTTGCAAATTTTTCATCTATCAATGTTGCATTTGTAAATGAAAGGAAGATACAATCTGAATGTTTTTCACATATTTTTATAAGGTCATCTTTTCGAACAAGTGGTTCACCGCCTGTGTAAATATACAAATGAACACCAAGTTCTTTACCTTGTGTGATTATTGAATCAATTTCATCGTAAGATAAATTTAATTTATTTCCATATTCTGCTGCCCAACAACCAGTACAATGCAAGTTGCACGCACTGGTTGGGTCAAGCAAAATTGCCCATGGTATATTGCAATTATATTTTTTTCTACATTCCTGTTGTGTCTGCCAGCCTATAATTCCTGCATTAAGAAAAAAGTTTGTAAATATTGTTTTTAATACATCTGGGTCTGTATCTCTAAAAATTCTCATTATAAGCTTATACCAGTTTGATTGTGGGTCTTCTATAATTGACCTTATAATCTTTCTATGGCTTTCAAAGCTATTAGGACCTTCACCTGCAATTTTATCAACCCAGTCCATAATTTTATTCATATTCTTTTCTGGATTTTTTTCAATGTATGATAATGCTGTATTTAACCCAAACTTTGTTAAATTTTTTGACAACATATTATTTCCTCCACTTTTTATCTAGTAAATTATACGCAAACAATTTATTTTTACATAAATTAAATTACATTATGCTCTTTTAAGATTTTTTCTATATCTGTTCCACGTATTTTTTTAAGAGCTTCTTTTAAGACAAGTTTTTCTTGCCAGCTAAGGTCAATATCTGTTATTGGTTTACCATCTCTGAGTTTAACAGCAGAATCAAGTAAATCTCTTATATCATATGTGCTACCCCAAACTTCTGGCACTCCACGGTCAATATCAAGAAGTGTGTATACAGCTTCCATACCTGTACGCATTGAGTATTCTGTCGTAAATATTGTATCTCTTGGTGTTTCAGCAAACTGTCCAATAAATGCAAAGTTTACTGCTTTATCTGGCACAACTTTTGGTCTGTCCTCCAATGCCCTTGGCATAAAGAATGCTGTGATATATGGCATCATACAAGGAACTGTATTTGCGCTGTTTTCTGCAAGATTTTCAATTTCATCTTCCGGTACACCAATGTGATATAGCCATTCCATACATATTTCTTTACCGGTACATTCTCTCATTGGTTTCTTTATAAAATTACCTGGTTTATCGCTAAATAAACCATAAATCCAACCAACTAACTGACCTTTTGGCTGTGAATGGAACTGAGGCTGACGATTAAATGTCCAGCTTAAAAGCCAATTTGAATCTTTAACTGTAACAATACCACCTGTAACAACTTTTCCGCTGAACGGATTTCTCTTGCAAATATTTTGAATATAAGGAACAATTTTATCATCAAGTGTTGTAACTGTTGCACTCATCCAGTTAGATTGCTCTGGGTCAAAACAGAATTTATCAGGATTACCAAAAGATTTATCTTGTGCTGCGATTTTTCTCCACATATCCCAGCCACCGCCTGATTTTATTTCTGTGTTAAATTCTGCCGGGGTATTTTGAGAGCCAAGTGTTGAGTTTTCAACACAACCACCATTTGTAATAAATACAAGGTCATTTTCTGTTAAATCAACATAATTTGTTTTATCATTTACTAAAAGTTCAATACGTTTTGCAAGTTTTTCTTCTGGTGTAATCTCAAACTCAACATTAACAACTTTTGTATTGTAATGGAATTGTACATTGTAGCTTTCTAGATATTTAATCATAGGAATAATCATTGATTCGTACTGATTATATTTTGTAAAACGAAGAGCCTTAAAATCTGGAAGTCCACCAATATGATGAATATATCTTTTAATATATCGTTTCATTTCTAATGCACTGTGCCAGTTTTCAAAAGCAAACATTGTTCTCCAGTAAAGCCAGAAGTTTGAGTTCAAAACTTCATCATCAAAAAACTCTGTAATTTTTTTATCATAAAGCATTTCATCTGGTGTGAAAAATAAGTGCATAATTTCCATTGCACCTTTATCTGAAATATCAAATTTTCCATCTGTGTGTGCATCTTCGCCTCTGTTTACTGTTGCACGGCAAAGAGAATAGTTTGGGTCTTTCTTATTAAGCCAGTAATATTCATCAAGAACACTTACTCCTTCTGTTTCAACTGATGGAATAGACCGGAATAAATCCCACATAACCTCAAAGTGGTTATCCATTTCTCTTCCGCCTCTCATCACATATCCGATGCCTGGAAATTGGTATCCGTCGCAAGCACCACCCGGAATTTCTTCTTTTTCAAATATGTGAACTCGTTCACCTTTCATCTGTCCATCTCTTACAAGATAGCAAGCAGCTGTAAGAGCAGCAAGTCCTGTGCCTATAATATAAGCTGATTTTAGGTCAACACCTTCTGGCTTTAAAGGTTTTGCAAATGCTTCATAGTTACCACTTGAATAATACATAATCAATTCTCCCATTTTTATTTTTAGTTTCAGTTTTCATTTTATGCTTATACTATAATTCTTTAGTACATTTTTTACCATAAACAAAAAAAGAGCTCTGATTAAAAACTAATCAAAGCTCTTTTTGTGTATGTTTTTTTATCATTATTATACTTTTGATAAAACTATTTATTTTCTATTTTATCTGTTCTAAAATTCTCTATTGCTCTAGAAATATCTCCTTGAAGTAAAATGGATAATTTATTTATTATTTCATTTGGATTTTCTTTCATATCGTTTCTTATCCAATCAAGCATAAGTCCAACAAATGCGTATTTATAAAAGTTTGCAATAAACATTTTGTCTTCTTCTCTAATCGGAATATTTTCTGCAATTTCATCAAGTATATCAACAATAAGTTTATATACAATTTTATACAAGTATTGTTCTATTTGTTCACGACTTACAGAATTATAAACATTCATTATAAACACTTTATTTTCCTGTGCAAGCTCAAAAATATTATATAATCCTTCTTGCCAAGTTGAAAAACTTTTCTTTCCTTTCAACACCCTTGTTGTTTCTTCAATACAAATCCACTCAACAAGCTCATAAATATCCTGAAAGTGATAGTAGAATGTCATACGGTTAACACCACATTCCTCTGTAATATCATTAATTGTAATTTTATTCAATGGTTTTTGCAATAACAGTTTTTTAAGAGAAGCTTCTAATGCTAATTTTGTTATATTTGACATATTGAAATCCTTTCTTATGCGCTGAATCGGTTTATATAATTTATATCATAATATATTATAAATGTGTTAATTTCAACTAACACATAAACCTTTGATAAAAATTTCAATAGAGTTATTTATTCTTTTATCTATGTCAAAAGTACATTCTGTTCTTGCCCATTCCAAAATATTTCCACGTGCTATGGAAAATATAGTATATGTGATTTCTTCTGATGTCATATCTTTTATTTTTATATCTCCTTTTACCATTGCATTGTCTATCTGATGCTTTATTGTGTTAAAGGAATATTTTTCTTTATATAATAATATATATTCACTTTTTGCCATTGCAGGTCCTTGTGCTATAAATATAATCTTTGGTGCACCACGTTTATTATATTCGCAAAATGCTTTCATTATTATAATAATATTTTCTTTCCAATCCTGTGTTAACTTATTATCACATTCATCAAAAATATAGTCTTCTATTGTGCTAAAAATTTTAACAAACATATCAGATTTATCTTTAAAGTAATAATAGTAACTTCCTATAGATATATTAAGTTGTTTGCATATATCTCTTACAGACATACTCAATAAATCATTTGTAGAAGCAAGATTTATAATTGACTGCAATAAATTTTCTTTTTTTATGTTATATTTTTTTGTTTTCATCAGTTTACTTCCAAAATATTTATATATGTAAATATAATATCATATTTTACAGTCCTGTACAAGAAAAGAGCAACACCTAAGTGTTGCCCTTTTCTTTTAGGAAAGATTTTATCTAATTGCTGCTGCATCATTTCACCAGCAATACGACCAAAACAAATTTGTATGTTAATTCGTTACCACCAAAATGCTTTGCACTATGGAAACCGTCTGTCACTGTGAAGGTGTAATACAAAAATTTCATATCAAACTTTTAATCCATTCCATAGCACTCCAAATATTATTTACAAATACTTTTATAAAGTTGGAGTTATCTTGTTTATCGCCCTATTTATAGGTTTGGTTATAATCCGAATCTACACTACATTTATTTTCAATATGTGTTTGACTTCTGTCATCAACTTCATTCAAAACACTACCAACAACAATTTACATAACCATTGAAAAACTTAAAACAACTGTAGAAAATTTTTAAATGTGCTATTTATTGTCATTCTGCTTTTAAAAAAGTTTTTAGAACATGTTCTAAAAACGACTTTGATAAAAGTATAACCAATATATTCAATTATGTCAATATATATTTTGACAAAAAAATACATTTTTTTATATTTTATAAAATGGATATATTTCATATATAGGTATTTATTTAGAATTTTAATTAATTATTAGACCTTCAAATAAATTTTATATATTTATCAATAATAAAAATAATATATTATAA
>JAHHUD010000036.1 GCA_020024185.1 Oscillospiraceae bacterium | reverse complement strand
AATGTGTTAAATCACAATGGGATCAGAGTCTATATAGCAAAGATTACTTTTACTACTCTTATAAAACTGAGCTTTTAACTCAATCAATAAGGCAACAGAAGTTGCCAACCGATTTTACGGTTTTCGGCATTCGACCCGGCTGTCCGTATGGCCTTGGCCGATAGTAAATCGGCGGTCGCATCTTGCTTTGGAAAGACTCTTTCCAATTGAGACACAAGCATTTTAGCATAATAGAAGCTTACTGTCAACAAATTCTTTCCATTGCATTTAAAATAAATATTATTAAAATAATATTACCGCAACTATTCTACATCATTGAAAGAAAAAAATCAAGAAAAATATTAAATATAATTAGATATTTTGTATTATTTTGCAATTATAAAAATGTAAATATCTATATAAATCAAAAATATAAAAAATTATTTGTTATCCCAAAAGTTAACAGGTTCATAGTCCTGCAATTTTGCTAAAAATCCACGCTTTCTCAATTCTTCTTGAATATTGTCTAAAATTTCCTCACTATCTGCTGAAATAGTGTGATAGTGATAATTTGATGTAAGTTTCATAAGCTGAGTTGATTTTCCTGACGAAATGCCTTCCAGGTATTTTTTTACATCAGCTCTTGATTTTATATTCATATCAGCTTTTACAATATCATACACACGATGATAAACAAAAACATCTTCAACTTTTGCACCAAAATCTACAAATAAGTTTAGCTCTTCTTCCACCTGAGTATCATCATGAATAACTTTGAAAACACGTGTATATAATTTATCTTTTTTTATTATATATCCGCGATTTGTAGATATTAAATCTATTTTGTTAGCACGCAAAAGTGCGATATCCTGCACTATAACTTGACGGCTTACATTTAAAATTTGTGCAAGCTCTGTACCTGAAACAGGTGTATCACTATCCCTTAAAACTTTTAGAATTTGTTCTCGTCTTTCATGTCCATTCATAAAAACATGCACACCTTTCTTAAACAGTATGTAGGTTTTTTAAAGAAATATCCATAATTGGAGCAGAATGAGTTAACGCACCACTTGAAATATAATCTACACCAAGGTCTGTTAATTTGCTTATATTTTCTTTTGTTATATTTCCTGATACTTCAATTTCTGCTTTACCATCAATAATTTCTATGGCTTGTTTAATTTGCTCATAGCTCATATTATCAAGCATAATAATATCAGCACCAGCAGATACAGCTTCTTTAACCATATCAAGATTTTCAACTTCAACTTCAATTTTTCTTACAAAAGGAGCATATTCTTTTGCAAGCTTTATGGCATTTTCAACACTTCCGGCTGCACCGATGTGGTTGTCTTTGAGCATTACGCCGTCTGAAAGATTATATCTATGATTATTGCCACCACCAATACGAACAGAGTATTTTTCAAAAATACGATTGTTTGGAGTTGTTTTTCTTGTATCAAGAAGTTTTGTCTTTGTATCTTTAAGTAATGATACAACAGAATATGTATAAGTTGCAATACCACTCATTCTCTGAAGATAGTTTAAAGCTGTTCTTTCAGCACAAAGTAATACTCGTATATCTCCGATTACTTTTGCCAGCAACTGACCATTTTTTACCTGCTCACCATCTTGAACAAATAAATCAACTTTTATTTTATCGTCAAGCAAAGTGAAAGCTCGCTCAAATACTTGCAATCCACATATTATACCGTCTTGTTTGCATATAAGGTCAACTTCACCAAGTTTATTTGTTTTTATAATACTGTTTGCTGATACATCTTCGCTTGTTATATCTTCTTTTAAAGCACTTAAAATAAGAGGGTCAACATTTAGTTTTAAAGTTACGGGGTCAAACATTATTTGTTCTCCTTTTTTGTTGATGTTTCAATTTTATCTTTAACAATTTTTTTGTAGCTTTCCAATAAGTTTTCAATATCAGTATATTGATTAACATTAATACTATCTATAAACTTGTTGTCTTTAATAGGATTATTGTTTTTTGCAATGTCAATTGCGGCTCTTTTTGCAAAAACAAGACTTTCTAACAAAGAGTTGCTGGCAAGTCTGTTTTTTCCATGAACACCATTACAAGCAGTTTCTCCAACAGCATACAATTGTTGCATTGATGTTTTACTTTGATGATTAACTTTTATGCCACCCATAAAATAATGCTGTGCAGGAACAACAGGAATACATTCTTTTGTGACATCATAACCCATAGTTTTACAGTGTTCAATTATGTTTGGAAAATGACTTATTAAATGCTCTTTAGGAATAGGTCTCAAATCTTCCCAAACAAATTCTGTATTATCTTTTTTCATTTGTTCAAATATTGCTTTTGTCAATAAATCTCTAGGCAAAAGTTCATTTACAAATCTGTTTCCGTTTTTGTCAAGAAGTCTAGCACCTTCACCACGTACAGATTCTGAAATAAGAAAACTGCGTTCTTCGTTTGAATATAGTGTTGTTGGGTGAATTTGAACATAAGAGATATCTTTTAATTCAATATTATGTTTTATTGCAACAGCAATTGCATCACCGGTGAGATGACTGAAATTGGTAGAGTGTTTATATAAACCTCCAATACCGCCGGTGGCTAAAACTGTATAATCAGCTTCTACTTTTTCTATTTTACCATCACACATTTGTAATACAGCACCATAACAAATATTATCTTTCGTCATTAAATCAATCATTGATGTATTCTCAATTAGATTAATATTGTCGTGCTTTTTTATTTCTCTAAGTAAAGTGCTTGTAATTTCTTTTCCTGTTATATCTTCATGAAATATAATTCGATTTGATGAGTGAGCACCTTCTCTTGTAAATACCAGGTTGCCGTTTTCATCTTTTTGAAAATCTGCGCCAAAGCTTATTAAATCTTTTACAACATCTGCTGATGAATTAATCATAATATCAACAGATTCTTTATCATTTTCATAATGTCCGGCTTTTAGTGTGTCCTCAAAAAAACTTTTGTAATCCGATTGACTTTTAAGCATACACATACCACCTTGAGCAAGAAAAGAATCATTGCTTTCTGCATCAGATTTTGTGATGATAGTTATGTGCTTATTTTTAGGAAGATTAAGTGCACAGTACAAACCGGAACATCCACAGCCTATAATCAATATATCTGTTTTCATATATTGCTCCTTTTATTTTGCAAGCATCAACATATTTTTAAGTGGTGCCATTGCTTTATTTCTTACTTCTTCAGTAACGGTTATTTGATTGGTTTCTTTTTTTAGAACATCTAAAACTTTTTCTGGTGTAATAAATTTCATGTCAGCACATACTAACTCAGGAGAAAGAGCGTAGAATATCTTTTCTGGATTTTGTTTTTTTAGTTCATAAAATACACCGAGTTCAGTGCCGATAATATATTCTTTGCAGTTGTCTTGTTTAACAAAATTTATAATTCCAGAGGTGCTTCCTATGTAATCAGCTTCGTCAAGAACATCTTTTGTACATTCTGGATGAACTAAAAACTTTGCGTTAGGGTGCTCTGCTTTAGATTTTTTAACATCGCTTTTTGTCATTGCCGCATGTATAGGACAATATCCATCATTTAATATAATATTTTTTCCAGAAACTTGCTCAGCGACATATCTGCCCAAATTTCCGTCTGGAATAAAGAATATATTTTTATTAGGCAAGTTTTTTACAATTTTTACTGCATTAGCAGATGTTACACATACATCGGAATATGTTTTTATTTCAGCAGTAGAATTTATATAACATACAACAGCAAGGTCATCATATTTTTCTTTCATTTCATTTATTTTATTTAAATTTACCATATGAGCCATAGCACAGTCTGCTTTTAAATCTGGCATTAAAACTTTTTTATCTGGATTCATAATCGCAGCACTTTCACCCATAAAAGAAACACCGCAAAATACAATTATTTTTGCATCAATATCGTTTGCGATTTTGCTTAGATAAAAAGAATCTCCAATATAATCAGCAAGCTCTTGAACTTCATCTGATACATAATAATGGGCAAGTATTACCGCATTTTTTTCTTCTTTAAGTTTTTTAATCTCATTATATATACACATATTTTATTCTCCTCAAAATATATTAAACATACTTTATAATTGGGATTATAACATTTGTTTTTACAACTGACAAGACAGTTGTAAATATATGTGTAATAATTATATATGAGTAGAAACAAAATTAAATATTTATTATAAAAGTTTAAAAATTTTTGTTTTAATTCAAAAAATAACGATGTATAATGTTGTATATTAAATATTAATATATTAAGAATAAATAGTTTATAGGAGTAAAATTCCATGAATGTTAATCTTCAAGAGGCAAAGAAAGAATATTTACATGCGTTACGACTGGGACAAAAACAAGTAAAAGAATGTTCAGCAAATGGAAAAAATACAAATCCCTATGTGTTAGATGAAATATTAAAAGAGGGGCAATATAACTCAATTGAAGAAATTGGATACATGGAAATTCCGTCTGATAGAGTTATAGGTATTGCAACTTCTGGGCGTACTCCTGCTTTTTCAGCAGGGTTTCTTCCTTTGTTAGACTTAGAAAGTGAATTTGCTGCAAAGTGGATAAATTTATGTGCTATACATCTTTCTGATTCTGGATTAAGAGACCCTATTGGATGTTTTGAATATATGGGAGAGTTTTATGTACAGGAAGGAAATAAGAGAACAAGTGTTTTAAAATATTTTGATGCTCCAAAAATTCCTGCTATTGTAAGGCGTATTTTGCCAAAATTAACAGATGAACCAAGAGTTATTGCATATTATGAGTTTCTTGAATTTTATAGAGTAACAAAAATATATGATGTTCAATTTTGCAATCCAGGACAGTATGCCACACTATTATCTTTTTTAGGAAAAGAGCCTGGCGAAGAATGGACAGAGCGTGAATGTAAAACTTTCTGTGCTTATTTTAAATATTTTAAGCAAGCATATTTTGCATTAAAAGGAGATAACTTAGATTTGTTGCCGGAAGAAGCGTTGTTGCTTTGGTTGCAGATACATTCTTTTAGTGAATTGGGTAAGTTATCTTCAGAAAATTTAAAGAAATCTTTGGCGGAACTGTGGAATGATGTTGTTTCACTCGCAGACCAAGTACCAATGCAATTGCGTACAGAACCGGCAAAAGATGGTAAAACAAATATTTTAACTCGTATCATATTACCAAAACCAGAAAAACTTGTTGTTGCTTTCGTATATCAAAAAGACCCAAAACACAGTCCGTGGACAAAAGGTCATGATAAGGGATGTAAGCATATTGAAAAAGTTTTTAAAGATAGTGTAATCGTACATACATACTGTAATGCAGATACTCCGGAAGAAACAGAAATTATATTGGATAAAGCAGTTGAAGAAGGTGCTCAGGTTATATTTACAACTACACCTCAGCTTAGCAGAGCGACTTTAAAGGCTGCTGTAAAGTATCCAAAAGTAAGATTTTTAAACTGTTCTGCTGATGCTCCATATTCTAGTGTAAGAAGTTATTATTGTCGTGTGTATGAGGGGAAATTTATAACTGGTGCACTTGCTGGTGCAATGACAGAAAATGATAGAATAGGATATATTGGCTCTTATCCTATTTTTGGAGTTCCTGCGTCTATAAATGCTTTTGCACTGGGAGCACAGATGACTAATCCAAGAGCAAGAATAGAACTTAAATGGTCATGTGTTGAGGGAGATTCAGTAAAAAGCTTTATAGATAGTGGTATAAATGTTATATCAAACCGAGATATACCAACTCCAAATCAAAAATATTTAGAGTTAGGTGAATATGGGACATACTGCATAAGTGAAAATAATGAAATTATTCCGATTGGTTCTCCTTGTTGGGTGTGGGGAAAATTTTATGAAAATGTTATACGCTCTATTATTTCAGGTGGTTGGGAACTAGAAAAAGCATCTCCAAGACCAATTAACTATTGGTGGGGAATGGATAGTGGGGTTATAGAATTACAACTTTCAAATAAACTTCCACAAGGTCTGTTATGTTTAGCAGAGATATTGAAAGATGGAATTAAAAACGGAACAATCCATCCATTTAATAGAAAAATTGTAACGCAAGACGGTAAAATAATAAATGATGGAAGCAGGTTTATTGAACCGGATGAAATTCTTCATATTGATTGGCTTTGTGATAACATAGACGGAAAAATACCGGAATTTGATGAAATTATTCCATTTTCAAGAGCAATGGTTAGAGAACTTGGTGTTTACAGAGATACTATACCTAAAGAAAAGGAGGGGACAATATGAGAATACTGGCGATATCTGATGAAGAATGTACATCTTTTTGGGATTACTATACACCTGAAAAACTTGCTGGATATGATTTGATAATTTCTTGTGGAGATTTAAAAGCATCATATTTGTCTTTTCTTGTGACTATGACCGGAAAGCCTTTGTTATATGTACATGGAAATCACGATACACCATATATACAAAACCCACCAGAAGGTTGTGATTGTATTGATGACCAATTTGTTATATATAATGGTTTGCGTATTTTGGGCTTAGGTGGTTGTAAATCTAATTATTCGGGAAATTTTCAGTATACAGAAAGGCAAATGCGTCGCAGAATAGCAAAATTGAAGTTTTTGCTTTGGAAACATGGAGGGGTTGATATTGTTGTGACACATTCACCACCTCAAAACTTAGGTGATATGCCTAATAGTACACAACATCAAGGCTTTCAATCATTAGTAGAGCTAATAGACAAGTATAAGCCAAAATATCTATTGCATGGACATGTTCATATGAGATATATGGCAAGCAGAGAAAGAATTATACAACACAATGATACAAAAATTATAAATGTATGCGAAAGGTACTCTTTTGAAATTGAGGACAAGCCTGTAAATATAAATAAAAAAAATAAACTTATATACAAAACAAAAGTCCCAAAATCGCAAAAGAAAGATACTATTTTTATGTATATAAAATAATATAAAAACCAGCCCAACATAATATTTGAATGGGTTTTATTGAAAATATAACTACAAGTGCAAAAATAATAAATCTATGGAGCGTTGATGCTAAGTTGGATTTTTTAATTTCTTTAAAGTTTATTGAAATATTTAATAAATATAAATAATAAGAGGGATTTAATGATAAAGACAAAAAATATTAAAAGAATTATAAGATTATTAATATATGTATTAATAGGAGCAATTGTGGGATATTTATATTATAAATTTTATGGCTGTACAACAAACTGTGCAATAACATCAAATCCTGTAAAAACAATGATGTACACATCTGTAATGGGTGTACTTTTAAGTATTGCTACTGAAAAATAAACTATATAATTAAAATTCATTCACATACGTGAATGAATTTTTTTGTGTAATTTAATTTACATTCATTTTACATTAAAAAGATAATAGATTTTATATTGAAAATATATACTTAAAGACGTTAAGAAAAGACAATGAATTAAATCAAGGAGATTTTGATTATGAAAATTAAAAAAATAGGTTCAATGATATTGGCAACAGCTGTTGTAGCTTCAATGTTTGTTGGTTGTGGTTCTAACAATAACAACACAAGCCAAACTGAAAATAATACATCTGTACAAGGTACAGTAGCTACTGATGGTTCAACATCAATGGATAAAGTTATTGGAGCTCTTGGAGAATCATTTGAAAATGAAAACAGCGGTGTGACATTTACATATAACCCAACTGGTTCAGGTTCAGGAATAAAAGCTGTAACAGAAGGTCGTTGTGATATTGGTCTTTCAAGCCGTGCACTTAAAGACAGTGAAAAAGAAACAGGTCTTGAAGAAACAACACTTGCATATGACGGTATTGCTGTTATTGTAAATAAAGAAAACTCTGTTGAAGATTTGGATATTGAAACAATCGCTAAAATATATAAAGGTGAAATTAAAAACTGGAAAGAACTTGGTGGAAACGATTCAGAAATTGTAGTGATTGGTAGAGAAGCTGGAAGTGGTACACGTGATGGATTTGAAGAAATAACAAAAACAAAAGACTCTTGCACATACCGTCAAGAACTTACAAGCACAGGTGATGTTATTACAACTGTATCATCAAACCCAGGAGCAATTGGATATGCTTCACTTGCATCAGTTAAAGACACAGTTAAAGCAATAAAAGTTGGTGGTGTTACACCAAGCGAAGAAACAGTAAAAGATGGAAGTTATAAAATTCAAAGACCATTTATGCTTATCACAAAAAAAGACACTCAATTATCACCAGTAGCACAAAAGTTTTTTGAATATGTAACATCAGAAAAAGCATCTGAAGTTATTTATGGTGCAGGTGTTGTACCAGCAAACTAAGTTGTTAGTATTAAACGATTATAGCGACAGCGGTGATAGCTGCCGCTATATCTTGTTGGAAGGGTTATGTTAATGAAAAAGAAACAATTAGTTGAAAATATAATACATGGTGTGTTTCTTATACTTGGTCTTATAACAGTTGGTTGTGTTTTGCTTATAACGGTATACCTTGTAATTTCCGGTATTCCTGCAATTATGGAAATAGGATTTAATGATTTTATTTTTGGTAAAACTTGGGCATCAACAGCTGCACAGCCACAATATGGAATACTGCCATTTATACTTACAAGTATTTATGGTACAGCAGGAGCTATTGCTATTGGTGTGCCAATTGGATTTTTATGTTCAGTTTATTTATCTAAAATGGCAAAGCCAAAATTTAAAGCAATAATGGAATCAGCAGTAAGTTTGTTGGCTGGGATACCTTCTGTTATATATGGTTTAGTTGGTATGTTGGTGCTTGTTCCTGCAATAAGAGAACTATTTGATATTCCAGATGGTGCAAGTCTTTTTGCGGCAATAATAGTGCTTGCAATAATGATTTTGCCATCAATTATAAAGGTTTCTATGACAGCACTTGATGCAGTGCCAAAAGAATATGAAGATGCTTCTTTAGCACTTGGTGCAACAGATGTAGAAACATATTTTAAAATATCAGTTCCAGCAGCTAAAAGCGGTATAGCAGCAGCAGTTGTACTTGGTGTAGGCAGAGCAATAGGAGAGGCTATGGCTGTTATGATGGTGTCTGGTAATGCACCAAATATGCCAGAGTTGTTTCAAAGTGTACGTTTTCTCACAACAGCAGTAGCAAGTGAAATGGCTTATTCAAGTGGATTACAACAACAGGCTCTTTTCTCTATAGCACTTGTACTTTTTCTCTTTATTATGCTTATAAATGCAACATTAAACTTCTTTTTAAAAAGAGAAAAGGGGGAATAACAGTTGAAATCACAAATATCTAATAAAAGAAAAATTTTCATTTTTACAATGAAATTATTAATGTGGATATCAGTTATTATAACTATGGCTTTGGTTTTATTTATGGTTATATATGTAATGGCAAAAGGATTGCCTAATATAACATATCAATTTTTATCAACCAAACCAAGCTACTTGTCCGATACAATAGGAATTTTGCCAAATATACTTAATACAGTATATATAGTTATAGCAACACTGGTTTTTGTAATTCCTTTAGGAGTTGGTGCTGCAATTTATCTTACAGAATATGCAAGCAATAAGAAACTTGTAAGTATTATAGAATATGCGTCAGAAACATTATCTGGTATTCCATCAATAATCTATGGTCTTGTTGGTATGTTGTTTTTCTGTCAGTTTTTGAATATGAAAACATCTATTTTAGCTGGTGCTTTTACACTTGTTATTATGAACTTGCCAATAATTATGAGAACAACTCAAGAAAGTTTAAAAACTGTACCTCAAAGTTATCGTGAAGGTGCTTTTGGACTTGGCGCAGGAAAATGGAGAGTTATAAGAACAGTTGTTCTTCCTGGTTGTGTTGATGGGGTTATTACAGGGTGTATACTAAGTATAGGAAGAATTCTTGGAGAATCTGCAGCGTTATTGTTTACAGCAGGTTTTGCACATGCAGTAAATGGATTTATTGAAGGGTTATTTAGCTCAGGAGCAACACTCACAGTTGCACTTTATGTATATGCAAAAGAACGTGGAGAGTTTGAAGTTGCTTTTGCAACAGCTGCAGTTTTAATGATACTTACAATAATAATAAACTTAGCTGCTACAATGGTAAGTAGATATTTCAATAAAAGGAGAAGTATATGAGTAATATAATTACCGTAAAAGATATGTGCCTTTGGTATGGAGAACACAAGGCACTCAATGATATAAATATTGATATACCAGAAAAAAGTATAACTGCACTTATAGGACCATCAGGTTGTGGTAAATCTACTTTTTTAAAAACATTAAATAGAATGAACGACCTTATTCCAAATGTTAAAATAACTGGCGATATAAGATATAAAAATCAAGATATTTTTTCACAAGAAGTTGATGTGAACGAAATAAGAAAGAAAATTGGTATGGTTTTCCAAAAACCAAACCCATTTCCAATGAGTATATATGACAATGTAGCTTATGGACCAAGAACACATGGAATAACATCAAAAGCAAAACTTGATGAAATTGTTGAACAGTCACTTAAAAATGCTGCAATTTGGGATGAAGTTAAAGATAGATTGAAGAAAAATGCACTTGGTCTTTCTGGCGGACAACAACAGAGACTTTGTATAGCAAGAGCTTTGGCAGTTGAACCAGAAGTTATTTTAATGGACGAACCAACATCAGCTCTTGACCCTATTTCTACATCAAAAATAGAAGACCTCGTTATGCAACTTAAAAAACAATACACAATAGTTATTGTTACACATAATATGCAACAAGCTGTAAGAATTTCTGATAATACTGCGTTCTTTTTGCTTGGTGAACTTGTTGAGTTTGATAAATCAGATAAATTGTTTACTTTCCCATCAGATAAAAGAACAGAAGATTACATAACAGGGAGGTTCGGATAATGCGTTCAAAATTTGATCAAGAGCTTGAAATTCTCAATAAAGAAATGGTAAAAATGGGTGCTTTGTGTGAAACAGCCATCGCTATGGCAACCAAAGCTATCGAAGTGAATGAAAAATCTTTAATGGATGATATTTCTGTTATTTCTACACAAATAGAGCAAAAAGAAAGAGAAATTGAAAGTTTGTGCATGAAATTGATTTTAAGACAACAACCGGTTGCAAAAGATTTGCGTACAATTTCATCCGCATTAAAAATGGTTACAGATATGCAACGTATCGGGCATCAGTCAGCTGATGTTATGGATATCATTATAAAAGGTAATATATATTCATCAGATGATACCTTACATATAAAAGATATGGCAATAGCAACTATAAAAATGGTTACTGAAAGTATCGATGCTTTTATAAATAAAGATATTGAAACTGCAAAAAAAGTAATGGCATACGATGATGTTGTTGATGATTATTTTACAAAAATAAGAAAAACTTTAGCTGAAAAGTTTTCAAAACCAAATACAGATGTAGAATATGCTTTAAATATATTACTTATTGCTAAATATTTTGAAAGAATAGGTGACCACGCAGTAAACATATCTAACTGGGTTCTGTTTTCTATCACAGGACAAAGAGAAGGGGAATAATATGATTTATTGCGTTGAGGACGATAAAGATATAAGAGAACTTGTTATGTACGCTTTGGAAACCAACGGCTTTGAAACAAAAGGTTTTTCTGACAGTGAGTTGTTTTGGAAAGAAATTAACAATGAAAAACCACAGCTTATAATTCTTGATGTCATGTTGCCAGGAGAAAATGGAATTGAAATACTAAAGAAATTAAGAGCACAAAAGGCAACACAAGATATACCAGTTATGCTTGCAACAGCAAAAGGAACAGAATATGATAAAGTTGTTGGTTTAGACAGTGGTGCTGATATGTATCTTGTTAAACCGTTTGGGATGCTTGAACTTATATCAAATGTTAAGGCTCTATTACGCAGAACTGTTAAAGATATAAAGCCAGAAAAACTTAAAGTTGGTAAATTAGAAATGAATATACCAGAGCATACAGTAACATCTGACGGAAATAAAATTGAGTTGACTTTTAAAGAATATGAGGTGCTTAAATTTTTCATGGAAAATTTGGGCAAAACATACTCTAGAGAACAACTTATTGAAAGATTATGGAAAATAGATTTTATGGGTGAAAGCAGAACAGTTGATGTACATATTGGAACACTTAGAACTAAACTTGGAGAATGTGGAAAATATATACATACTGTTAGAGGTGTCGGATACAAAATGGAGGAATATATATGAATAAAAAAATATTCCGTTCTATATGCGGTTCAGCAATGGCAGTTTTTGTGTGTACAGTTTTATTGTTTTTAGTTGTTTTGTATAACTATTTTACAAATACACAAATGGAAAAACTTAAAGAACAAACAGACATGGTTGCAAATGGAGTAAAACTTTCTGGGACAGAATATCTTGAAAATATTAACACCAATAAGTATCGTATTACTCTTATAGACAACGATGGCAAAGTTATTTATGATAGTCGTACAAAAGCAGAAAATATGGAAAACCACTCAAATAGAGAGGAATTTGTTCAGGCTTTAAAAACAGGTATAGGACAAAGCAAAAGATATTCACCAACATTTACACAAGAATATTTATATTTTGCACAAAAGATGCCTGATAATACAGTTATAAGACTATCAGTAGAACAAAGTTCTGTTTTAGCATTGCTTTTAAAAATGATACAGCCTATTTGTATTATTATGATAATAACAGTCATAATTTCAGTTGTTATTGCACAAAAACTTTCAAAAAATATTGTAGAACCATTAAATAATATAAACTTAGACACGCCATTAGAAAATGCAGATTATGAAGAGATTTCTCCATTGCTTAGAAGAATAGCTCAACAACAAAAAGAAATATTTGTAAAAAATAAAGAGCTTGATACAAAAAAGAATGAGTTAAACACAATAATTGATAATATGCAAGAAGGTATTGTCATATTAAATAAAAATGATGATGTGGTTATAATAAATCAATCTGCAAAAAATATATTGAAAGTTGAAAATAATGTAATATATGAAAACTTCTTTAATCTATGCCGTATTATTCCAATATATGAACTCATAGAAGAAGCTCATGAAAAGGAAAAAATAAGTCGTATTATAACACTTAATAATAGAAAATATTTGTTTAATGTTAACAAAATTATAAGTAATGATGACTTTTCCGGTATAGCTTTGATGTTTTTTGATGTTACAGATAGACAAAATGCAGAGCAACTTCGCAGAGAATTTACAGCCAATGTTTCTCATGAATTAAAAACACCATTACACACAATTGCTGGTTATTCTGAACTTATTATTAATAATATGGTAAAAGATGAAGATAAAGATAAGTTTATGAATATTATCTTTGAAGAAACAAAAAGAATGTCTAAAATGGTTGAAGATATTATAAATCTTTCTCAGCTTGACGAAGGTGGCGAAGATATGGAAAAATATCATATCAATATCTTATCCACTTTAAAAGAAGTTGCAAATAATCTAAAAAATTCTGCGTTAGAAAAACAAGTTGAAATTTTAGTTTCTGGAGAAGATAGCTTTGTTTATACAGTTCCACAGCTTGTATACAGTATAGCTTATAATCTTTGTGATAATGCTATAAAATATAATAAAGTTGGAGGCAAAGTATTTTTAACAGCCAAAAAGCTTGAAAATGGAGTTGAAATGTCTGTAAAAGATACTGGAATAGGAATACCAGAATCGGATAAAGAGCATATATTTGAACGATTTTATCGTGTTGATAAGAGCCGTTCAAAACAAGAGGGAGGCTCTGGACTGGGATTGTCTATTGTAAAACATGCAGCTAAAATAAATAATGCAAAGATTGAACTTTACAGTGATGAAGGCAAAGGAACAGAAATAAAAGTTATTTTTGAAAAATAATAAATAAAAAACTATGATTAATTGTATATAATCATAGTTTTTGTTTTTTATTAATAATAAAATTGCAATTTAATATATAGTTGTGTGATTTTAAATAATATGTTATATAAAATAATATTTTTAGTTGTCATTTTTGGTAAGTGTAATAAAAAATGATATTAAATTTGTCAATAAAACTTTAATGATTGAGATTAATAAGCACAAAAAAACAACTCCGATTATTCGGAGTTGTTTTTGATTAATTAAGAAGCTTGTTCCATTATGTCTTTAATCGCTGTGATAATTGCGTTAGATGTAAGTGTAGCGCCTGCTGCCACATCAACTTCTGTTGTTTGACCTTTAATAATTTCTGGAATTACTTTTTTAACAGCACCTTGGTATATACCATCTGTTTCGCCGTGTTCAACCAATTCAATTGAAACGATTTCACCATCTTTGATAACAGCTTCAACTGTTACATCAGACATACCTTTAGCTTGAGCTTTGTATGTACCATCTTTAAAGTTTGCTTCAACTTCTGGTTTAACTTCTTCAACATCGTTTTCTTTTTCAGCCACAACAATAGAAGGCTCTGTATTACCACCATTTGCTGTAAGGTAAGCATAAGCAGAAGAACCTGCTGTTCTACCAAATACAACAATATCTGTTACAGCATTACCGCCAAGACGGTTGCCACCATGAACACCACCAGTAACTTCACCAGCAGCAAAAAGACCAGGAATTACAGTATCTTTATCTGTGAGAACTTCAGCTTTTGTATTAATTTTCAAGCCACCCATTGTGTGATGAACAGCTGGAGAGCAAAGACAAGCATAGAATTTAGATTTTGTAAGAGGAAGTTCGATGCCTTCACGACCAAATTCGTCAGCTTCTTTGTTTTTAACTGCTGTTGCAAACTTATCCATTGTTTCTTTAAGAGTTGCTGGGTCAGCACCGATTTTTTCTGCCAGACCTTCGATTGTATCTGCTTCCATTACGATACCAGCATCAACATATTTTTCAATAGCTTTAAGACTGTCTCTAACTTCTTGGTCAAATACCATGTATGCGATTTTATCTGTTTGTTCAAGAATTGCAGCAGAAACAACGTCACGTGTGCTCATTTCGTTTGTAAAACGTTTGCCTTCTTTGTTTACAAGAATAGCACCGTTGCCACGAACAGCTTCTGTATACATTGTTTGTGTGTCTGGGTTAACTGTTGGGTGTGTTTGAATTTGCTCCATATCAACTGTTGCCGCACCTGCTGCAACACCCATTTTAATACCATCACCGGTAGCACCAGGTACGTTTGTTGTGCCAAAACCTACAAGGTCTGGTTTATATTCAACAGCCATTTCATTGTTTGCGCCAAAACCACCTGTTGCGATGATAACAGATGTACAGTTGATTACATATTCATCAACTCCATTATTAACTTTAACACCTGTAACTTTACCATCTTTTGTTACAATTTCTTCTGCCTTTGTATCAAAAAGAATAGGAACATTCATTTCTTTAAGTTTTGATGTTAATGTTTTTACAAGCATAGGGCCAACAGCTGATGTGTCTGATGGACGGTGAATTCTTTTAACACTTGCACCACCAAAAAGACCAACAACACTCAGGTCACCGCCAATTTCGTTAACAAAATCAACAGCGTTTTTTGAATTTTCAACTAAATGTTTAACTAAGTCAATATTGTTAAGTTGTTTGCCACCTTTCATTGTGTCTTCAACGAAAAGTTCGTTTGAATCTTCAATACCGTCTTTTTCTTGGTATTTTGTTTCACTAGCATTAAGACCACCTGTAGCTCTTGTAGTATTACCACCGGTCATACTTGTTTTTTCAACGATAACAACGTTTGTTGCACCGTCCATTTTAGCTTGAACAGCTGCTGTCATACCAGCACCGCCAGCACCGATAACAACAATGTCAGCTGCTTTATTGTTGCTTTCGTTCCCACCATTTACATCATTTGTTGCAGGTGTACAACCTGAGAGAACAGAAAGCATCATTGCAGCACTAAGTACCAAAGCAATAATTTTCTTCATAAATTTCCCTTTCCTAAATACACTATAAATTATTTTGATTTTTTATGATATAGTGTATTACAATTATATCATTAGATATTTTTTTATCAAGTTGTAAAATATACAAATAATAGTTAAAAAAATTATTTAAAATATATTAAAATATGTCTATATAGTATTG
>JAHHUD010000035.1 GCA_020024185.1 Oscillospiraceae bacterium | reverse complement strand
TTTCTGGTGCAGATGAAGGGACTTGAACCCCCACGGTGTTGCCACCACTAGAACCTGAATCTAGCGCGTCTGCCAATTTCGCCACACCTGCATAATTATCTTCTCTATAAAATTTACATTTTTTTAATATTTAGACCAAAAATAATTTTAACCCAAAATATATTTTTCGTCAAGTTGTTTTTTGTCAAATCACTGATGTATTGGTGTTTTAATCAAACTTATTATAAAAAACAAAGGGAGATTTTACATTCCCTTTGTTTTTTGATTTCTCTAAAATTATACTATTTGTATAATTATTTTCTTATTTTATCTCTTACTGCTTTAAACCCTTCAACATTATTAAACAAGTATCCACCAATAAGTTGCATCATTTCAAAATCTTCTTCACTGTCTATATCAAGTACGGCAGTATCTTTCATTTGATATGCCATGCAAGTTGTATCCCACAATATACCTGTTTTATTTTCACGCAAAAAGTCTGTTTCAAAAACATAAATTGACGCATTAAGGTCATAAATTTCAGGAGCTTGCTGACGTGCAGTAAAAGTAACTTCTTGAATAACTTTTGTCACTGTACCGTCTTTTTCTGATTTAACCATATTAAAATATGGATTTCTACGGCTTGGACAAACAGAAAATACTAAACCTGCATTTTTATTTTTTATTTTTTCTTCATAAGCACCCAGCACATCATGAATTTGTCTTAAAGGGCTTGTAATATCCAAGTCTATGAGGTAATCATATTTTTTATTAAACTTATCTTCCATATAAGAAAGACTGTGCTGAAATACTGCCATTTTAGGCACTATATCTCCACAAAGTTCTTCTGGTCTTTGTATAATATGAGTTTCAGGATATTTTTCTGTAACAAGATTTATAAGTTCTTGACTGTCAGTGTTAAGGCAAATATCCACCTGAGCGTCTTGTACTCTATCTTTAAAATCAAAAGCAGAGCAAAGAGTATAATAACAAAGTGGTTTATCCAAAAAAACTTTTAAATTTTTATTTTTAAACCCTTTACTGCCTGCACGGCCACAAATTGTTATAAGAATATTTTTCATATTAAATCTCCTTGCCAAGTGTTAATGCAAGCACTTTGTTTGCTTTTTGTGGAGTGTTGATATTTTCTGCTTTTTGCTCCATTATATCAAGAACATTGTTTATTTCTCTTATATATCTCATATTTGTGTCTTCAGTGCAGTCTATAACTGTGCCGTCTGCAAGTGTCACTGTACCATCACCAAAATCTGCGACAATTGTTCCGTCTTTAGTGAAAACTTCACAGGTTCTGCGATAAGTTCTGCCAAAATAATCCAGGTGAATTTCACATAGTTTATCTTTATATCTTGCAATGTAAACACTTAAATCATCACTGTCAATTTCTAAATGGCTGTATGTTCCTTTAAAATTATAGGTTTCAATAGGAAATCCAAACAAATCAACCATATAGTCAAGTTCGTGGATAAGGTCAATGGTAACTCCACCACCCATTTCTCTTATTGCTGAATATACTTTGCGATAATCAGCGTTTGGACGCCATTCCGGAAGATAACTTGAGCATATAATTCTCACACTGTAAGACGGAATATCTTTTATAATTTCTTTGAGTTTCATATACGCACCACAATATCTCATTGGTGCTGCAACATATGCGTTTTTATCTGTCAGGTTAAGCTGGCTTAAAGAGTATATGCAATCTTCAAAAATTGGTTTTTCTATAAAGAAAAATTTTGTTTTACCAACAAGGTCTTTTATTGAGCTATAATGCAGATTTGTTGGGTTTGTGATAAACGCAAGGTCATAAACAGTGTCGTCAAGCTGTGTAATTTGATTATCTATTAAATCAGAAGTTTCTTTTGGCAGCTCTCTTAAACTGCTTCTAAGAGCAGTAACTTCAAGTTTAATATTTCTCTCCTTGCACGCATTTGATAAATTTTTAAGGTGTCTTGTCCCTATCGAGCCAATGCCTACAAATAAAACTTTCATTATTCTATCCCCTCAATTTTGTCCATAACACTGATAGTGTAAAGGTCTTTTTCAAACGAATATTTTGGCTTTTCTGTACCTTTTACAACATTTAAGAAGTTCTGCATTTCATCAACATAAGCATTTTCAACAATATTATCAGAGTAACGGCTATCATGTTCAAATGTTGTATATGTATTTACAAACTCTTTTTCTTTTGTTTCGTTGTTAAATTTATATAAAGCTTTTGGGTTCCCTTCCCAGAAAAGATGTAATCCCTCTCCATAAACTTCAAGATTTCTTACAGCCTTTGGACAAACAACATCAACACACAATACCCCTTTTACGCCGTTTTCATGTGTGATGGTAACAAAAAATCTATCTGGAAAATCAATATCGAGATTTGATAAATTATCTGCTGTGCTGAAAATATTTTCAACCTTTCCAAAAGTTTCAATCAGCCAAGGCATTTCTATGCCAAAAATTTCTCTGCAACCGTTTGTGCGTTTATTTCCAACAAAAAAGTTTTTATAACTTTCCCAAGGGTGCCAGTCTGGTAAATATTGTCCGATATGATAAATATAGCTTACAGGTTTATTAAAATTTTTAACTTCATTCATAATAAAGTTTATTTCACCACGATAAAGCATTGTGCTTGAGAGAAACAAAACAGTGTTATTATCTTTTGCCATAGTCATGAGTTCTTCATAACCATCACTTACCAAGTTAAGCTCTGTAAAAGAGTTTATTTTGTAACTCAAAAGACTTTTTAAAATTGTGTGGTGGCTGAGTGGTGATGTGCAAACAAATGCAACATCAGGATTTTCTTTTGCTGCGTCATCTATGGAAGAATAAACTTTATGTCCCATTTCAGCAACCTGATTTCTTCTTTCTTCTGCCATATCAACACCGATAATTTGTATAGTTGGGTCAATACCATTTAAAAGTTTTATTCTTCTTTTGCCCATAGAGCCAAGTCCAACGATTAAAGCTTTCATATTATTTTTCTCCATCATAAAATATTTTTACTGTATTTTTATCGGAAGATAAATATTCCGAAATTTTTCTAACTATTTCTTTGCTTGGCACACAGCCGTTATCATAAGGGCTTTTTGCAGTATCTGCCACAGCTTTAAATTCTTTTGAGACTGCTTTTTCTAAGCCTTTTAAAATATCTTCTTTATCTGTTTTTGTGCATATTACATTTTCTGCTATATATCTGCCTTTTTGTCTGTCTCCAATATTTACACATGGCACTTTAAATGTCGGTGTTTCCACCACTCCACTTGAAGAATTTCCCACAACAGCAGTTGCAATTTTCATGGCTGAAAGATATCTTTTTAAACCAAGTGAGAAAAACGCTTTTGCACGATGACTGTTTTTTTTGCAATAGTCATCAACCATTTTATTTATAATCTCACCACCTGCGTCTGCATTGGATTTTGTAAAAATCAGATTATATCCTTGCATATTATCAAGGGCATAAAAAAGATTATCCATATCTTCTTTTGGACTTTTCTCTTTTTGTGTTTCCGGGTGATAAGTTATAAGAAAAAATGGTGTAAGATTATCAAATTCAAGACTTTCTTCAAGTTCCTGCTGTGACATAATGGGAATATTTTTTATATTTTCATCACCAAGTCCACCAACATTAAAAACTGTATTCGGTTGCTGACCAAGTCGTAAAAGTCTGTTATAACTGTCTTTACAAGACGGAAAGTGAATATTGCTCATAGCTGTTATGCAATGACGATAAAAATCATCTTTTGCGCCGATAGTTACATCGCCACCGCTTATATGTGCAATTGGAACAGACAATGCAGAAGCAGCAGTACAAACTGCAAAAATCTCATATCTATCACCAAGCACAAGCAATAAATTTGGTCTATCCTGTGCAAAAATTGATGTAAACTGTTCAATTGTATATGCAATTGTTTTTGCAACTGACTGTTGGTCGTTGCCAAATTTTAATATATCTATTTTATACTTTGGCTCAAAACCGTCTTTTCTGATTTCTTCAATTGTATTGCCGTACTCTTGTTTTAAATGGGTGCCGGTTGCCACGATAACAAGTTCTAAATTTTGCTGGCTATTAAGACGACTTATAACCGGCTTTAACAAACCATAGTCTGCTCTTGTAGAAGTTACAACGAAAACTTTTTTCATAAAAATACCTGAATTTTTTTATTTTAATTTGTTTTATATAGCACAACAAAGGCAAGTTAATTTGCCTTTGTCTTTTTTATAATTCTATAAGTTCATCAAGAGAAAAATCTCTTTTTGCTGTTTTACCAAGCACATCATACCACTTCATTGGGCTTATGCCATTGCCTGGTCTTTTAACTGTAAGATTTTTTTCTGTAAAAATCTCACCTTTTTTTATTTCAACTTTTGCAACAATACTTTTTCTTGCAACATCTTTATTTTTTGCTTCACTTGCTGTAACAGTTTTAATACCGCTGCCAAGAACTTTTTCTGTATTGCGTATTGCTTTTACCAATTCACAAAGTTCTTGTGGATTCATAGACGCACCATGGTCTGGCCCTTCCATAGTTTTATCAAGTGTAAAATGTTTTTCAATAACTGTTGCACCAAGGCTAACTGCTGCAAGAGGAGCTTCAAGACCAAGAGTATGGTCTGAATAACCTATTTTTGTACCAAAATTTTTCTGCAAGTCAAGCATAGCTTTTACATTTGCATCTTCAAGTGGAGTTGGATATTCTGTGTTGCAGTGCAAAATAGTTACATCAGTTGCACCGTTTTTATAAAGAATATCCAAGGCGTCTTTAACTTCACTTATTTCACTCATACCTGTGGACATAATAATAGGTTTTTTAAGCTTTGCCACTCTTTCAAGGTATGGCAGATTTGTTATTTCTCCTGATGGAATTTTCCAAACCGGCATATCCATATCTTTTAAAAATTCGATACTGTCCATATCAAAAGGAGTTGATAAATACATAATCCCGATACTGTCACAATATTCTTTAAGCTCTCTGTGAGCGTCAAAACCAAAATGGATTTTCTTTACCATTTCAAGCTGACTTTCTGCCTGCCCTGTTGTTTCTTTTTGATATTCTGCTTTTGGGGCAAAACGGCTGATAACAAGTTCTGGTTTTGCTGTTTGATATTTTACAATATCAGCACCTGCCTGTTTTGCAACATCTGCCATTTTCTTTGCAAGTTCAAGTGAGCCGTTATGGTTAACACCTGCTTCTGCAATAATCAATACTGACATAATTTTACCTCTATATATAATAAAAATAGTAAGTTAACAATTTATTGTCCCTTTTTCTCAAGACGTCTGCGCATTTCTTCCAGTTCTTCAAGTTGTCCCATATCCATCCAGCTGTTTTCACTAACCGGATAAACACCAACTTTTTCACCCATATTACGATATTTTTCAATAATATCCGGAAAACCCATTACTTTATTTTCTTCCAGCTCATCAATAATACGGTTATCTACAAGATACATACCTGTATTGGTAAGAAAATTCATTGTTGGCTTTTCTGTTATATCCTTGATTTCTCCGTCTTCGTTAAGTGTAAAAACTCCATAAGGAATTGTTATATGTTTAAAAGCACATACAACAGTTATTAAATTCCCCTGCTTTTTATGGAAATTATAAATATCATTATAATCTGCCTCTATAAGCACATCGCAATTTGTGAGAAAAAACGGTGTATCGATTTTATCTTTAAGCAAACTTAATCCACCACCGGTGCCAAGAAATGTTTCTTCTTCAACAAAATTAACAGTATAATCTTTTTTAAGCTCATTAAAATAGGCTTTTATCATGTGCTTTTTATGGTTAACAATCATATCAAATCTGTTGCAACCAAAAGCAGTAAAATGGTCAATAATATGCTCTACAATTGGTTTTTCACCAACGGGAATAAGTGGTTTTGGCAAAATTTTTGTATATGGATATAATCTTGTGCCAAGCCCACCTGCCATAATAACAACTGGCAAATTCAAAGTCTTTTCTGTATGTACAGTGCCTTCATCATAAAAGCAAACCTCAACAATTTTGCCACAGTTATCTAAAAGTGGAATTGCAGAAATTGAATGTTTTATCATAAAATCATTTGCACTGCTTTTATTTGCAATATTAAGATATTTTGGTTTATAGTTTGCCACAAGACTTATTTTATCTTCAAGTGTGCCACCGTGAATAATATGACGGCGAATATCGGCATCAACAACAACACCTTTAAGCTTAAGCTCCGGTGCAATAAATAAAATCTGTCTGCCTGTTTTTTCAAGCTGAGTCATAGCTTGTAAAACAGTTATATCTTCACTTATTATAAGTTGGTCAATAAGCATATCATTGTTTCCTTTTTATTTTGTAATTTCCAAAAGTCTGTCTGTTACAACTTTTGCATCTTCAAGAGAAAGGTTTGTGGAACAAGGGATATTAACAACACGTTTTACATAGTATTGCGCTTTGGACAAATCCATTCTTTGACAGTCTTTATAAGGGTCAAGGTCACTTATAAGAGCCCAGATTGGTCTTGTCTGGATTTTATCTTGGCTCATACCATCAATAACTTGGTCTGTTGTCATGTTGTTGTCTTTAAGCAATACAGAGTAAAACCATCTGTTTGAGCGTATATCATTTCTAAATGGCAAAATTTCAAGACCGTTTTTGCCGTTGATATTTTCAAAATAGAAATTATAATTTCTTTCTTTAATTTGAATAAATTTATCAAGACATTCCATTTGAGCTACACCCAATGCAGCTTGCAAGTTTGTCATACGATAATTATAACCGATTTCGTCATGATAAAATCTTAATTCATCGGATTTTGCCTGTGTTGAAAGATGTTTTGCGTGCTTTGCCCAATCTTCGTGATTAGAAACAAGCATACCGCCGCCACCGGTTGTGATAATTTTATTTCCGTTAAAGCTGTAACAACCAACATCGCCAATTGTACCGGCATATTTACCTGCATATCTGCCTTCTTTTACAATACTGCCAAGTGCTTCTGTGGAGTCTTCAATAACAACAAGATTATATTCTTTTGCAAGGTCCATAAGTTGTTCCATATCGCAGATGTTGCCAAAAACATGAACAGCCATTATTGCAGAAACTTTTCTGTTTGTTGTTTTATTGTATGTTACACCCTCACGCTTTTCACAGTGATTTTCAAGAAAATCTCTTACACTGTCAGGATTCATACAAAGATAGTCATCACAGTCAACAAACACTGGTTGTGCATGTATATATTTTACAGGATTAACCGCTGCAATAAATGTAAGTGTTGGCACAATAACTTCTTCATTTTCTTTTACCCCGGAAACAATAAGAGCAAGATGTAAAGCTGATGTACCACTTGCTGTTGCAACTGCCATTGGCATTTTTACATACTCTGCAATTGCATTTTCAAAACTTGTAACATATCCACCGCCTGTTGAAACCCATGTGGTGACAACTGCGTCATCAACATATTTTCTTTCATTCCCTTCAAAATTAGGTACTGACAAAGGAATAAACTTTGTGTTCATTGTTGATTACCTCCATATTGGCAAATTTGCCTTTATATAAAATACATTAATTTAACTATTACGAAAAAAGTATACACCTAAAACAACAATTAGTTAAGATTTTATTTTAATTTTTTATGCTATTACTCTTAAATAAATCTTTTAAAAGGTATATAATGCTTGAAATCACACAGGAAAAGACAAGCAAATTAAAAATATCGCTGAATGTTGGTTTAAAATATTCAAAAAATTCTTTTTGTTTATTTATCACAATTTCTTTTATCTGCATTGTATTTCCTGCAAAAGTTGTTGGGTCTATACGCAAACTTTTAACTTTTTTAAGTGGCATTGATGCAGTATATGTGTTGCCGTCACTTTCTTTATATATCCAATATCTTTTATGGGGAGCAAAGCCTTGCCCCTCTTTCTGCGTATAATAAACCAGCATTTCACCAGGGTTTACAGAAAATTCTCCAACTATTGAAACTCTGGCAATTTTCATATCTTTTTTTAAAATAAGCTGTGGGTCAGAGTCGGTTGAAACATAATTTCCATTTTCATCTTTTATAATCCCCACAAGTTCAAAATCATCGACAGATAAAACTTCTGTTTTTGCACTTGTTTTTTCCATTATAAAATAAACTGAATTTTTACAAATCCACAAAATAGAAATTATTGCCATACAAAATGCAATAAGTTGCATAGCAGAAAGATTTTTTATTTTTTTTATCATCTTTCTACCTCCCCATTTTTAACAAGTGAAAATTCAATTTTATTTTCCTTGCTGTTTGCATTTTTTATCTCATAATATCCAACTCTGTATAAATCATAGTCTGTAACATTTACACCAAGTTCTTCTCCAAAAGCTTGTTGTAATTTATCATTGCCATAATCTATCATAAGATGAGTTATACCTGCATTTTCAACATACTCTATAAATCGTTTTCTCCACTCCATATTATAAGTTTGCTGGTCCATATTAGAGCCGTCAAACCATGGAATATCCATAACAATAACAGCCGGGCTCATTGCATAGGTATATTTAAACCATCTTTCACCGTTGTCATCTGCCTCTGCAAAACAGAAAATCACATCATCATCTTCAACAACATCGGCAATAGAATTATAACTTGCATTTATATTTTCCATTACTGAGTTATTATTATCTGTATACATAAGAAATGTATTTTCATAGCTTACCATATAGTTAAACAATAAAAATACTATCATTGAAAAGCCAAAAATTGCAAGCTTTGACAGTTTTTCAAATCTTGGGTTCATAACAGCTATACACAATGCCAAAACTCCTGTAACCATAAACGCAATATAGTACGGATACATATATCTTTCATAGCTTGGAAGCCCGTAAGCGTTGCCTTTAAAAATATAAACATATATAAATAAATGGAAAATATAATAAGCCACAAAACCAATAATATTTGTCACCCATAATCCGATTATTTTTATTATATTCTCTTTGCCTTTTACCAAAATAAGTGCAGCTATAAAAAGTGCAAATATAACGATAAATGTTCTTATCCCACTGCCAAACATAGAAATCGGTCTTTTTGCCAAAGCTGTCAGCATTTCTGCTTGCATGTCAATAAACTTTTGGCTTTTTTCAGGGCTTAAAAGTTCTTTTATACCCACAACAAGCATTTCTGCCATGCCAAGATTTTCAGCTCCACCAAGTTCAAACCTATTTGCCTGCAAAACATTTGCCATGTGAATTGTCCATGCCATAAATGTTGCAATTGTTGTTATACCCATAATAACACAAACAGATATTTTGCCCAAAAAACCTTTTATTTTAAAGAATGAAAAATCTTTTTGTGCTATAACAAGGTCTATAAAAACTATCATTATTATGATAAGTGAAAAAGCAAATCCCATATCTTTCATAAGTGTGAAGGATATAAGCACCGGCAAAAGTGCAAGTATACAGTTGCCTTTATTTTTATACCTTAAACTATTTAGATTGTTGTCATAGCTTTTGTCACAAGCAAATAAATAAGTTGCAATTGCACCGGCAAATGTAATACCCAAAGGTATATCTGCCATTATAGACATATAAACCGGCACAAGATACACAATTTTTGTGTAAACTTCAAACACAAATGGTGTCATAAATCCAAACAAAAACACCATAAATGCGTAATGCCATTTATCCTTTTTAAAGCTTGCTGTCCATGCACAAAATGATGCAAAGAATAAAACATCATAGCTAAAAAAAGCTTTCCATTCTAAAAAACCTTGTCCTATTGGCTGAAAAAACACACTTAAAACAGCCAAAGACGGTGGTGTTGTTTTTCCAATAAGGCTTGATGGATAATAAGTGTATATTGCACTGTGATATTTTGTAAGTTTTTGGCTTGTTCCCCAAAATGAAAACTCGTCCCACTGTGTGAGTATTGGCTGTTTTGCACTAAGCACAATAAACATAAGCCCACTTGCAACACAAAACATTATTACACCGGGAGTAAAAAATTCTGATATGTCTTTTTTTATGCTTTGTTTGTTTTTATATACAATAAAGCCAAATCCAATAATGGCTATGGCATAAGTTATCCATATCGAAGGCATAAGCAAATTCATAAGGCTTAAAACGCTTATAAAAGACACTATGCTCATAAGTGAAACAAATGGTGTCACTGATGGATTAAGCCCAAATTGCTTATAAATACAAAATGCTATAAGCAACACTACTATAAATGAAAAAATGCTATCAAGAAACATAAACAATCACCTTTGTTGGTAAATAATAAGCTATAAATAATAGCGAAACAGCAACAACGCAAAATACAAAGCTTGTATAAATTGCACTTGTTTGTCCTTTTGTTTTATCTTCCGGCTTTTTCATATAACCCATTGCCCAGTATGAAATTACAAGCAATATTCCTATTATTCCCGGAAGTATATACCTCATCTGCAAACCAATAACTTGAGGAAGGGTAACCGGTGTCCATGTAAGATACATACCTGTAAGAACAACACCGTAAGTGAGCAATGTTATCACAAAAAATATCATAACCTTTGAAAAATCTCTTTTTTCAAGTGTGTGTGCATTTTTAAAACTGTTAATTATAAGCACAATAGGAGTAAAATAGCTGATAATTCTTATATCAACATCTATCCATCCAAACAAACCACCGCTAAATAAGAAAAATGAGTTGTTTTTAAGTGTATCCAAAAATACCACAATATATCTCAAAGGATTTGAAAGTATAAACTTAAACTGCTCTGCCGGATTTGTATCGCTCATGGTACGAGGAATTTCTCCATAATTAGAAAGAGCTGTCACGCTAAGACTTGTTCCAAAATATACAATTCCAAGAGTAGCTAAAGCTATAAGTCCATATTGCCATTTTTTTATTTTTAATTTCCAGTTATCTTTGCTCACAACAAATATAAGTGGAGCAAATACAATAAAATTCATTTTGCTTGTACACAAAACAGCAAAACTTATTGCAAAAGCTATCGCTTTATAGTGGTCAAATTCATCACTTAAAACAGCGCCAAAAATCACAAACATAAGTGCCAACAGCATACTGTCATTTGATGCGCTTGCCGCCATAAAAACAGTAAGTGGCATAATCATTAAGCTGTACATAATAATTCTGAACCTTTTTGCCCAACATAAAGCAAAATAACAGCAAAAAGCAAAAAAAGCTACATTGGCAATTCTTGAAGCCCAATAACAAACAAGTGCATCTGCCCCAAAAAGTCTTGCAATAAAAATGCCAAAGGCTTGTGGCAAATATGGAATTGTCTGAAATATTATTATACCAAAGCCTTTTCCTTTTTCGCCTTTTTCAAGTGCGTCATAATAATTTTCATAACAAGTTAAAATTGAATTATCTTTATGGGCAGGATATCCGTTTCTATAAGATGACGGAAAATTGTCCATAAGCAAATTTACATCATTTGGCCATTTTTGCTGTTGGTCAAAATGAAAATCCCCCATAGCCATTGCATAACTGCGTAAAAAATGGCTTGGCTCGTCCGGAGCTTGATTTGGTGGGTTTATAAAAGCAAAAAGCACTCCGCAAATAAAAATAAGAGTTGCCATAAACAGAGATGTATTTTCTTTTGATAATTTTTTTGCAAGTATCACAATACCACACAAAACAAAAAGAATTGCAAAAACAACCAATGTCCCTTTAATTTGCCCTATCCATTTTGGAGAGTAAACAACTCTCACATAATAAATTGAAAAAAATGAAACGCAAAATAAAAGCAAACAGCCTATACCACCAAGTAGCATAGGCTTTTGTTTTAAATTGTTGAATATATTTTTAATTTTTTCTGCCATAATTTCACAACCTTATAAATGATTTATTAAAGGTTATAAATATCTGATTTATAGCTGTCAATGTTTTGCTTCATCCATTCAATTGTTTCCGCAATACCTTCTTCAAATGTATAATTTGGTTTCCAGCCTGTTAATTTATTAAGCTCTTTTGCAGTACCGAGAAGACGGTTAACTTCACTTTTTTCTGGGCGCAAGCGTTGCTGTTCGCAAACGATTTTTGCATTTGGATTGATTTGACGGATAAGTTCGTTTGCAAGCTCACCAATAGAAATTTCTTTTTCTGTTGCAATATTAAGTTCTCTGCCGATTGTGTTATCATGTTTTGCAATTGTGATAAATCCGTTTGCAGTATCTTTTACATAGTTAAAATCTCTTGTTGGTGTAAGACTGCCAAGCTTGATTTCTTCTTTGCCTGTCAAAAGCTGTGTTATAATTGTTGGAATAACTGCTCTTGCAGACTGACGTGGACCATAAGTGTTAAAAGGTCTTACAATTGTAACAGGTGTTTCAAAACTTCTGTAAAAACTTTCTGCTATTCTATCTGCGCCGATTTTTGTTGCAGAGTATGGGCTTTGACCTTGGAACGGATGTTTTTCATCAATTGGAACATACTGTGCTGTACCATAAACTTCACTTGTTGAAGTAACAAGCACTCTGCGTGTGTCAAGGTCTCTTGCAGCTTGAAGAATATTAAGTGTACCTTTTACATTTGTATCAACATAAGTATCAGGTGAGTGGTAGCTAAATGGAATTGCAATAAGTGCAGCAAGGTGAAAAACAGTGTCCTGACCTTTCATTGCAACACGCACACCATTTGGGTCTCTTACATCGCCCATAATAACATTTAAGGCAGATTTTTCTTCTTTACTGAGTGTATCAAGCCAGCCCCATGAACCAAATGAGTTATAAAGGCAAAATGCTGTAACATCATATCCTTCTCTTATAAGTTGTTGTGTAAGGTGAGAGCCGATAAATCCGTCTGCACCAGTAACCATAACTTTTTTAGACATATATTTTCCTCGCTTTTCAAAATTTATATTGGCAAATACCATGCCACAAATAAATTTTATTATCAAAATATTTAAATTCTTAAAAATAATATATATTATATAATATCTCACTGTAAATTACAATCAATATTTACAAATATAGGTTATTATAGTACAATGTAACATGGTTTAATATGTTTTCTGAAAGGATAAAACGATGTTTAAATTAGCAAGAAAGCTGGCAATTATAATGTTGCCTATACTTATATATTTTGGTATATTCATATATTTTGAACCATACAATTACTTTGGTTTTAAGCATAGTGAATATAATGGCGACAGTGCTATTGTGCGTGTAAGAGAATTTAAATCAAAACCAAATGATGTAATAATTCTAGGCGACAGCAAAATGGCACACTTTGATATGGACAAGGTAAATGAATATGTGGGTGAAAATGTAAGCCAATTAAGCTTTGGTGGGGCTTCGTTTAACGAAAGTATGGACCTTTTTGATTATGCAATCCAAGAAAACCCAAATATTCACACCGTTTATTTTGGAGTAAGTTTTTATACACTAAATAAAAGCTACTATAAAGACAGAATGAGCCAGATAAAAACCATCGCAGAAAATCCATTTGCATATATGTTGAATTTTAACTACAATATGGAGATGTTAAACGAGATAAAATGGTTTTTAAAAGGTGAGAAAAATGTTGCATCTGAACACCATAAAGAATGGGCACATGAAGACTTATATAACCCTGACGGCACCAAAAGAAAGTATAGAAAAAATCTTGAAGAATATGCCGATACAATCTATGGCGTTTGTACAAAAGTTCCTTATGAAGTTGACCAAGAAGATGTTAAAAGATACATAGAAATTGCAAAATACTGCAAGGAAAATAATATAAAGCTGTATACTGTTATGCCTCCGATGGATACAAGTTTAAAGGAACTTGTTGTTGACCCATTGGGAATTGATAAGGATATTTTAAATTTCATTGACGAAGTCAGTCCTTATTCAACTGTTATAAATTATGAATACAACCAAATAAATCCATTTACTCCAGAACAATTTTATGATGGATTTCACCTTGATAAATACAGTGGATTGCCAATTTTTACACAGCAGTTATTCACTTATCATTAGTATGGACTAATGTTGTAATTATACTATTTGTATAATTACAAATAGTATAATTTATATATGTACTTTTGTTGTATATATTCTATTATATAAAACATATATTTTAAGAAAGGTCAAAATAATGGCACTTGATTTTTTAATTCTTTATGAACATATAGTAAGAGAATACGAAAGCATAACTTTACTTAAAGCAGAGCTTGAAAGACGTGGATATACCGCAGAAATACGCCAACTGCTTGACAGAAAAAAATTGCGTCTTTTTACAAAAGATAAACCAAAAGTTGTTGTTGCAAGTGCAATGTACGACAACAAAACAATGAACAGTTTTGTATACAACAATGTCGGAGTATGTAACAAGGTTGTTAATCTCCATTGGGAACAAGTTCTCAGCGAAGAACAGGAAAACAGTCCGTTTTTTAACTGTGGGGAAGCCGCTGCATACGCAATGCACACTTGCTGGGGTACAAAATCCAGAGACAGAATAGTAAAATATGGTGTTCCAATAGAAAATACTGCCATAACCGGTGCAATCCAAATGGATTTTCTCCGTGATGAATTTAAAGGCTATTATAAAGATAAGCAACAGCTTTGCAAAGAGTTTAATCTTGACCCAAACAAACGCCTTGCATTATACATTTCATCTTTTTCAACTGCATATATGTCAGATAAAGAAATTGATGAGCTTAATAAACTTGCAGGTGTAAGTTTCAATCAATTCCGTATAACAAGCCAAAAAACTATGAACGAAACTTTAGACTGGGTAGATAAATTTCTTTTAACTGAAGAAGGGAAGAACACAGAGTTTGTTTATCGTCGTCACCCAAGTGAATGGAACAGCCCAATTCTTGAAAAAATGGCAAAAAAACATAAAAATTTCCACCTTATCACAGATTATTCTGTAAAGCAGTGGATAGTTGCTTCTGATGTTATTTTTAGCTGGATGAGTACATCAATTGCAGAAATTTATTTTGCAAAAAAATCATGTTTTGTTATACGCCCTTATCCACTTGAGTGGGAATACGACCCTGTTATCTATAAAGATTGTCGTGTTGTTGATAACTATAATGATTTTGAAAAAACATTTACTATGGAAAACCCTCCATTTCCAATTGATAAGGATATGATGCTAAGCCATTATGACCAAACCGATGTGCCAAGCTATATCAGAATTGCAGATGTGTGTGAGAAAATACTTTTGGAAGAGGATAACACAAGAAAACCTTTTGACCATTTCAAACCATCTTTTAGCTGGATAAAATGTATTTCTCTTGTTATTTTACACGCAATGCACGCCATAAAGCTTGACCCTGCAAAGCTTAAGATTTTTGGCCCTATAAGCGAATGGGCAGGCAGAATTTATGGTCATATAGACAAAGCTTATGTATCAAAAGAAAAAGACGCAGAATTCCGTGCAAAAATTGATAAATTCATAAAATAATGTAAATTTTAATAAAAAAATTATGCCATATAATCTAAATATAATTTAAATTTATGTATTTATATAAAATTATAGAAATATAAATATTTATAAAATTATATTTATTCTTTAGTTTATATATTTATTTTTATTGAAAAATGTAAATTTCACTGTTTATTCATTTACTTAAAGCTATTATAGTAGTAAAATATATATTACTATACATACTCACAGGAGGAATTTATGCCTATCTCAACTCCATTTTATATTGTATCATCTATCGGTTTTTTAGGTAGATTTATTTTAGCGCTTATAATACTTAGTGTTGCATATTCAAAAAATAAAACAGATTCTCGCTTTAAACAAGGTTTTATTTGGCTTTTATGTTTAGGTGGACTTGTGCTTTTAATAAAAATGATATCAATTTTCTCATTATTTTTATTTAACAGTCCCGGAATTTTATCCAGGATTTTTTCTAACTATTATTGGTATTTTTAATTCAAAAAGCCTGTACATTTTGTACAGGTTTTAAATATATACGAGGTTAATTTTATGTCGCAAACAACTTTTAAATATACTCTTACAATACAAGGAAATGACATTGACGCAAAAACAGCAAGAAATCTTAAAAAAGGTGATAATCTCTCTTTAAAAAGAATTTATGACAACATGGACACTTACGAAATCGTTGTATACACTGCCGATGACAAAGAGCTTGATATGCTTGGATATTCTGAAAGTGTTGGTGTTGCACCATTTCTTGATGATGAAAGATTATCTATTGTTTGTGCAACTGTGGACGAAGTTACCATCAAAGAAGGCACAAGCCGTGCAAATGACGAAACCTATGTAAATTTTAGTGTTATTTTTGAATATGATGATAAAATTTTAGCCCCATTCTGTGGCGGATATAATGAAACAATGGCGTTTATGCCTTGTGATGATGATATTTTCTGTCTTTGTCTTTATAGAATTCTTGATTATAATATGCCAATCATCACTCAAACACATCTTAACAGATATGAATTTGAAGTTGATATGGATGATGATACAAAAACATTCTTTGATATTGACTGGGATGATGAAGATTATTTCTTTACAACAGAAATACT
>JAHHUD010000034.1 GCA_020024185.1 Oscillospiraceae bacterium | reverse complement strand
TATTGATAATGGATTTTCTCCATCATCACACTTTATTTGATGCCAGTTATCATATTCAACACAAAAATATGCAGCTTGTCTTGATTTCTCAAGATACTTAGTATCTTTTTCGTGAATATCTTTTTTAGTTTCATCACCGGAGTATCTTTTACTCATAAGTTTTTGCGATACTTGCGGATTCATATCTAAATAAATAACCATATCTGGCTTTGGTATTCCCATTTTGTTATATTCAAAATCATAAAGCCAATCCATAAATTTTTCCCACTCATCACTATCAAGCTTTGAGCATTGGTGAACACCATTTGATGTTGTATATCTGTCTGCAATTATTATACCACCATCATTATAGAATTGTTCCCACTTACATTTAAAACTGGCATATCTATCAACTGCATAAAAAGTTGATGCTGCATACGGGTTTACACCATCTGCGCTTTGGCTGAATTCACCCGAAAGATACATTTTAACAAGAGCAGAAGAATCGCTTTCATAGTCTGGAAAAGCTACCTTCATCACTTTTTCACCTTTATTACTCAAGGTTTCATATAAGAGATTTGACTGTGTTGCTTTTCCAGAGCCATCAAGTCCTTCTATAACAATTAATTTTCCCATAATAAGCCTCTTATTTTTTCATGTTTGCATACTTTTCTTTTATCTGTGCAGCTTTGCCACAACTCATTTTACCCTCTTTGCAAGCTCCACAAGCACAGCTTGGTCCAGCTTTTTGGAAAAGTGCTGGAGCAACTTCCCACACAAGTTTAAGCATTTGGTCTGCAAGTTCTCTTATTTCCCACTGAGCACGTTCACAACAGCGATGTGTGAAAAAGTTGTTAAGGCTTCTTGCATTCATTGTAACTATCATTTTTGTTGTACAAGCATTTGGCAAAATAAATCTTGCATCTTCTATCGCTTGTTTTTCTGCTGCTTTATTTGCAGCTTTTTCATCCATACCTTCAGCAATCATTCTTGCTTTATGTGCTGATTTAAGTACATCAGTAACTTTCAAATAGTTTTCTGCCGCAATATCCATTGATTTATTAAACTCTTCCAAAGTTTCTGGGTCTTTTTCAACTTCTGGAGGAGTTACATAATCAAACTGTTTTAAGTTAACGTATCTTTGGCTTTGAACACTGTATGAAGCAATTCTATGTCTTGTAATCTGTGCCAAAAGTGCACGAGAAACGCCTTCAATAGCAAAAGTGAAGCTTACGTGTTCTGTTGGACTTTCATGTCCCAAAGAAGAAAGCATAGTAACAAATTCTTTGCTTTTTTCTTCTGTAAGTCCGTCTAAAAGTGTATCTATTTCTGCATTTGAATAGCAAAGTTTTGCAGCTGCTGCAACAACTTTTTCTGGGTTTGGTGTATGTGCTATCAATTGTACTTTCATTTATAATTCCCCTTATAGTTTTGTAATTGGTGTAAAGTTTGCCATAATCTTTTTAGTTCCAACACTGTCAAACTTAATTTCAAGCATAGCGTCATTTGCAAGTGGAGTAACTTTTATAATTGTACCTTCTCCGAATACTTTATGAGAAACTCTTTCACCCACATCATATTTAACAGAAACTTTTTTATTATTTTCAACTTTACCACCATATACAGTAGCTGTTGGTTTACTTGTATTAATAAGACTACTTGATTGATTTGTAAATCCTGTTGATGGTTTTTTAGGCTTAATAAGATTTGAAGAGCCAAAACTATTTTCAAGATTATATTTTTTTATGTTTTTATCTATCTCTTCACACACATTTCTGTCAATCTCTTCAAGAAAACGCGATGGTAGTGGACGTTTTGTTTGTCCAAAAACCATTCTTTCTGCACAGTGAGAAATATATAATTCTTTCTTCGCTCTTGTTATACCAACATAGCAAAGACGTCTTTCTTCTTCAATATCTTCCGGGTTATACTTGCTCATTTCTCCCGGGAAAATACCTTCTTCAACACCAACAATAAATACGTATGGAAATTCAAGGCCTTTTGCAGAGTGAATTGTCATAAGAGTAACACAGTCAGCATTCTCATCGTAGTTGTCTATATCACTTACAAGACTTACTTCTTCCAAAAAGTTTCTTATTGTTGCATCTTCGCCATTATTATTTTTATATTCCTGCATATTTGAAACAAGCTGACCAATATTTTCAAGTCTTGTTTTACCTTCTTCTCCTTGAGCAACAAGCATATTTTCATATCCTGTTATTCTTATAAGGTTTGGCACAATATCTTCCATTGGTGCATTATTGCAAAGGTCTACAACTTGGTTATAAATATTCATAAACTCTACCAAAGAGCTTGCCGCACGGCTTAATCTTGGAAATTCATAAATATTTTTTAATATCTCTATCATAGAGGTATTATTTTCTTTTGCAATATCTGCAATTGCCTGAACTGTTGTTGGTCCTATTTTTCTTGCTGGTGTGTTTATAATACGTTTAAGACGCAAATCGTCACCAGGATTTATTGCTACATTAATATATGCAATAATATCTTTAATTTCCATACGGTCATAGAAACGGTGGCCACCAATAATTCTGTATGAAATACCCGTTCTTGCAAGAGCATTTTCAACTGCACTAGATTGCATATTCATTCTATATAAAACTGCATGGTCTGAAAATTTTGCACCTTTTTTAACATTTTCAGCTATTATATCAACGATATTACGGCTTTCATCAAACTCTTTTGGCAAGCTATAAATTTTTACTTTTTCCCCACCCGATTGGCTTGTCCAAAGAGTTTTTCCTTTTCTTCCCTGATTATTTTTAATAACAGAGTTTGCTGCGTCCAAAATATTTGAAGTAGAGCGATAGTTTTGTTCAAGTCTTATAACATTTGCACCTGAGAAGTTTTCTTCAAAATTAAGTATATTTTCAATAGTAGCACCACGGAAACGATAAATACTTTGGTCATCATCACCAACAACACAAAGATTATTGTGTCCCTGTGCCAATAAATGAACAAGTTCAAACTGTGCTGTACTTGTATCCTGATACTCATCAACCATTATGTACTTAAATTTATTTTGGTAATAGCTTAAAACATCTTCATTTTCATTAAAAAGCTTAACAGTGTAATAAATAAGGTCATCAAAGTCAAAAGCGTTTGCCTTTTTAAGTCTTATTTGATACTCTGCATAACATTTAACAACAAGTCTTGCGTGACTATTAGCTGCAAATTGTTCTGCATCTTTTGGTGATATAAGCTTATCTTTATAGCTTGACATGCCATTTATAATATTTTTAACTGTTACAAATTTCTCATCTATATTAAGGTCTTTCATAACCTCTTTTACAATTCGTTTCTGGTCGTCAGAATCATAAATTGTAAATGAAGAATCAAATCCCAGCCTGTCTGCATCACGACGCAAAATCCTTACACAAAGAGAGTGAAATGTGCTTGCCATAACATCTTTTGCATATTCCTTGATTGTTTTTTCCAATCTTTCTCTAAGTTCTGCCGCTGCTTTGTTTGTAAATGTAATTGCCAAAATATTATATGGTCTTATTGGGCTTGTAGCTATTTTATTTTCTTCTTCAAATGTAAGCTGAGTTTTATTTTTTACAGCATTTTCTAATTTTTGAAAAAGTTCATAATCTACATCACTTGGAAAATACTGATTATTATAACTTTGTCCAAATCTAACCATATTTGAAATTCTATTTATAAGAACACTTGTTTTACCACTTCCTGCACCGGCAAGTATAAGTATTGGTCCTTTTACAGAATAAACGGCTTTTTGTTGCATTGGATTTAAAAATCCAAATTGATTTTTTATATATTCGTTTCTTAATAATTTTGCTTTTTCGAAGTCCATCAGATACTCCTTATACATCATTTCAACTAATTTAGTATACCATAAATATCTACACAAGTAAATTCACTCAATGTGACTTTCTCACATAAAAAATTATTATCTATGCAATAGAATATTTTGATAATTCTTTTTCAATATTTATATAATCAGGCATATATTTTTCTATTATTTTATAAAATTTTGACGAATGATTTTTTTCTTTTATATGTGCAAGTTCATGAATAGCAATATATTCTCTGCAAATTTCCGGTAGCATCATAATATTATATGTATAACAAATTGAGTTTTTGCCGCTGCAAGAGCCCCATCTTTTCTTTGCGCTTGTTATTTTTATATTTGTTGGTTTTACTTCCATTATTTGTGCATACTTAATTGTAAGATTAGTCATATATATAAGAGCTTCTTTTTTCATAGTACATATTTGCTCTTGAGTTGGATTTATAATAAAAGGTGCTCTCTGTAAAACAATTTTCCTACGATTTTCTATCCAATTTATATTATCATTTACAAATTTTTCTATAAATTCTTTATTTGTTTTAAGTCCAGCTTTTATCAATACATTTCCGTATATATCAACTGTCAAAGAAACTCTTTTTCTATTTTTATTTCTTATAATTTTGTACTCCATATCATTTCACCAAAAAAGGCGACAAAAGCCGCCTTCTATAAATTATCTTGAAAGACCCGGTGTAACATCTTTAAATCCAGATTCCAACTTGCCTTCAAGTTCAAATGATTTACCTGTTCCCTTTGCAACACATTCTTCACAATTATCCGCAATCAAAACTTTGCTATCAACAGCTTTTTCCAAGCATTTATCAAGATTTTTAAGCTTTGCACCTGCACCTGTAAGTAAAATACCATTTTCATAAATATCTCCAGAAAGTTCTGGTGGTGTAACTTCAAGTACATTTTTAATTGCAATAATATATTCTTCAACAATTGGGTCTATAACTGCTTTTATATCCATTGTTGTAACCATAAGTCTTGCTGGCAATCCTTTTAATAAGTCAATACCTCTAACCTCATAACTGACACTGTTTTCTTCACAAGCAAGACAATCTGCAACAGCATGTTTAAGTTGTTGTGCTGTTCTTTGTCCTATAAGAAAATTAAATTTTGTTTTTATAAGTTTTACAATTTCTCTGTCAATTGCATTTCCTGCAAGTTTTATTGATTTAGAGCAAACGATACCTCCCAAAGATATAACAGCAATATCGGTTGTTCCCCCACCTATATCTACTATCATATTACCGTTTGCTTTCATTATATCCAAACCTGCACCAATTGCAGCTGCAATCGGTTCTTCTATAATCAAAACCTGTCTTGCACCAGAAGAAACTGCCGCATCAACAACTGCATTTTCTTCAATACCTGTAACAGCACTTGGAACACAAATGCTTACTTTTGGTTTAACAACTTTTGAGTCGTATGATTTATTTATGAAATATTTTACCATTTCTTTAGTGAGTGTATAATTTGACACAACACCGTCTTTTAGTGGATATTCTGCAATAATATTTTTATGTGTTTTTCCCACCATTTCAAAAGCTTTTTGTCCAAAAGCTATTGGTGTGCCACTTTCTGCGTCATAAGCAACAACGCTAGGCTCATTTATAACGATGCCTTCATCTTCTTTATATATCATAACTTTGGTAGTACCAAGGTCTATACCTATATCTTTTGATGCCATAATTTTACCTTCTTTCTGTTATCTATTATGTGCAAAAGCAATACCAATAACCTTATTGGCACCCTTTCTCTTAAGTGCTGCCGCCACTTCTTCCATTGAACATCCAGTAGTTACAATGTCATCTATGATAACAACATTTTTCCCTTTTACTTCTTGATTTACACGGAAAGCATTTTTCAGATTATCTTTTCGTTCTTGTTGAGATAAATCATGTTGATTTTTTGTACGTTTTATCTTTTCTACAAGAATTTTATTATACTCTAAATTATACTTTTTTGCAATCTCAACTGCCATTTCTTGAGGTAAATCATAATCTTTATTATACAGTTTTGATTTATGAAATGGCATGGAAATAATTTCATGTATTTCATTTCTTTTAAATATTTTATCTAAATCAAAATCTATATATTTAATAAAATCTCTGATAAAGCTTTCACAGTTTTTAAATTTAGCATGGTGTATTCCAATCTTTACAATATCTTCATAATAAAAAGACGCTATACATTCATCAAGATTTTTAATATTCTTTTCATTAATTATATTGGATATCATTCTGCTATTTTCAACTCTGGATGTACAATATTCACATAATGTATCTCTTTTTTTAACTCTACCACAAAACATACATTTTTGCGGAAATATCAAATCTATAAAATTATATTTGTCCATTTAGCTCACTTAAAAAGAATTTTATACCAGAATATCTTAATTGTTTTCTATGGTTCATTGTCATTTGTTGCAATATCTGTGGTTTACCGATTATAATCAACAGTTCTTTTGCTCTTGTGATAGCAGTATAAAGCAGGTTTCTATATTGCAATTCTTTTGCAACATCTGAAATACACATTATAACAGCTTTAAACTCACAACCTTGACTTTTATGAACTGTTATTGCATAAGAATGCTCCAGCTGCATAAATTCTTCTTGACTATATATATAAACTCTGTCTTCAAAGCGAACATACATAAGTTTATTATGTGTGTCAATCCTTTCTATAATACCAATATCTCCATTAAATACCCCAATATCCTGTGTACCGTCATCTTTTGTATATTCAAGGTCATAGTTGTTTTTAATTTGCATAACCTTATCACATTCTCTGAATATTATACCATTAAATAAAATTTCTTTTTTATTTGCACTTTTGGGATTAAGGCTTTTTTGAAGAACTGCATTTATATTTGCAGTTCCTCCTCGTTTTTTTCTTGATGGACAAAGCACTTGTATATCATCATAACTGTCGTATCCGTATGCTTGAGGCAATCTATTTGTAACAAACTGAACAAGTAAATTTTCGGCTTTTTCTCCTTCTGCCTCTATAAAGAAAAAATCTCCATCTTTTCCAGCAGTTATCGGTGCTATGCCGTTATTTATATTATGGGCGTTAACAACTATTTGGCTTTTTTCTGATTGTCGAAAAATTTCTGTAAGCATAACACAAGGAATAATATTGCTCTCAATCAAATCTTTAAGTATATTTCCTGGTCCAACTGCCGGAAGCTGATTTGAATCTCCAACTAAAACTATTCTGCAGTTTGATTTAACAGCAGTTATTAGCTGGCTAAATAAAACTATATCTACCATTGAAAACTCATCAACTATAAGCACTTGACATGGCAATGGATTATCTTGATTTCTTGAAAATCTCAGTGACTCTTTCCCTCCCGGTATAACTTCAAGCAATCTATGTATCGTTTTAGCCGGTCTATCAGATAAATCTGACAATCTTTTTGCAGCTCTGCCTGTTGGTGCACAAAGACTTATTTTTAAACCTTGAGCTTCAAACATACTTATTATCGCTTTTACCAAAGTCGTTTTACCTGTACCAGGCCCACCAGTGATAATGGATATTGGTGATGTGTACACCTTTTCAATAGCCTCTTTTTGTTTTTGGGCATATTTTATATCATTTATTGTTTCTATATACTTAATAATATCATGTACATTTTCGGGAGTATCAACTTTATTTAATAAAAGTTCTGTAAGTTTTTGTGTAATAACCCTTTCTGCTATATAAAGCTCTGTCAGAAATAAAAATGGTTTATCATATAAATTTTCTTCAACTATCAATCCATTATCAATGATATGAGATAAACTATTTTCTATTTTTTCCGGTTCAACTTCAATAAACATCGCAACTGTTTCAACCAACTTTTCTTTTGGAACACAGCTATGACCTTTTAATGTATTATGTCTCAGCACAAACATTATCCCGCCTTCTATTCTACAGCTGTTATCATATTCCATACTAAGATTTTTGCTGATTTCATCTGCTCTTTCAAATTCAAAATAGCAAGGTTCTTCACATAATACAAATGGATTATCTGTTATGATTTCAACTGTATTAGGGCCAAGCTGAGAATAAATCATAATTGCTTCTTTTGCAGTTATATTGTATTTTGCAAGATGTACTATTGCGTCTTGAACTCCATGAATTTTCTTGAATTCTTCTTGAATCGCAATAGCTTTTGACATTGAAATTCCTTGCACACTAACAAGCTTTTCTGGATAAGTATCCAAAATTTCAAAAGTTTGTTCTCCAAATTTATCAACTATTTTCTTTGCAAAAACAGGCCCAATTCCTTTTATAGCTCCACTTGCAAGATAAGTGTATATTGCATTTATATCACTTGGCAGACTTATTTCTATACTTTGTGCTTTAAATTGAACACCAAAAGACGGATGGTTAGTGTATTCTCCATAGGCAATCATTTTTTGCCCTTCACCTACACCAGCCATCTCGCCAACAACTGTAATATAATCAGTATCAGTTTCAAGGTCTAAAACTGTAAAACCCGTATCTTCACTTTGAAAAGTAATATGGACAATATTACCCTCTATTTTTTTTATTTCTTGCAAAATTAACCTTCTTCTAAATCTTATATTATTTAATATTGTATCATAAAAAACATTATCATTCCACAAATAAATATTATTTATTTGTAAATAATATTTTATTTAAATATTCTGTCAGTTTATCTTTTTGAATATTTTGACTTTCAGAATTATCGAAAGGATATAATACCGTATAATTATTTGGAACTGTATCTTCTAAATATTTAACCTTTTTATATGTTATAACTTTGTCATCATTTTTCATTATAGTAACAGATGGTGGAAGGGTTCTGCATATAATCATTTTACATAAAGTATCAATTGTAGTGTAAATGCCTAAAATTGCAAATCCGGTAATAACAATAAAGAAAACATCATTAAACATACTAATCACCTCATTTTATAATATGTTTAACAATGTTTTTTCGTTAATAGGTTTTTATTTAGTCTTAATTTTTAATTTTATCAAAAGATATTTTTTTGATTAAGTATCTAAATATAAAAAAGTTAATACTTCCACAAACTATGTCTGAAATGGTTTGTGCATAAAAAGTTGTTTTTGTGGCAAAAAATATTGGTATAATACAAGTTAAAATAATATAAGATATTTTTCTAAATAATGACAAAGAAAGTGACAACTTTGTCTTTCCCAATGCTGTTAGTGCATCTACAACTTCATATTGAATAGCCATTATAATAATACCAAATGTACTTATTTTTATACAGTATTTTGAAAGTTCTACTAGCTCCTGATTTTGTGTAAACATAAGAACAAAATATTGTGGCATAACTTGACTTATAATAAGCATTATTGTGCAAAAACAAACAGCCATAGTCATAGCGTATTTTATCGTTTTCATAACTCTTTCTTTATTTCTTGCACCATAGTTATAGCTTATTATAGATTGTGTACCAGTGGTTATCCCAAGAAGTGGAGCAGTTATTATAATCATATAGCTTTGAACTATTGTAGCTGCAGATACAAGCAAGTCACCCATCTCTTTGCCACCATATTTTTGTAAAACTGTATTTAACACAATTAAGATTATGCTGTCAGTGGAAATAACAATAAACGGAGTTATGCCCATCTTACATATTTTAATTGTCAATTCCTTTGAAACGGGGTATTTTTTTATTTTAATACGTGCTTTGTCACTGAACAAAAAGCTTAAAACCCATGCACAAGAAAGAATTTGTGCAATAACAGTTGCCCATGCGGCGCCTGCAACTTTTAGGCTTAATACAACTACAAAAATATAATCTAAAACTATATTTATAACAGCTCCAATTATTACACTATACATGGCTGTTGTTGGAAATCCTTGACAGGTTATAAAAAAATTCATGCCAAATGCCAAAATTGCGAATATTGTACCAATTGTGTATATCGTCACATATTCATTTGCATAAGAAAAAGTTTCTGCACTTGCACCAAACCAATTTAATAAATATTCTTTTGTAAACAAAAAAATAATTGTAAGTACAACAGACATAATAACAATAAGTGAAAAACTGTTGGAAAGTATTTTCTCTGCTTCCTCATTATCACCTTCACCCATTTTTGTAGCCATATACACACTGCCACCTATGCCAACAAGTGTGCCAAAAGATGTAATTAAGGTTATAATTGGCCCACAAACACCAATCCCGGCAAGAGCTACATCTCCTATCATCGGAATATTTCCTATAAATATTCTGTCTATAATATTGTATAATACGTTTACAAATTGAGCCAACATAGCTGGAATAGCCAATTTAAAAACCAGGCTCAATATTGAATCTGACCCTAAATCTGTTTTTTTCATATAAATCTTTCTCCCTAAAAATACGAAAAATATATTATCATATTAAAATTATATTGTAAATAATAATTATTTTATGGTAATATCTATACGGTGATTATTTATGAAAGAAATTATATATAAAGAAATAAAACAAGAACGCATCTATACCTTTTTAAGTCAAAAATACCCCCTTATAAGACTTAGTGTATTTAACAAATTTTTGCGACAAAATAAAATCAAAGTAAACGGAACAAAACCCAACAATAATTATACCTTAAAAAAAGGAGACATTATAACTCTATATTTTTCTGATGAATATTTTATCATTCCAAACAAAGATAATGCTTTTCTTTTCAGCGCAAACCAACTTGAAATACTTTATGAAGACAATAATATTTTTGTTGTAAATAAACCATCTGGTATAAGCGTTATTGATGATGATTGGAGAAATTTTGATACTTTAATAAACAGAATAAAACATTATTACCATAAAAATAATTTAGAAGGTCAAATACCACAATTGTGTCATAGAATAGATACCGGAACAAGCGGTATTGTTCTTCTTGCAAAAAACGACAAAACATTAAACTTTATGTTTGACCTTTTCAAAAATAAACAGTTAAAAAAGAAATATATATGTGCTGTCAAAAACAATCCATCAGCCAAAGATGGTCTATATAAAGATTTTCTTACAAAAAATTCTCAGCGTGGATTTGTTTCTGTAAGTTCCAAACCTATAAATAAAACTTCTCAAAATATAGAAACAGGTATTAAAACTATCGACCAATTTGATAACTATAGGTTATTAGATATAAATTTATATACTGGTAGAACACATCAAATAAGAGCACATTTAAGTTATCTTGGTATGCCAATTCTTGGTGATAGTAAGTATGGAGATAATAATTTAAACAGAAAATTAAAATTAAAATACCAGTTATTGTGCAGTTATTATTTTAAGTTTGGAAGAATTGAAGATGAACAGTTAAGCTACTTATCCTATAAAGAGATTGTATGTCCTATGCCTTGGTTTGTTGAAAATTTTAAAAACAAAAAAATATAAATTATGATAATTATATATCATAAATATAAAAAAGCAGTTATTACAAAATAACTGCTTTTTATTCAGTTTAGATTTTATTTTAATCCATAGTCTTTTTTAAAGTTTTCATATCGTTCTTGTTTCATCTGTTCAACTTTATTAAGTCTTATTTTTTCAGCTATTGAAATTGGTATGCTCATTATAATAATTATTATCAGTCCACCTATTGCCATTTTAATTAAACATTTTATACCATGTTGCATTACTATGCTTTTATTTTCCTGAAAAATCTGCATTGGATTTATAATCTGAGCAAAGCATTTTGTTTTACAGTGAGGACAATTAAATTTTTTAGAAACAGAAAGATATTCCGGCTCATTAACTAAAGCCATACCTTTAATTTTTGTTTTATTAACACTTTTTGTTTTTGAAAAATATGTATTATAAAATTCTTCTGAAGAAACACTATATTCCGAACCACAATTTTCGCACTTCACAAGTACATCTTTTCTGTTTTTTATAAAATATGATTTTAAATCTTTAAAATATTTAATATAACATATAATAAGCCAACTTACCAATAAAAACCCCATTAACATAATCAATATAAATTGTATATCCATATAAAAGCCTCCTTAATTGTAGTATGCTTTTATTATATATTTTATAAATTTATAATGTCAACTAATGTAATATATAAAATTATTACTAAATTATTATATGTTTGGCGATATTTTTACTAAGCTCTATTTTACATTATTTTACCGTCTTTAATACTATAAACTCTATCTGCTATAGACATTGTAGATTCACGGTGAGAAACAAGAATAATACATTTATCATTTTTCTGTTCTTTTAAGGCTTTAAGAATAATTCCTTCATTTATACTGTCAACATTACTTGTTGGCTCATCAAGCAAAATAAGTTTTGAACCCCTCAAGAAAGCTCTTGCTAAACCAATTCGCTGTTTTTCACCAGCAGATAGATTATCTCCAAGTGAACCTACGCTTGTCTTATACCCATCACTTAATGTCATAATAAAATCATGAACAGATGCCATTTTACAAGCTGTTTCAACTTCTTTTTGAGTAGCTTCTGGTTTTGCAATTTTAATATTATTTTCAATTGTATCATCAAATAAATATGTTGATTGGCTTACCATTGTTACATTATCAAGAAGACTATCTGTGTTAATATTATCAATATCATTGTCATTATATAAAATTTTGCCACTGTCTTTTTCCCAAAATCTAAGCAAAAGTTTAAGTAATGTTGATTTGCCACATCCAGATTTCCCTATTATACCAACAATTTCTCCTTTATTTGCATACATATTTATATCAGATAAGATTTGAATTTTATTATCATAAGAGAATGAAAGATTTTCAATTTTAAGATTTTCAAAGTCAAGATTTTTACCATTTTCAACCGATATAACCACCGGTTTTTCTTCAATAAGATTTAAAACACGGTCTCCACTTGCAAATGTTTGTGTAAGATTTCCTGGAAGTGCAGAAATTGCAACAACCGGACCAAATGAGCCAAATACAGTAACTACACCAATTATCATTCTGCCAAGAGTTAACATTTCTTTATTAACAAGAATAATACCAACTGCAAGTGTTATAAAAATAAATATAGAAATTATAAGTTCTGTCAACGCAGTAAACTTACCTATATTCTTTTTCATTTTTTTAGTTTCTGCAAGTAATACATTAGAACGACAACTTACTTCAACTTCTCTTTTTTTACCGGCATTATTAATAACAATATCTTTGATTCCTTTAATGCTATCGAGAAAATACGCACTAAATGATGCAAATTCTGTTCTATAAGCAACTCCGAATTCCTTTAGTTTTTCTGATGAAATCAAAGGAATGATAATACCAATCACAATAAATCCCAACAGTGCTACAAATGCAAGATACCAGCTAGAAATAACACCAACAAATATAAAGACACAAGTTGAAACAACAACTGCTATACAAATTGGTGAAATTGTATGAGCGTAGAAAACCTCCAATGTTTCTATATCCGATGTTATCATTGCAATAATATTGCCCTTTTGTTTGCATTCAAGTTTTGCAGGGCACAAAATACGAAGTGCAGTAAATATTTTATCTCTTAAAACTGCTAATAGTCTAAATGCTATATAGTGATTTGAATATTGCTCAAAATATCTTAGTACACCTCTTATAACACCACAACCAATTGTGAGAGCTATTATTGTGCCATAAGACATGGAAATCACATCTCCAAGAGTTTTTGCTATACCTATTGAACCGAAAATCGTTACTCCCATAGCACAAATAAAACCTAGAGAACCATTTATAACGGCAAGTATCATAATATAAGCCAAACTACCAAGCAGAAGAATAAGATTTGCCATAATAACTGCACCACTACGGCGAACTTTTACTTTTTGCATTTTTCTTCCTCCCTATTGTAGCCTTCTTCAAGTTCTTTCTGTGCAAAGTAAAGTTTTGCATACCCTGCATTAAGATTTATAAGCTCATTATGATTACCAACTTCGCATACTTCGCCATTTTTCATAAAGTAAATTCTATCGGACTCGACAACATTTGCCAATCTATGAGAAATAACTATAACTGTTTTTGTTTTTGATAGAAATTTTATATTTTTGATAATAATAGCTTCACTCTCAATATCAATATTGCTTGTAGCTTCATCAAAAATGTAAATATCTTTGTCTGATATAAGGCTTATTGCAAGAGCAAGTCTTTGTCTTTGACCGCCAGAAATATTTTCTGCACCTTCATTTATTATTTTATCAAGACCACCATTTTCTTTTACAAACTGTAACAAATTAACTTTTTCAAGCGCTGAGAATATTTGTTCATCTGTAACATTACTATTTGCAATCATAAAGTTTTGTTTTATTGTTTCATTAAAAATATATGTATTATAACTTACCAATGCAATGTGTGAATAATATTCTTCTCTTGAAATACTACTTATTGGTTTTCCTCCAACTGTTATATTTCCGGATTTACACTTGTAATAACCAAGAAGCATATTTACTGTTGTAGACTTACCACATCCAGATTCACCAACTATTGATGTCATAGAATTTTGTGTAAATTCCATATTTATATTTTTCAAAACATCTCTTTTGCCATCATAAGAAAATGTTACATCTTCAACTTTAAGTTCTATCCCATCAACATTTTCATTTCCCCATTGTGGGTCTTCTAAATTTAAAAGTGTAATAATTTTTTTGCCGGCTGAAACACCATTCATCGCAATATGAAATGCACTCCCAAATGCACGTAATGGAAGAAAAAAGTCAACAGCAACAAGAATTAAAAATAATGCTTGTATGACGTCAATTCTCTCTGATGCTATACCTATAATTGCCATAGATATACCTAATCCTGCGCCACCATACGCAACCAAATCCATTATTGTTGTACTTGCAAGTTGCATTACAAGTACTTTCATTGTTATTTTTCTAAACTGTTCAGCACTTTCATTTAATTTTTGATGTTGTGCCTCATCTGCTTTGAATATTTTTAATTCTTTAAGTCCTTGTACACTGTCAAGAAAAACATCACCCATTGAAGTGTACTTGTCCCAATATTTTGCAAATATTTTCTTTGCATATTTTGATACTGCAATAATTGATACCGGTATCAAAGGAACACACGCAATAAGAACAACTGCAACTCTCCAGTCTATCCATACAGTAATAAAAAATAGAATAATAGGTGCTATCATCGCATAGAAAAACTGTGGTATATATGATGAATAGTATAAATCTAATTGTTCTATTCCTTCCATCGACATCTGCGTAAGAGCTGCCATGCTTATATTATCTGTTGAATTTACACCAAGTTTCACAATTTTATTATAAGTTTTTTGTCGTAGCTCTTTTTTAACACTCCTGCCTAATGTATCCTTTAATTGTTCTATATACAAAGTTGCTATATATTTAATAAAAATACATGCACCTGCAACTACTGCAAAAATAATATAATATTTAGCCTGTGAATGTTGTGTAAGCAAAAACAACATTACACAAACTATTGCCGTAGTTCCAATATTGGCAACTAATTTTAATATCATGAGAGAAACACTATAAAAAATATATTTTTTATTATTTCCCAGCATACTTAAAAGTTCTTTATCTATCATTATCTTGCTCCCTCTTTAATTGTTTTTACTGCAAATGTGAAATATAACATATGTATTAGCCATATGCAAACAAGAACTATTTTCCCTACTACAACTGCATCCATCATAATAAACCCAATACTTAAAAGCAATGTTATTATACTCATTATTTTAACTTTTGTTTTTAACGTCATTCCTTCACCTTTTACATATGATTCAAGGTTATTTTTATATAACTTTGTACCTTTAAACCATCTATCAAGTTTTTCAGAACTTCTTGTAAAACAGCAAGCCGCAAGCAACAAAAATGGAAATGTTGGAATAAATGGTAATACTGCACCAATCGCTCCAAAACATACACTTATACAACCTATCACTATTAATAATATTTTTTTAATTTGCATTTTTGTTCTCCATTCTCTTTTTTCTTTTATAGTTGCGACAACGTGACCAAGCGCTGTTATTGGATGATGAAATAACATTCTTGGTCCTGAAAATCTCATAACAATTTGTATTTGACTTCTCATATCTTTTTTATAACAATGCACTTTACAATTTGAACAGAATGTTTTTGTTTCCATAAATGGACAATTATCTATTCTTGATATTGCATATTTATTGAGTTTTTCACACTTTGGACAAAGTTGGTTTTTGCTATGATGATTTTTTTTGCAATACAGCTTTATCATTTCATAAACAATGTTTTTTTCATTTTCTCTTTTAGCGTCTAAATTGTTATTTCGTTTTCTATTTAAAATTATGTAATTATATAAAACATAAATAATTATAACTACTATACCAATATAAACTAAAAACATAATAACCTAACACCTACTTATTTATATTACAAAATAAACACTGTACATCAGTTAGCAATAACTAACTTTATAGCAAAAAAAATAACTTAACATCAACTTATTTATATTATAAAATAAACACTGTACTTCGGTTAGTGATAGCTAACTTTGTAACCAAAAAAAATTAACTTAACATTATTCAGAAATTAAGCTATGATTAAGTTAGCATTTGCTAACTTAATCAGTATATCATTTAAGTTAAATATTGTCAATAATACTATATGTTCGTTTTGATATATTATTTTAATTTAATTGAGATATATTATATATAATTTATTAGTCGTTAATGTTTAATAAAAATAACTAATATTTTTTCTAAAAATAACCACTTATTCTTTTATAAACATTTCAAATAAGCATATATAATA
>JAHHUD010000033.1 GCA_020024185.1 Oscillospiraceae bacterium | reverse complement strand
TTTTTAGTACCATGTCTACTTTTGTATGCTCTATTGCAATCTCAAAAGCTAAAACTCAAAGAATGAAAAAACTAAGTTTAGGATTAAGTGTTGGTATAAATCTGTTTATTCTGTTTTTATTCAAGTACTATAATTTTTTCTCAGAGAACTTAGTTGCACTTTTTGATAATTTTGGAGTAAAACTGGCTATTCCAACTTTTAGCTTACTTTTACCTGTTGGTATATCTTTTTATACTTTTCAGGCACTTGGATATGCAATAGATGTTTATAGAGGAACCGTTAGAAGAGAAAAAAGTTTCCTTAAATACGCATTGTTTGTTTCTTTTTTCCCACAATTAGTTGCTGGACCTATTGAAAGAAGTGCTCACCTTTTACCACAGTTTGACAGCCATAGCAAATTTGAGTACAATCGTGTAAAAAATGGTCTTGTGCTTATGGCATGGGGTTTTTTCAAAAAATTGGTCATTGCAGACGGTTTTGCAACCTTTGTAACTCTTGTATATTCTGCACCTTATAATTATACTGGTGTTCAGATGATTATTGCTACAATCATGTTTTCTTTTCAAGTTTATTGTGACTTCTCTGGATATTCTGATATTGCAAGAGGCTGTGCCGCAGTTCTTGGTTTTGACTTGATGAGAAACTTTAATAAACCTTATTTATCTACTTCTACCAAAATGTTTTGGGAAAGATGGCATATATCACTGACATCTTTTTTTAAAAGCTATCTTTATATTCCACTTGGAGGTAGCAAAAAAGGAGAATTAAGAACTTATATTAATATTCTTATTGTCTTTTTTGTAAGTGGTTTATGGCATGGCGCAAGTTGGACATTTGTTATATGGGGACTTTTGCACGCTGTATATCGTATTGTAGAAGAACTTATTCATAAATATTGGAAATACAAAGGCAAAAACAAACCATATCTTGTTCCTATTAAACACTGTCTTAAAATATTATTAGTATTTTCTCTTGTTTCATTTACTTATATTTTCTTTAGAGCAAATACAATATCTGATGCTACATACATTGCAACACATTTATTTAGCAATATTAATATGCTTTTTACTGAAGGATTTTTTATAGAGCAATTACGTGGAATACTATTCTATACTAAAAATGGCATTCCTCTTGTACTTTGTGCTGTACTTATGATTATCCTTGAAATTTGGGAAGGCAACAGCGAAATTACAGAAAAAATCAGCCAACAAAAACCTTTAATTCGTTGGATTTTTTATTACTCTATTATTTCTCTTATCTTATTATATGGTAACTTTGGAAAAAGTCCATTTGTATATTTTGATTTTTAACGGAGTTTTTTATGAAAAGCTTAAAAGATTTTTTAAAAGTTTCTGCAAAACTTTCACTTTTTGTTCCAATTTTCTTGTTTATGATTTTCTGCAATTATAAAATTGACCCATCAGGATTATTTTTTGGTGCAGGATTTGAAAGAGTTGCAAGCGAATATTTATTAGAAGGCAATTATATTTCTGGATACGAAAGGCTTGATGGAAGAAAACTTAATGAAGTTTATGCTATGAATGTTCCATACGCTCCACAAGTTCTTATAAATGGTAGCAGCAGAAGCATGACCATTACCGCTGATATGATTTGCCCAAATAAAACATTTTATAATGCATCCAATGTTGGTGCCGATAGATATGATTTTTTTACTTCTTATTATATATTTGCAAAAGAAGGAAAAGAGCCTGAAACTATGGTTTTATCTTTGGATGCTTGGCTTTTTAATTCTGATAGTGAAGCTCTTGATGAAAGAAGTAACAAAGAGTTGTATTATGAATTTTTAAATAAAGAACTTGGTCTTACACAATATTCATATACACCTAAAAATGAAAATATAAAATATAAAGCATTATTTTCACCAAGCTATTTTCAATCTTCAATAAAATACTATCTAAGAGACCGAACTCAAGATATTATGCCTGAAATTGTTCAAGGTGATATATATGCCCAAACTTCTGCAATTAAATGTCCTGATGGCTCTATTATTTATGATAAAGCTTTTATGAACAGCACCAGAGACCAAATTGACTATGCACTTATAACTGCAACTTATCCAGACCAACCTCTTCTTAAAATGTATAACTTTGACCATTTAGATCCAGAATTCATGGAACAGCTTGAGCTTTTTATTGAGTATCTTCAAAGAAAAAACATACAAGTTGTTTTATATATTCCACCTTATCAAGAATATTTTTACAGTGTAGCAGTTGCACGAAAAGAACAGCACCCTGCTTTTTTTGAAGTTGAAGATTATTGCCACAAACTTGCTGAAAAATATAATATTCCAATTTATGGCTCATACGACCCACAAAAACTTGGTCTTGTATATGAAGATTTTCTTGATGCTTTTCACATGAGACCAAAATCAATATCTAAGATACTTCCGGTAATTGCATATTAGGATTTTTAAGTATATTATTAAGTAAAATAAACAAAAAGAGAGGATTTTATTATGCCACAAATTATTATAAAAGGACTCAATGAAGAACAGTGTGCAGAACTAAGCGTAAAATCTGCTCCAGAACTTGCAAGAATTTGCAATTGTCCAAGTGATTGGTTTACTTTTGACCTTGTTCGTTCCCGTTTTTATGATAAAAATGGTAAAATTGCTCCATACCCTGTTGTTCAAGTATGGTGGTATGAACGCCCTATGGAAGTCCAGGATAAAGTTGCAAAATTTCTCCATAAACAGTTTGAAAATATGGGATTTCATTGTGACCAAATAAGTTTTCATATTTTTGAAAAAGAGCGTTATTATGAAAATGGCGATAAATGCTAAAAACTCTCCAAGAGACAGGATTCTACAGAATTCTGTCTCTTATACTTTAATGAGTTACTGCTTTGAAAAAATATTGTATTGCCTATAGTTTATATATTCTTAAATTGTAATATTATAAATATTTATAATTTGATTATTGATGACTGTTCTTTAATTTATTATTTACTTTGTATTGATTTTTATATTGGTCAATATCTTAATATCAATAGAATATATTAACAACACAAATACATCTTATAACATTATTAAATGAGTAAGTAGATAAAGTTTCACATAATTAAAGTTTCAAATAAAAGTCTGACAAATATCTTGTGTCAGGCTTTTTTCTATGCAAGTTTTAGTTTAAATACAGCAACAGTTGCATCATCGTTATCTTTGCAGGTATTTAAAATATATTTTGAAATTTTTTGAGCTGAATAATTTGTTCCCATAGTATTTAATTTTTCAATAGTATTTTTTTGTATGTTAACTCCATCAGATAAAATAGCAACCATATCTCCGTTATTCAGCACAAAATTATGTTCTGCTATTTTCACATCTTTTAAAATCCCAACCGGTAGGCTATCTTCATATATTGATATTGTCTTATTAGAAGAGATTATTATACTTTTTGCGCCACCTGCTTTATATATATTTGCACTGCCATCATTAAGATTAACTCTCAATACATCAAGAGAAACACAAGATTGTCCCGTACCTTTTAAATTGAGTGCTATATTCACAATTTCTATTGCTGTACTGATTTCAACTTGAGCATATAAAAGACTTTCCAACATTGTTATCGCAGTTTTACTTTCTGCCGCTGCAAAACTACCTGTGCCCATTCCGTCTGCAAGTATTATATAAGTATATTCTCCGGTGTTTATTATTTTATAACTATCACCACAAACAGAATGTAAGCTTGAATTTTCAACATCTATTTCTCCTGTAAACATTGGTATTTGATAGAAATTATAAATTACACTTTCTTCATCCTGTTCTCTTATAGGTTCATCAAATTTTGCACCATATAATAACTCAAGCTTTGTTTTAATTTTATAAATCTCGGCTTCATCAAAATAATTATCCGTATTTATAACACATTTATTACTATTTTGATAACATATACAATAATTTATATTTTTACCTATATTTTTTAAATAGTTATTTATTTCGTGAGTAATGGTCATATTTGTTATACCACTTTTACTGCTTTGATATGTTATCTCTTTTAAACTTTGAGCTATAATTAAAAACTGATTTTGCAGTATTTTTTGATTGTGCATAGCTGCTGAATGTACAAGTTTTTGTGTTGACATAAGTCTATGTGCATTTGAAAAGCTTTTTTCTAATTTATCAACTTTGTCGCATATGGATAAAAATCTTGCGTCAAAGATTGGAAATGAATTTTTTCTCAACGCTCTTGCATAAGTTGAAAATTGATTTTGTGTATAGCTATAATTTTCTTGCCAACAATATGTATTATTTTTACAATTCTTGCAAATTTCGTTGCAAACTATATTTTCCATTTCCTGTGGGACTTCTTCTTTTGTAAGCAAATTAGAAATATCTATAACTGTATGTCCTATAAATCTATAACATCTGTTAAGTTTATCCAACTTATTCATAAGACTAAGATAATCGCCTTCGCCCAAAGTGTCATTACTATTAACTTTTTGTTTGTCATCAATTATTTTTGCCTTATCAAATATAAAGCATATTGTTAAACTTATTGCAGTTGTAGACAAAAATACAAAACTGTTAAATTTTATTATAAACGCCAATGAAACACAAAGAGATAGAACACATAAAATTATATTTTTTATATTGTTTTTGCATGAAAAAGCAATAGCTCCAATATATATTATAAAAAATCCTGAAAACAGGTATGCAAAATTATTACTTTGCATTAAAGATGTAAATAAACATATAGCTCCTGCTAAAGATATTGACATATTTGATTTTTCTTCATAAATAATTGCCACTGCCAACAGAAAGCATACTGATGGGATTATTCCATTTATTTTTATACCTTCAAGTGCAAATGCTGTGACCAGCAAAACAGATGCAATATCAAAAATTTCAGCCGGCTCTACACAATACTCATTTTTCTTTAAAATTTTATATCCATTTCTCATACATTTTGGCAAAAATAGAAAACTGCTGATTTCAACTGCAAACATAAGCCAAAATACACTTTCAAATCCAAATGATAACAGATATGCTTTACTTATTGTAAATGTAATAGTTGCTACATAAGACGGCTTTATAACTCCTTTATTGGTTTGATAAATATAATCTGATATGACGTATGTAAGTATAAAAGCAATGTATGGGATATTATATGCCGTCTTTATTACTGTTGTTGCATAATATATAACAGATATAATACTGCAAATATACATATTTATACTTGACTGGCACAACTGTAAAAATATAATGGATAAAAAACTTGTTGGATAATCATTAAATGATGAAAAAAGTGCTATTATGCAGAGCAAAACCTCCCCCTTATCTCTTATATTAATTTTTGATAATACTTCTGTTTTTTTATGTGAAACAGAGTATATATTTTTGTGTCCTTTTGTTTTTGTCATAAATCTCAGTTCCCTTGCATATATTATTTATTGGTTGTGATTATAAATCTAACGCAAAGAAAAAGCTGTCGAAGAATAATCTTCGACAGCTTACATTTTTATTTTATTTATTTGTATATTTTTTATATGAGAAATATGAATACACTATTCCTGCAAAAGCTACAATTATTGTAATTATCAAAACTGCTATAACAGCATATTTTTCAGGAATAAATAAGGACACAAACAACATTATTATACCTGAAATAAGCCATAAAAGGCCTGAGAAACGATGTGTATCATTCCAAACTTGTTCATTATTAAGTGTCCACGGAGTTTTTATACCAAAAGTATAATTTTGTTTACATTTTGGAAAATAATTACCTATAACAATAAATATTACAGATATACCTATTGTGACAATTTTATTCATATTTATACTTTCAGGATTTACAGCAGCCATCATTGATACTTCTATAAGACAAACAAATAAAAGTATTATAATTAATTTAATAGTAACATAAGAGCTTGCAAATCTTTTATAGTTTTCTTTTTTAGGGTCAATCTTTGGAATAATATACATTGAAATATATATACCCCAAGATATCAGTTGAAATACAAAAACCATACTTTTATGACCCCATCCATCAATTTCTCCGGAAAGCCCCCAGTGTGTCGGAATTACATTCGGTAGTGTTGGATATAACACTATTGTATGTATTAAACTTAAAATCAAAGTAACTAAAATAACTATTTCAATTTTATTTTTTTTCATCATCATTCTCCTTAATAAACCCAGAAATCCATGTAAGAATATCTTCCATAACGGAAGTATTTATTTCATAATAAATAAATGTGCCTTTTTTTGTATCTTGAACTAAGTCTGCTTTTTTAAGTATATTCAAATGGTGTGACAAAGTTGCTCCCGTCATTTCAAAATATTCTCCTATTTCTCCGGCAGACATAGACCCTTTTTTAAGTATTTCTAAAATTTTTCTTCTTGTTGGGTCAGACAAAGCTTTTAGTGTATCTTGTAACATTTGCAACCTCCTTCGCTTTTATATTTAGAAGTTTATCTAAATATAAAATACCATGTATTTAGATGCTTGTCAATATATATTTTGATAATATTCTAAATATATTTATATTTATATTTATATTTATATTTATATTTATATTTATATTTATATTACTTGTGTTAAAAACAGTTTATTAAGTATAACATAAAATTTATTACACAAAAAAAAGACACCGAATAATCGGTGTCTTTTAAGTTTAGAATTATTCTTCGTCTTCGCTGTGTTCGTCTTCACAATCACAGTCACAGTCACAAGCTTCAACGCCGTCAAAATCAACTTCAAAGCTTGTACCACAGTTAGGGCAAGCACAGTCTGGGCTAAAGAGCATATCTTCGTCCATACATACGATTTCGCCACATTTTGGGCATGTAATTTCGTAGAGGTCGCCGTCAAAGAGTTCTTCATCTTCTTCGTCTTCTTCTACTTCATGATGATGGTGGTGGTGATGTCCACAGCCACAGCCGCATTCATCTTCGTCTTCATCATCGTCTTCATCATCTTCGTCGTCTTCTTCCCACAAAGCATCTTCTACATCTGTGAGGTCTTCGTCGATAGCATCAAGTTCTTCAAAAACTTGGTCCATATCGTTTTCAAGTTCGCTTACGGACTCTGCCATTTCTTCAACAACTTCAATCAAAGAGAGTAAAACTTTACCTTCTTTTGTATTTGCATCAATGTTGAGGCCTTCACACAAACCTTTAATATATGCCATTCTTTCTGTAAGAGTCATAACAATAATCCTCCTTAAAAAATAAAATTAAGCAAATTATGCACGTTCCATATATTCGCCTGTTCTTGTATCGATACGAATTAATTCGCCTTCATCAATGAACAATGGAACTCTAATTTCAGCGCCTGTTTCAAGTGTAGCTGGTTTGAGAGTATTTGTAGCTGTGTTACCTTTGAAACCTGGGTCTGTTTGTGTAACTTTAAGAACAACAAAGTTTGGTGGTTCAATACCAAAAATGTTACCTTTGTAAGAAAGAATTTTAACAACTTCGTTTTCTTTAACAAATTTGAAAGCGTCGCTGAGAGCTCTTGCGTTTACAGGGATTTGGTCATATGTTTCCATATCCATGAAATAGCAAAGGTCGCCTTCTTCATAAAGGAATTGCATTTCTCTTCTATCAACAAAAGCTGTTGGGAATTTGTCAGTTGGGTTGTAAGTTCTTTCAACAACACTACCTGTTATAACATTTCTAACTTTTGTTCTAACAAAAGCAGCACCTTTACCTGGTTTAACGTGTTGGAATTCAACAATTTGCATAACGTTGCCATCTTGTTCAAATGTTACGCCATTGCGAAAATCGCCAGCAGAAATCATAAATACCTCCAAAGTTTTTACACTTATAATATTTTAATTTTAATATAATTATATATGATATATTATACCTTATATAATTTTACATTATGTTTTAATATTTTTCAATAGCAAATATAAATAAAATCCCAAAATAGTATATAAATTACAAAATAATAAGCTCTTTTGGGCTTTTTGCAACATTTATAAGCCCTGTTTGTGTTACATAAACAGTATCTTCAATTCTTACACCAAATTTTTCTGGAAGATAAATGCCTGGTTCAACAGTCATAACCATACCTTCTTTAAGAACATCCTTGATATTTTGAGAAAATGTTGGTCTTTCATGAATTTCAATACCAACAGAGTGACCAAGACCGTGTCCAAATCTGCCTTCAAACCCATTTTGATAAATATAATCTCTTGCAATTTTATCAACATCACCACAAACAACACCTGCTTTAATCATATCCAAAGCTTTAAGCTGTGCTGTGAGAACAGTGTCATAAACATGTTTCATTTCATCTGTAACACTGCCAATAGCAACTGTTCTTGTCATATCTGTACAATATCCACGGTATTTTGAACCAAAGTCCATTGTAACAAAATCGCCTTTTTCAATAATTTTATCTCCTGGAACACCATGTGGTAAACTTGAGTTTTTACCACTAACAAGAATGGTGCTGAAAGCAAGGTCTTCTGCCCCTTCTTTTTTCATAAAATATTCAAGTTCAACAGCCATGTCTTTTTCTTTTTTACCTGCTGCGAGAACTTCACAAATACGTTTAAAGCCTGCATCAGTAAATTTTTGAGCTGTTTGAATATATTCCAATTCTTGTTTTGTTTTGATTGCACGCAAATCTTCAATTTCTTTTGTAAGTGGGCAGTCAAGAGAAAGTTCAAACCCTTCCAAAGCTTTTTTAAATGCGTTATATGAACTTAAAGAGAGAGTTTGTTCTGTCCAAACTGTTTTAACATTATGTTTTGTAAGAATTTCTTTAACTTGTTCATACAATTTACCTTGTAAAATTACTTCTGCATTTTTAATAGTTCTTTTTGCAAGCTCTATGTATCTAAAGTCAATAATAAAATATGCTTTATCTTTAAGCACAACAAGTGTACCTGCAGAAGACTGCATACCTAAAAAATAATATCTGTTTACATCACTGGTAATAATTGCTGCTTCAAATTCTTCTGGTAATGCTTTTACCAAATTATGAATTCTGTTTTCCATAGCTTTACTCCTTTATTTACCTATAAATTTATTGTAATAACTCTTCATTGCAAGAGCATCAATACCTTGTGTACCGGCAGACTCACATATAATTGTTGGTGCAAGATTTTTTCTTGCAATAACCTCCATAAGTGGCTCAAAATCTGGCCCATATATATCATCTTCAAATGTAAGATGACGCTTTTCTCCACCTTTGGTATACTCAATTTTTGAAAAATGGGAATGGAAAATTCTTGTTCTATCTATACCAATATTATTTTCCATTGTATTTATTATATCTTCATATTCTTTTATAGATTTTATCCAACCCAAATCTCTTGCGTTAAGATGTCCAAAATCTATACATGGGATAATTCTTTCATCAACTTTGCAAAGTGCCATAACTTCATCAAGAGAACCAAGCTGATTAACCTTTCCCATTGTTTCTGGGCAAACTGTTATATCTCCAAGTTGATTTTCATCAAGAGCTTTCATAATAAGTGACATTGTGTCCACTGCTTTGGATAATGCTTCTTCCCTTGAAATTTTTGCACAAGAGCCTGAATGAAATATAACTCTTTTCCCACCCATAGCCTTTATTGCTTTTGCACTATCTAAAATATATCCTATACTGTTAAGTCTTTTTTCCTCTTCAAGACTTGACATTGATATAAAATATGGTGCGTGTATAGATAGTTCAATATTATATTTTTTCGCCTCTAATCCAAAGGATTTTGCAGCATCTTCTTTTATTTTAACCCCTCTGCCACATTGATATTCAAAAGCATCAAGACCTTTTTTTGAAATATATTCTGGCACTTGTATTGTTTTTTTATACCCTTGTGCAGAAAAATTATCATCTGTTCCTGCAGGTCCAAATTTTATCATCTATAAAAAATCTCCGTTTTCTTTTAAATATCTATCTATATATTTTTGTTCAAATTTCTTTTTCAGTTCATATCCCCAGCCTTCTTCATCAAAAACCGGGAGTACCATTGCAACTTTCATACCAATAATATGAGCTCCCAAAACATCAGTAAAACACTGGTCTCCTACAACAAGTGTCTTTTTTAAGTCTGCCTTTATTTTCAACGCAGCTTTTAAAAAGCCATAGGGCGTTGGTTTTGCACTAAATGAAACAAAATCAAGATTTATAATATTTGCAAATGGTTCAACTCTTTTTGCAAAATTATTTGATGTTATTATTAGTTTTATATTGTTTTTCTTCATAACATCAAGCCACTGAATAACCCCTTCAGCCGGCTCCATACTTCCATGTCGTGCCAAAGTATTATCAACATCAAGAAAAAGATATTCAAAATTATTTTCTTTTAAAAATTCAAGGCTTATATTTGTTGTTTTTTCAAAAATATAGTCTGGCATATAGCCTTTAAATTTCATAAATTAATATACCCCTTTCTAAATATTTTTTAAATGCTTTATATTTTAGTATAACATATTAATTTTATTTTAACAACAAATTACGTATTAATACAGTATGTTTGATTTTTAGTTTTTTTACAAAATTATAGTTTATTATACATATAGTTATGATATAATGTAATCCAAAATTTGTATCAAAAAGGAGTTTTATTTTGCAAGAATTAAATAAAAAAAATTATGCATTGATATTTTTCACAATTTCTTTTAGAATAATTTTTACAGCATCAGTTGTTGCTTGTATTCTTTTTATATTTTCAAATTCAGCACAAATTGCACAAGTTTCAGGTCAAAAAAGCTATACTGTAACCACTTACGTAAACAAAACCTTATCATATTTACCGTATAACATACAGCTTACAGAATATCAAGTTAGAAAACTTGCCCATATCACAGAATTTTCTATACTTGGATTTTTTCTTGTTCTTTGTTTAAGAGCATATACAAAACGTCTTGTTGCGTTTTGTGCGTGGCCGTTGCTCTTTGGGTTGTGTATTGCCGTTACTGATGAGTTTATACAGAGTTTTGTTCCTGGGCGTTCAAGCAGAGTTGCAGATATATTTATAGATTTTATAGGTGTTTCTTTTGGCACTTGTGTTGCTATATTTATACTTTTATTTTTGCGTTTTATGTTTTGGCTGTTTTGGGGACGAAGAAAGAAAAAAAACTTGCAATATCAATAAAAAAATCCTCTATGGTAAAATTACCATAGAGGATTTTTTATAGGGGATTTATTGTTTTACAGTATGCTTTTTTATTGTGTTAACAATAACACAAATAGCTATTGTAATAACCATATCAAGAAGTGTATTTCCCAATATAAAATCATATTTCATAAGAATACGATATGTAATAAAACCTATAATCCATATAATTATATTTTGAGTATTTACACTTTTTTCATTATAATCTTTTTTCAATATAAAGAAATCTGCAATTTGAATTGCAATCATAGGTGCAAAAACAGAACCTATAAAATATAAAAATTCTGTTATATCTGTAAGTGGAAGAAAAATTGCTCCAAATATACCAATTACTGTTGTAACTATTGCAACTGTTTTGCTGTTTAACTTTTGGCTTATAGACTCGCTGGAAATACCTGCTGACCAAGCGTCAAGAAATGTTGTTGTTACAGTTGAGAACACAACTATAACAAGTCCTGCAATTCCAAGACCTGCTTTAAGCATAATTTGTGCTATATCACTTTCACCGGTAAAAATAGCAGCTCCCATACCTATAACATACATCCAACAGCTGATAATACCATAAGTTATTGTACTTGCAAAAGTTGCTTTTACTGGTTCTTTTGCTTCTCTTGTGTAGTCGCTTATAAGAGGTAACCAAGAAAGTGGCATTGCAACAGAAAGCTCAACTGCTGCTCCAAATGTCATTCCTTCTGTTACCACAGCACTATTTGATGTATTTCCAAAAATAACAAAACTTAAAACAATTGTAAGTATAAATAACGCTGCCATTGCAACTGTGTTTATTTTACCAAGATTTTCAACACCAACTACAATCCACAAAATAATCAATGCACCAATAACAATACACCATATCCAATTGCCGATATTAAATATACCATTTGCTGCCAATGCACCATCAAATATCATTATTGCAGTCCAACCAATAAGCTGAATAACATTTAAAACTGCAAAAAGCAAACAGCCTTTTTGACCAAAGCTGATTTTTACATTTTCCATAGAACTTTTTCTTGTTTTTCCACCTATCATGCCTGCAAAAAATAACATTGTGCAACCTATTATATGTCCGATAACAACTGCAAGCAAACCTTTTGAAAATCCCAAAGGTGCAAAATATGTACCTGTTATTATCTCTGCAATAGAAACTGCTGCCCCAAACCAAATTAAACTATTTTCAAATACTGATGTACGTTTTTCACCCATTTTATTCTGCCTCCCTTAAAAATTCTCCAGATAAATTAAAAGCGTGATTCATAGGACCTCTGCCTTTACCAAGATTTAACATTACAGACAATGCCCCAGAAATATAATCTTTTGCTCTTTTTACAGATTCTGCAAGGTCATATCCTTTTGCAAGATTTGCTGCAATTGCACTTGATAAAGTACAGCCTGTGCCATGTGTATTTGGATTATCTATTCTTTTACCAATAAACCATTGTGATTTTCCGTCAGCAAAAAGCAAGTCATTTGCATCATTTACACTGTGTCCACCTTTCAGTAAAACAGCACAACCATAATTTTTGCTTATTTTCTCAGCAGCACAAACCATATCATCTTTTGTAGAGATTTTCATATCTGCAAGTATTTCTGCTTCTGGAATATTTGGTGTAACCAAAGTAGCAATTGGCAAAAGCTTATGTTTAAGAGTTGTTATTGCATCTGTTTCTATAAGGCTTGAACCACTTGTTGCAACCATTACTGGGTCAACAATAATATTTTCTGCTTTATAAAACATAAGTCTTTCTGCAATAGCTTCTACTAATTCAGCTGATGACACCATACCTATTTTTACAGCATCAGGACGAATATCCTCAAAAACTGCATCTATTTGTTGTTTTAAAAATTCTGGAGTAACCCCCATAATTCCAGTAACGCCGGTTGTATTTTGTGCAGTTAATGCTGTTACAGCACTCATTGCATAAACACCATTCATGGTCATTGTTTTTAAATCTGCCTGAATACCAGCGCCTCCACTGCAATCACTGCCAGCGATTGATAATGCTTTTTTCATTTTTATCTCTCCTTTTAAGCACTATTTTTATTTAGCGATAAAAAGTGGTGCTCCCAGTTTACCGCTTAAAATCAAACTTTTATGATTTTACATAACAAAAACAGGAAATCACCTAATTGGCAATTTCCTGTATAAAAACGATACAATATAAAGTTTCCCTACGTTGGCATTATCCAAATCAGGTTTATGGGTCGAAGGTTTACCTTCCTCTCAGCCTGTATGAATAATCTCGCAAGCTCCCCGTATATTTAATTTCCGAATAGTATTATACTATTATACTACAAATTATGCAAGTTTTTATTTTAAAGATTTATACACTTTTATAAGTTCCTGTGCAGCAGTTGTTGGATTTTCTGCTTTCATTATAGCAGAAACAACACAAATACCATCTATATCCACACCTTTAAGTACATCAAGATTATCTTTATTAAGCCCACCAATTGCATTTACCGGAATTGGAACAGCTCTGCAAATATCTTTAAGTGTTTCAACAGGTGTAAGCACTGTTATTACCTTTGTTGTTGTTGGATAAATTGCTCCAACTCCAAGATAATCTGCCCCATGTTCATAAGCTTGTTTTGCTTGAGATACTGTTTTTGCTGTTGCGCCTATAATCTTATCTTCTCCAAAAAGTTTTCTTGCAATATTGACTGGCATATCACTTTGTCCCACATGCAAACCTTCTGCATCAACTGCCAAAGCAACATCAAGTCTATCGTCAATTATAAGTGGTACATTATATTTTTTTGTTATTTCATGAACCTTGTTTGCAAGGTTTATATATTCTCTTGTTGTTTTATTTTTTTCACGAATTTGTAAAAGTGTAACTCCACCTTTTAAAGCTTGTTCCACTTTATATAAAAAAGTTTCTTCTTCAATACCAGTACTATCAGTAATAAAATATAATGTTGTATCAAAATTTTTCAACTTCATATTCCTCCACATTTATATATTCTTTTATATCTTGATTTGATAATATAGAAAGATTATCCATAAGATTAACCATGAATGTTCCGTTGCCTTTATCTGTTTGAGAAAGTTCTCCACAAATACCCATAACTACACAAGCACAAATAACTGCGCTTATATCTCTACAAACAGAAATATAACAACTACATAGCGCACCCTGCATACATCCTGTGCCGGTAATACAACTTAATTGATGTGTGCCGTTTTTTATATGTATTATTTTTTCGCCATCAGTTACTACATCAACTTTCCCACTTGCAAGAATTATTGAATTATATTTTTTCGCCAATTTATAAGCAATATTACTTATATAATCTTTATCAAGACTTATATCACTATCTACACCGACAGATGAATAATTTGAATTATATAAAGCATTTATCTCGGAATAGTTACCTTTTATTACAGTAACTTTATATTTTTTCAAAAGATTATAAACATAAGTTCTTCTAAGTTTTGAACAAGCAATACCAACGATATCTATAACAATTGGTATATTATTTTCATTTGCACATTCAGCAGAATTTAACATGGATTGCATTCTTATATCTGTTATATTTCCCATATTAAGCATAAGTGCCTTTGATGTTTTTGTTATATCAGCAACTTCCTGTGGGTGTTCTGCCATAATTGGTTTTGCTCCAACTGCAATTATTGCATTGGCACACTGATTTATTGATATTGGATTTGTTATGGAATGAATAAGTGGATTTTTTTCTTTTAAATTTTCTCTTATTTCTACAATTTTATTAAACATTGCTTTTTTTGTCCTTTTTTGATTTGTTTAAAAAATAATAAACAACTGCAACAGCTATAAAAATAACTACTGAACCATTTGCAATATATGACCAAATTTTAGCATCTGTTTTGAAAACCATAGTGGTTAAAATTTTAATTACAAGATAAATAATTGCACCAAATGCTGCAATTGATGAAGCTGTTGATATAGTGCCACTTTTATCTTCATAACTTTTATCTGAAATCATAAGCTGAAAACGTGTTAATGCTCCCGTTTTCATAAGCTTTTTCAAAAAAACAAAAGCAATACTGCCACCAATTAAAGTTGCGCAAACAAAAGATGGAACATAAAAAAGCCATGTAAGCCCTTCTTTGCCCCACAAAATTGACATAACTGGATATGATACTATTGCACCAATTATACCAGTTCCTATAACTTCTCCAATTACTGCAAAAATAAGTTTACCTTTTGACCAACGATAAAAAACTCCAGATAAAAATGCACCAAAAATTGCGCCGGTTAACGCAATTGGTGGGATAGCCATTGTCACCATTCTTATAATACCAATAAGTACAGCACAAACAAGTGCATACCAAGGTCCCATAAAAACAGCAGCAACAATATTTATAAAGTGTGCCATTGGGCACATACCTTCAACACGAAGTATCGGAGAGATAACAACCCCAAGTGCTACAAGCATTGAAAGCACTATCATCTTTAAGATTTTTTTTGAATTTTTCATTTATTTTCCTCTTTTCGTAAATTAATTTACGAAAGAATATTCTTTCGCACGGTCGAAACTTAATTGTTTCCTCTCACCCTGAAACACAGGTTCCCATCGCTTATTTCAAAGATGTCAAGCGCTCCCTTGCCACCCGGGCTTATCTCCTTTCTGTAAAATAAAACGGATAATCCTGATGGATTATCCGTGCATAGCAAACTATATGTTTTCCTACGGTGGCATTATCCACATCAGGTTTAAGGGTCGAAGTCAAAAGCTTCCTCTCAGCCTGGTTAAAGCTCCCCATATCTTCTATATAATATCACAAAAGCATATAAACGTCAAACAACATATTAATATGAAAAATCGTCTGTTATGACATATCTCTACTCTCTATTGCATTTTATAAAATTAAAAATTGTACTCATTATTTAATACAAATCTACAAATATAAAAGTTTATAAAATGTACGTTAAAAAGATTATAGTTATTTATCAATATTAGCTAACTTAGTAGTTAGTTCCTTTACTGTATTAACCTCTAGTTCAACTTGTTCACTTAAGAATTTAGTTTCATTTTCAAGACAAGCTTTTAAATATTCGATTTCAGAAGAAAAATCATCTCCTTCTTCTTTTTCTTGAAGAGAGTTAATCACATCAAACAAGTCATTATGGCCCCAAACTCTGCCAGCACCCCACATTAAACGGTCAGCACTTTGATTTAAAACATAATCAGTAAAGTAATTAAATGTTTCTTTAGACCAATCATATGCATACCAGTTATTATCAACTAAATATAAGTATTCATCTAATGCAAGAGCATTATCACCTGCTTCTAAAGCTTCAATTGCACCATTTAATGCAGCAATATTATTAACGCTATGTTCATGTGGAAATTGAGATACATCTTCCCAAGTTAATCTTACTAAATTATCTTCAGCAAATTTAAATGCAGATAATACATTAGTTCTTAAAGCACGATTTTCTTCTAATAATTTATTGCAAGCTTCTAAATCATTATTATTTAAAGCTTCTAAATATTTAGCATTTAATTCTTCAACTTTATTCCAAGCTTCAGATGCCTTAACTAATGCTTTATCAATAGTTACATTTAAAGTATTTCTTTGTTCATCACTTAAAATTTCATTTTGAGATACTTCTTTTAAAGCATTTAA
>JAHHUD010000032.1 GCA_020024185.1 Oscillospiraceae bacterium | reverse complement strand
ATAAATGTTGCTTTTACTATATTTGTATATTTCATTTTTGTAATTTTAATTTTATGTATTTTGTTATTTGAGTGAGCGCAATGATATACGCAGTCAAAACCATGCAGTCAAAAGTTGAAACAGCACCAAATAAATATTGTGGGATAAAAGGTGTTGCAATTAAAGCAGGTAATATACCGCATAAAATAAAAATTAATATTATAGGAGAAAAAATATATAATCTTTTTAAAAATAATTTTTTTTCATCAGCTTTTATATTCTTTAAATAAAATATCATTAACATGGAGAGGAAAATAGTTACTATATAGCTCATAGAATTAGCTTGGTAATATAATTTATAGAGAATAGGTGGGGTTATAAGTGAAAATCTTATACTATTAATAATTGCTATGAAGGATTTTTTTATATATGAGCCTATGCAATATCCCAAATTCGAAAAGACATTATCAAAATATACTTTTTTAACTTCATCTATATATGCAGGACTTTCTGCGCCGATATAATAACCCTCTTCTGTATCGTATAAAAGATATTCTCTATTCATATATCCGTATGCGTCTGCATATTCAAGCCCAAAAGGATTTCCCCTTTCCCAGCCAAGACCGATGTATAAAGAATGCCAAGGTCCTTTCATAGGCAGACATTCTGGTTGACTTGTTGCAGATTGATAAATATGTGGGACAGTTGATGTGAAAAATCCATTTGAGAATATTATTAATAAACAAACACAAGCACCAATAATAACAGGTTTTAACTTTTTTGATTTTATAGCAGGATAAATAATTTTAACAAACATAAGAAGAATAAGACTTATAATAACTGAGAGACCTGCATTTGCACGGAAAACATTGCTCACACTTATTACGCCTATTAAACCCAATATCCAAATCCAGTTTGACTTTTGCCACTTATCACGAAATAAAAAGAAAAGTATTGGCAGGCTTATAAATGTTGTCCAACCATAAATCCAGTAACTGTCACTGAGAAAATAAAGGCTGAATGGATTATATAACTTAAAGAAAAAAATGCTTAATAATGATACATATATATTTCCTGTCAACCTATAAAAAATAGATGGATATAATGCCACACATCCTAAAACCACAATAAGTTGAGTATAAAAGAATGTATATGCCGTATTTAATTTTGCGAATACAGCAAAATGTGATAAATAGAAATACATACTTGCATTATGGTCATATAAACGATGAAAACCAGAATATACTCCGGTTTTACTTAAATCACTTATAAAATAATCAAGCCAAGTAACTCTCAAAGACATATAATGTTCTTCAAGTGCTTTAATTGGATGTGAAATGCTAGTTGTTTTTATAATTAAATATCCCAAGAAACAACCATACATAATAAGAAAAAAATATGTAATATAAATTTTATATGATTTATTTTGAAGTGACAATTTCTTCATACAATATTCTCCTTAAAATAATGTGTATGATTTTTTTGTAGCAAGGTATTCATAATAATCTCCTCTTAAACAATTTTTGTTGTCCAGTCTTCCAAGTTCCAAATATCTGTGACAATGTCCTGATAAAATTCTGGCTCATGGCTTACAAGAATAACAGTACCTTTAAAGTCTTTTATAGCTTTTGCAAGAGATTCTTTTGCCGAAACATCAAGATGATTTGTAGGTTCATCAAGGACAAGCAAGTTCATAGCTTTAAGCATTATAGCACAAAGACGCACTTTTGCATTTTCACCACCGGACAAAACTTTGCACTGTGTTTCTATATGCTGTGTTGTAAGCCCGCATTTAGCCAAAACACCACGCACAGATGCATTTGTCATAGAAGGATACATATCCCAAATTTCATTTAAAGCTGTTTTACTTGATGCAATATGTTCTTGTTCAAAATATGCAGCTTCAGCATAAAAATCAAGTTCAACAGAGCCACTATACGCAGGAATAATACCAAGCATTGTTTTTAAGAGGGTGGATTTTCCAAGGCCGTTAACACCTTTTATTGCAATTTTTTGTCCTCTTTCAACAACAAAGTTGACAGGGCGTGTAAGAGGGGTATCATATCCAAGCACAAGGTCTTTTCCTTCCACCACAACTTTTCCCGGAGCTCTTGAATATTGAAATTCAAAGGTTGGTTTTGGTTTTTCTTTTGCAAGCTCAATAATATCCATTTTATCAAGTTTTTTCTGCCTTGATTTTGCCATATTGCTTGTTGCAACTCTGGCTTTGTTTCTTGCAATAAAATCTTCAAGATGAGCAATCTCTTTTTGTTGTTTTTCATAAGCTTGCTCTAACTGACGCTTTTTAAGCTCATACATAGCCATAAATTCATCATAATTGCCCTTATATCGTGTCAAAACAGCATTTTCAACATGATATATAACATTTGTAACAGAATTTAAAAATGGAACATCATGGCTTACAAGCATAAAAGCGTTTTCATAGTTTTGCAAAAATGTTGTCAGCCAACGTATGTGACTTTCGTCAAGATGGTTTGTAGGCTCGTCAAGGATAAGAATTGTTGGATTTTCCAAAAGCAGTTTTGTCAAAAGAACCTTTGTTCTCTGTCCACCACTTAACTGTGTAACATCTCTGTCTAAACCAATTTCACCAAGACCAAGCCCGTTTGAATATTCTTCTATTTTTGAATCTATTGTATAAAAACCACTGTGGTCAAGAATATCTTGAATATCGCCCACATCTTCCATAAGTTGTGCCATTTCTTCATCGGAGCAATCAGCCATTTTATTGTACATTTCAAGCATATCAGCTTCCAGTTCATACATATGCTTAAATGCTCCTCTTAAAACATCACGGATAGTTTGTCCTTTTTCAAGTACAGAATGTTGGTCCAAATATCCAACAGTTGCTCTTTTTGCCCAAGTAACTGTACCTTCATCAGCAGGAATTTTTCCGGTAATAATATTTAAAAATGTTGTTTTGCCTTCACCGTTAGCACCAACAAGACCGATGTGCTCTCCTTTTTTCATACGGAATGACGCATTATCCAATATTTGCCTCTCGCCATAGCCGTGGGTTACATTTTGTACATTTAGCATTTTAATCATAAACCTTTCTTAATAAAAAGTACCTAATTGTTAATTTTATCATATAAAATAGTGTAATATCAAGGACAATAAAATACCATGGAGAAAAGTTTATTTACCATATAAAAAGTTGCGGTAAATATAATAAGTATGTTACAATATAAACTTAAATGTAAATGAATTTATGAATTTTTTGAGGTGAAGATGAAAGTTATTGTAATAGGTGGTGGAGCAGCAGGACTTTTCTGTGCCGGCTTTATGACACAGCACAATGATGTTACAATTATAGAACACATGGAAACGTGTGGAAAAAAATTACTTGTTACAGGTAAAGGTCGTTGTAATGTTACTAATGACAGTGACGAGGAAAATATTCTTAAAAATATACGAACAAACCCCAAATTTATGTTTTCATCAGTTTATCAATTTCCACCGTCAAAGGTTATGGAATTTTTTGAAAATATGGGAGTGCCACTTAAAACAGAACGTGGCAGAAGAGTTTTTCCGGTAAGCGATAGTGCAATGGATATAAAAAAAGCTTTGGAAAGACATTGTAAAAAAGCAAATATAATTTACGATGAGGTTGATAAACTAATCATAGAAGAAAATGTTGTTAAAGGTGTTGTGTTAAAAAGTGGTAAAAAGCTTTTTGCAGATAAAGTTATAGTTGCAACAGGTGGATTATCTTATAAGAAAACAGGCTCAACCGGAGACGGATACCGTTTTGCACAACAAGCAGGACATAAAATTATTACTCCAACAGCAAGTCTTGTTCCACTTGTTGAAAATGGTAATATGTGTAAAGAAATGATGGGGTTATCACTTAAAAATGTAACCTTATCACTTGTACATAAAAAGAAAAAAGTTTTCAGCGAACAAGGTGAAATGCTGTTTACCCATTTTGGTATATCAGGGCCATTGGTGTTATCAGCTTCATGCCATATAAAAGATAAAGATATTCAGCAATATAAAGCTGTTATAGATTTAAAACCGGCTTTGACAAATGAAGTTTTATATAAACGTATATGTGATGACTTTGAAAAACTGCACAGCAAAAAGGCTATAAATAGTCTTGAATGGCTTTTGCCAAAATCCATGATACCGGTTATGCTTAAAGTGTGGGGAATAGATACAGAAAAATCTGTAAATCAAATTACAAGACCAGAGAGATTGAGATTAGTTGAACTACTTAAAAATTTTGAAATTCCACTTAATTCAAAGTATAAATTAGATATTGCAGTTATAACATCAGGTGGAGTTTGTGTAAAAGAAATTAATCCAAAAACAATGCAATCAAAACTTTGTGATGGATTATATTTTATAGGAGAAGTTCTTGATGTTGACGCTTATACAGGTGGATACAATCTTCAAATAGCATTCAGCTCAGCTTATGCAGCAGCTACGGCAATAAATGAAATATAAAGGAAATTATGATTATGAAAAACTATCGTATAGCATTAGATGGTCCTTCTGGAGCAGGTAAAAGTACAATAGCGAAAAGACTTTCAGCAGAACTCGGTTTTGTTTATGTTGATACAGGAGCAATGTATCGTACAATAGGGCTTTTCTGTTTGAAAAATAACATTGATGTTAATGATGAAGATAAGGTTTGTTCTGTTTTAGAACAAATAAAAATTGAACTTAAATATGTTGAAGGTGAACAGAGAATACTTTTAAATGGTACAGATGTTTCTAAAGAAATCCGTATGAATGAAGTTTCTATGGCTGCAAGTAAAGTTTCTGCATATAAAGGTGTTAGAAGTTACCTTTTAAATGCACAAAGAGATGTTGCAAAATCACAAAGTGTAATAATGGACGGCAGAGATATTGGCACTGTTGTTTTACCAGATGCAGAAATCAAAATATTTATTGTTGGTGATGCAACAGTAAGAGCTAAAAGAAGACATAACGAGCTTTTGGAAAAAGGTCAAAACATTTCATTTCAGGAAGTGCTTGAAGACATTATCACTCGTGACCACAATGATACAAACCGTGCAGAATCTCCTTTAAGACAAGCTGACGATGCAATTTTGCTTGATACAACATATAAAAATTTTGAACAGGCATATAATTCTGTTCTCGAAATTGTAAAAAGCAAAATGTTATAATATTTTTATATAGAGGAATAAATGATAAAATGTTTTATATAATAATGTTTTGTTTGGTAAGTTTGGTGTTTAGAATAATTTTTAATATCAAAGTTACCGGTAAAGAAATCATTCAAGAATACAAATCCAACGGGAGACCTTATGTGATTTGTGCAAACCATGTTTCTATGCTAGACCCTATTTTTATAGTTATTGTAAGAGGATGGGGTAAAAAGCTTTCTATTTTAGGTAAAGCAGAGCTTTTTAAAGGGCCAATACTTTCATGGATGTTTACTCAAGTTGGTGTTATACCGGTAGATAGAGGTAAAGGTGACAAGGGAGTTATTGAAAAAGCTATGAGCGATATCAGAAATGGTTCCGGTATGCTTATTTTTCCAGAGGGTACAAGAAGTGGTTCAAATCAAATGGGTAAACTTAAAAGCGGTGCATTTATGATTGCAGCTGGAACATCTGCCGACATTATACCTTGTCGTATTATATATGATACAAAAGACGGCGGTATGAAATTTTTTGGAAAAGTTGTGGTAAACTTTGGAGAACCACTTACAATAGAACAAACTCAACTTGACAGCGGAAGCCGTCAACAGATAAGAGATACAAAAGCTATGCTTGAAAATAGCCTTAATAATCTTTTGGAGGAATACAATGCACATCACTAAAGCAAAAACAGCAGGTTTCTGTTTTGGAGTTAAAAGAGCAGTTGACCTTACATACAATCTTGCAAAGGAAGGTAAAAAGGTTGCAACTCTTGGAGAACTTATACATAACAAGCAACTGGTTGCAGATTTAGAAAATAATGGTGTTATAACCTTGGAAAATACTGAAATTCCAGAAGGTTATGAAGTTGTTATAAGAAGTCATGGTATACAGAAAAATATATATGACCAATTAAAAAATATGGGCGTTGTAACACATGATGCAACTTGTCCTTATGTAAAAAAAATACATAATCTTGCCGAAAAAATAGCAAAAGATAAAAGAACAATGCTTGTTGCAGGAGATAAAAACCATCCTGAAGTTCAAGGAATAGTAAGTTATTGTTGTACTGAAGTTATGGTTTTTAACGAACCTGATGAGCTGGAAAAATGGCTAAAAATGGGAGATAATGCCACTAAACCACTAGCTTTGGTAGCTCAGACGACATATATGCTCAAAAAATGGCAAGAAAGTTTAAATATCATAAAAAAACTATGTACAAATTGCGAAATATTTGATACAATATGTAGAGCAACACAAGAAAGACAGACAGAAGCAGAGATTTTGGCGAAAAATAACGATGCAATGGTTGTCATTGGAGGCAGACATTCTTCCAATACTCAAAAACTTGTGGATGTGTGTAAAGCTTATTGTAAGACAATAAGTGTTGAAACTGGTAATGAGCTCTTACCGGAGCTTTTTATAAATATTCAAAATGTGGGCGTCACAGCAGGTGCAAGCACCCCGGCGTTCATAATTCAGGAGGTACTTAATAACATGAGCGATATGAATCGTGACTTAGAAATGGACTTTGGAGCGATGCTCGCAGAATTTGAAGGTTCTGAAGTAAAACTTCACAGAAATGCTGTAGTAAGCGCAGTTGTAGAAAGCGTTACAGCAAAAGAAATTATCGTTTCTATTCCAAACTGTCGTTACACTGGTACAGTTAAAGCTAGTGAATTTAGCGCAGACCCAAGTGCAAGACTTGAAGATTTAGTGAAGAAAGGTGACGAGCTTAACCTCATCGTTATTAAAACTGACGACAATGCTGGCGAAGTGCAACTCTCTAAAAAGAGACTTGACGAACGTGAAGGCGAAGGCGTGGTTGAAGCTGCAGCAGAATCTGGTGAAGTTCTTACAGCAACTATCACAGAAGCAGTTAACGGTGGCCTTGTTGCATTTGTTAAAGGCGTTAGAGTATTTATTCCAAAATCTCTTGCAGCTGGCAGAAATGAAAATCTTGAAGACCTTGTTAAAACAAAACAAGAAATCAAAATTATTGAATGCACAAGAGATGGCGGCAGAAGAAAAGTTATCGGCTCCATCAAAGCAGTTAAAGATGCTGCAAACAATGAACTTAAAGAAAAATTCTGGGCAGAAGTTGAAGAAGGTAAACACTACACAGGTACAGTTAAATCCCTTACAAGATACGGTGCATTTGTTGATATCGGTGGCGTAGATGGTCTTGTTCACCTCTCAGAAATCACATGGGAAAAAATTAAACACCCAGCAGAAGTTCTCACAGTTGGCCAATCCATTGATGTATTTGTTAAATCTTTGGACAGAGAAGCAGGCAAAGTTAGCCTTGGTCACAAAAAAGAAGAAGATAACCCATGGACAAAATTTGAAACAGAATACCCATTGGGCACAATTTTCACAGCTAAAGTTGTTTCTATCACAAAATTTGGCGCTTTTGTAAAAATTCTTCCAGGTGTTGACGGACTTGTTCACATCTCTGAAATTTCTTACGACAGAGTTGAAGATCCAAACACAGTTCTTAAAGTTGGTCAAGAAGTTGAAGTTAAACTTATCGGTGTTGACCTTGAAGCAAAACGTGTAAGTCTTTCTATCAAACAAACTAAAGAAGCTCCAGCTAAAGCTGAAGAAACAGAAGAAGTTGCTGAATAATTTCTAAATATAAACGCCTCTATAAAATAGAGGCGTTTTTTATTTTATTAGGAATTAAAATAGTAAAATTTGAATAACTAATATTATAGATATTAAAACATATCTTTTAAAATATATAACTTTATAAGTAATATAATAAAAATAGTTTTAAATTTATTTGCGAAATTTCTCAGTCTATATGATAATATATATATATAAGATTATTGATGTTCATAATAAAAGATAGGAGAAAAAGGTGAAAAATAAAAAAAATATAATGGGTATCATGGTTGTTATTGGCATGTTTCTGATTTTATCTGTTATTACAGGTCTATATTTTAAAGTAAAACAAACAAATGCTAATCATGATATAGAAAAACAAGATAGTATTTATACAGATAAAAATTCTAATAAAACAGATAGTAAAACAAAAGTAGATGAAAGTTTAAATTCAGGTGAAAATTCGGAAATTAAGGATGATACTCAAAACAACAAAAAACCACAGATTAACTTGGATAATAGTACATATAAAGCAATGTGGATAAGCTATATTGAATTTGAAAATATAAACTTTTCAAATAAAGAGAATTTTGTTAATGACATTAGTAAAATATTTAAAAACTGTAAAGACTTGGGGCTTAATACAGTTATTGTTCAAGTTAGACCATTTGGAGATGCCTTATATAAATCTAATATATTCCCAACAAGTCATCTTATAACCGGAACACAGGGAGATGGAATATCTTATGACCCACTTTCTGAAATGGTTAATATTGCTCACGAAAACGGACTTAGAATAGAGGCGTGGGTTAATCCTTATAGAGTGCGTTTGAGTAGCAAAAAGCCGGCAAATATTGCTAAAAATAATCCAGCTAATGATACAAGCTTGGTTTTTAATGTAGAAGGTGGAGTTTATTATAATCCGGCACTGGAACAGGTTCAAAATTTAGTTGTAAAAGGAATTGAAGAAATAGTTGAAAATTATGATGTTGATGGAATTCATCTTGATGACTATTTTTATCCAACAACTGATTTATCAATTGATAAATCAAATTATGATTTGAGTGGAACAACTTTATCCCAGGCAGACTGGAGAAGAGAAAATGTGAATACTTTGGTTAAAAAAATATACTCAGCAATAAAAGCAAAAGATAATACAATAACTTTTGGAATTAGTCCACAGGGGAATAATGATAATAATTTTAATATGCAGTACAGCGATGTAAACTTGTGGCTTAAAGAAAGTGGTTATGTGGATTATATTATGCCACAGTTATATTGGGGCTTTGGGTATTTGACATCATCTGGAAGAACAGATTATCAATTTGTAAATTTGTCAGAAAAATGGGCGTCATATCCAAGAAATGAAAATGTAAAATTATATATAGGACTTGGTGCGTATAGAATAGGGGCAGGAGATGGAGGTTCAAACGACCAAAGTGAATGGGAAAGCGGAAATAACTTAATGAAACAAGTTAATGCTTTAAATTCTATAAATGGTATAAGTGGATTTGCAATATATAGATATGATAACTTATTTAATAATACAGAATACAAAACTCTTGCAGACAGTGAAATACAACACTTAAAAGACAGTCTTAAATAATACATAAATAAAAAAGCTAATCGAAATTTCGATTAGCTTTTGATTTTAATGTTAAGCCGGATTTTTAATTTCAGAGCTTTGTTCAACTTCTTGAACAGCACCTGAAATTGATAAATGTTCCAACATACTGCTATCTATAATAGCAACATAACTTTTACCTGGATTTATTTCAATAACATCATCATTTTCATCTGTAATAACCAAAGGATTTTCAGGCAGACCTTTTCTCCATTTTATTGGAATGTATTTACCACCATAAAAATAATATCCGTCACCTTGAGATAAATCAAAGTTTGTACATAATCCATCAGGGTAAAGTGAAATGTTTGTATTAAGCAAGAAAAAGTTATCAAAACTAACTTGTGTGCCAGTTTCTTTATCCAGTTGAGGAGCACCAAAGCTGTCTTTATAATATTTTCCGTCATTTGCATTATAATGCATTGCAGCATCGGCATAACTTGAAAAACGGAAAGAAATTTCGGTTGCATCCTGTGCATTTTTTAGGCTAACCGGACCTTTTTTATAGTCAGCAAAGTTAAAAGCAGGATATAGATTTCCACTTGTGTTAATAGCAGTTGCATTTATACCGTCTTGAATAAGGTTTGATTTTGTATACCAGCAGTGTTCGTGTGGTTTATAAGCGGACTGAGCCTTATCAAAATCAAAACTTGTTACACCAAGATATAATCCGTCTATATCTTGATAGTGATAAAAGTTGAGCATATCATTTGCATAAATGCTTGTACCGATATGAACATAAATTGCGTTTAGTGGCAACACAAATTGAACAAATTGGTCACGAGCACTTCTAACAGGGCCGGCTATAGAAACTTTTGACAAATTAGAGTAAACGGCCATAAGACGTGTTATTCCACCTTCTGTAACCATTTCGTAAATTAAATCAGCAGATTCAAGGCCAGACTGTGGCAATGCAAGCTTATTATTATCAATCATGACTGCCACTGGTCGTTCGGTCTTGTTTTCACCATCAGCAAAAGGTTTACCGGTTATATAGTTGTACTCTCTTTTTTCAATGACTTCCTGCTTATTCTGAGATAAATTTGTATTTGATGAATTATTTTTTTGACTACAAGCTACAACGGATAGAGCCAAAGAAAAGACTAATAATAAAGATATAAATTTTTTGATAATAAACACATCCTTTTATTAAATACTTTTAACGGTTAATTATTCTTTGCCAAGAAGTGTGGATACACCAAAACCAACAATAAATGTTATTACTGTTGTTATATAAGCAATAACAGGTACAGAGCCTGCGTATGAGCCAAAAGCAATAGGGTCAAGGAAAATACCAACTAGTGAACCTAAGATAAGGCCAAGAATAATATAATAAGTTTGTGTATGGTATTTATTCATAAGAAATTCTATAAGTTTTGAAATTAAAATTGCACCAATGATTACACCAATACCAAGAGGTAAACAGAATTTTATAATTGAAATTAAAATGTTGAAATCCCAAGTTAAAAGGAAATCTTTTATAAGGGCAACATATCCGATAACAACATTATAAAGCCCCATTAAAACTAACATAAATGAACCTGATACACCAGGGATAATCATTGCGGCAGAAGCGATGATACCACCGATTAAAGCTTTTACCATGAGAGAAAAGGATACATCCCCAACAATTACCTCTGAACTTTCAGGTGTCTTGATTGTTGCAAGAAAAATAACTAAAGCAAAAGATAAAACGGTGTAAATTATATAGTTTAAATTTGATTTATCACTTGGACGCTTGCTTTTTGCCATTGAATAAATAAGAGGAACACTGCCAGCAACAAGACCAGCAAAAAAACCACAAGTTGGTAATGAAAAGTTTGTAAGTGTATAGTTAATTAAAACAGAAAAAGCTAAAATACCAAATCCTGCACCCAAAATTAAAGGTAACAAAAACATAATATGCTTTTTGATATTCGATGTAAAATGATTTATAGCTTCTATAAGTCTGTCAAAGATATGTAATACAACAGCAATTGTACCACCACTTACACCAGGAATTACATTGGCAATTCCTACAATAATTCCTTTAAAAAATAAAAATAAAAAATCCATACAAAAAAATTCCTTTTAATAATAGTTTTAATAATAATTATATCACAAATTAATATTATCACAAGATAATATTAAGTAAAAAAATAAAGTATTTAATGAAATATATTTTAATAAAAAGTTAAATTTATCCTTAATTTATTGCAAATCATAAATAAAGTATATTGTATTTGTTAACATACATAAAATAATGGCATTTATACTTTACAAATTATGCTTTAAGGAGTAATATATATAAATAATATGTGATAAAGCTTTGTTAAATGGCCTTATTTCAAAAAAATAGTATTCGGAGAACAAAAGTATGAAAAAGTTTTTAGCCTTGTTTATGGCAATGGTGCTTTGTGTATCACTTGTTGCATGTGGAAAAGATAACGGAGGTTACCCTACTAAACCAACAGAGGATTCAACACCAACACCGCCACCTAGATTGTATTTTCCAAATCCTTTTACGGGTGAAGAAAAAACTAAAGATTATCCAGAAGGACAACGAGCAGTTGCTATTATGATAAATAACATTTCAGCAGCTCGTCCACAAAGAGGTCTTTCACAAGCTTCTATTCTTTTTGAAAGTAAGGTTGAAGGTGGTATCACTCGCTTTATGGGTATCTTTGAAGATTATAAAAATCTTGAAGATGTTGGGCCAGTTCGCTCAGGTCGTGACCAATTCTTGCGTTGGGCAATGCCTTGGCAGGTTCTTTATTGTCATATCGGACGCAGTGGCATAACACAAACTTACATAGATACAAATGATTATAATGCTCTTGACCTTGACGGATTTAACAGAAACTTTATTTACCGTAGAAATCGTCCAGGTAAAAATAAAGAGCATACAGCTTATACAAATACCGAAGAACTTTCTGCTGCAATTGAAAAAGGCAATTATGATATGGACAAAATATATGCAGAACCTTTGTTCAACTTTGTTCCTTATGATAATGGTAATGATGGTTTTAGAGACCTTAAAGGTGAAGCAGCAGACACAATTTCCGTTGTTCACTCAGAAACTTATCGTACATATTTTGATTATGATAAATCATCAAAAAAATACATGATGAGCCAGTATAACGGTTCTATAAGAGCAAGAGAAAAAACAATTGATGAAAATGACGGACAACAAATCGGTTTTGAAAATGTTTTCATTGCATTTGCAGATATCTCTAAATATCCATACCCAGGCGGACATCCAAAAGGTGACCCTAACTATCAATATGTTGATATGAACTATGGCGGAATTGGTTACTATTTTTCCAACGGAAAAGTTGAAAAAATCCGTTGGTTTAAAGGTGGACCTATGGAACGTCTTAGATTTACAGATTGGGATGAAAAACCACTTGAAATCAACTGTGGTAAGAGCTATATTGGGTTTGTAGACCTTGATGAATATGAAAGATTTAAATATGCTTCAAGTGCTGAAGAAATGAAAGAAGAAGTTATCGACCAAACACAAGCAGGTTCAGAAACAGAAACAGAATTTGAATAATAAAATTACCGGTTATACCTTTTGGTGTAACCGGTTTTATATTTGTGTAAAATATAGTTGTAAATATTAGTATTATTATATTGATTAATGATTTTTATATTTATAAAAAAATAAGCTTTGGAAAATCCAAAGCTTATTTACTTTATTTTTGTATAATGTCTTCTGCTGATTTTATAACGTTAAAGAAGCCTGTTGAATGTTGTGGGTAATCTTTTGATATACTTTCAGTTGTCATTTCAAGGCAACTCTCTGATATTTTTGATTGCTTATTATTTAAAATATCATTAATATCACTACAAAGTTTAATTTGACTTGCTGTGGAATATCCTTCATAAATATTAGGGTGAATATTAAAAAGGCTTTGACTGTTAGATTTATTGCTGGAATACATAATTCTAAACATTTTATATATACACAAAGATATGTAATCACTAACCTTTATTGTTAATTCCTTATTGCCACATTGTGCAAGTTTATCGTATAATATATTAAGACTGCTGAAAATAAGACGTTTATTCATTGTAGGGAGAACACTTCCGTTGAATTTTGAGTCTTTTGCAGAATTATCCGCAGGCAAATCTGAAACAGAAAGTACAGCGCCAAACCTATCTGCAGAGCGCCCAAGAATGTAATCACTGGATACATTATAATAATCGCAAAGACGGATTAGAAAATCAAGACCACATTCTCTTAATCCTTTTTCATAATGGCTTAAGAGAGCTTGGCTTATACCCAAATCCAAAGCAGCCTGCTTTTGGGTGATACCTCTCTCTTTACGCAATAATGTAATTATACGGCTGAAATCGTTCATAATAGTCACTTTCCTGATTTTTACTGTCTGTAAATTATATAATAAAAAAAACTTATTGTAAATAGTAAAATACTATTTTTATAATAAAAAACGGAGGAATAAACAAAATGCTTACTTATAAATTACACCTTATTCGTCATGGACTTACTTCTGGCAACATGGAAAGCCGATATATCGGTGGTGGCACAGATGAATCTCTTTGCAAAGAAGGTATAGATGGACTTACTTTTTTAAAAAATACTTGCAAATATCCAGAAGTTCAAAAAATATATACAAGCCCTATGAAAAGAGCAGTTGAAACTTGTGAAATTATATATCCGGATTGTGACTATACTGCTGTTGATAATTTGAGAGAATGTAATTTTGGTGAATTTGAAAATAAAACTTTTACAGAATTGAGCCAAAATGAAAGATTTACACACTGGCTTAGTCATCAAAATGAATTTGTACCAGAAGGTGGAGAAAAAAATGAAGATTTTGCCCAACGTTGCGCAAACGGACTTAATGAAATTTTTATGGATATGATGAAAAATAACATAAAAGAGGCTGCTTGTGTTTGCCATGGTGGTGTTATGGCTATTTTACTTGGTATGTATGCTTATCCTCAAAGACCATTTCATGAATGGACAACAGATTCCGGCTGTGGATTTACAGTGGCTACAAATACTCAGCTTTGGACAAGAGATAATATTGTTGAGGCAGTTGATATTGTGCCAATTGGTTGGGCAGAAGTTATGAAAAAACTGCAAAATCAGGCGGATAAGTAAAATGATAATATATATTAATATAAATCCTATTTTTGTAAAATATAAGTATATAAATTGTGGTGAATGTATGAATTTTATGTAATAGCTATTGACATAATTAAGTTTACATGATAAATTGGAGAGCAATTAGATTATAATTTTACAGGAGATTTTAACCATGAGCGATGGCGATGTCAGATGGCATATTGTCACACTTATATATTGATATAAATAAAAAGATATAATCAATGTGATTTTGCATTGGTTATATCTTTTATTGTTTGTAAAAATTTAATCTAACAATAAACATTTATTATTTTTTTATTTATGAAAGGAACTATTTATGGAAGGCGATAGTATATCGTTAATTATTATTTTAATTTGTATCTTAATGTCTGGATATTTTTCAGCAACAGAAACAGCTTTTTCTTCATTTAACAGAATTAGAGTTAAAAACATGGCAGAAAAAGGCAACAAAAAAGCAAAACTTGTTCTTAAATTGTCAGAAAATTATGATAGCTTATTATCTACAATTCTTATAGGTAATAATATAGTAAATATTTTATCGGCATCTATGGCAACTGTTTTGTTTGTAAAATGGGTTGGTCCAGAAGCTGGTCCAAGTGTTTCTACACTTGTAACAACTATTGTTGTACTTATTTTTGGTGAGGTTACTCCAAAAAGTATTGCAAAAGAATCTCCAGAAAAATTTGCAATTTTTTCTTCATCTTTGTTAAATATATTTGTTGTTATTCTTACTCCATTTAACTTTTTATTTGGACTTTGGAAAAAGCTCATAGCTAAAATAATTAAAGCTGATGAAGACCGTTCAATAACAGAAGAAGAACTTATAACAATTGTTTCCGAAGCTGAAAATGAAGGTGGTATTGACGAAGATGAAGGTTTACTTATACGCAGTGCCATTGAGTTTTCTGAAGTTGAAGTTCAGGATATACTCACTCCAAGAATTGATGTGATTGGTATACCTGAGGGTGAAGACAAAGAAAAAATTGCAGAAATCTTTACAGAAACCGGATACTCACGTCTTCCTGTTTATAGAGAATCTCTTGACCACATAGTTGGTATAGTTTATCATAAAGACTTTTATAACTATGTATATAATACAGATAAAAAAATTGATGAAATTATTCGTCCTACAATTTTTGTTACAAAAAATAAGAAAATTGATGATTTACTTAAGGAGCTTCAACAGAAAAAATCTCATATTGCAGTTGTTCTTGACGAATATGCAGGTACAATTGGTATAGTTACGCTTGAAGATATTGTGGAAGAGCTTGTAGGTGAAATTTGGGATGAGCACGATGAAATCGTTCAAGAAGTTGTAAAAAAATCCGACACAGAATATGAAGTTCTTGGTAGTGCTGATGTTGAAGATGTATTTGAAGAATTTGGTATTGATGAAGAATTTGAAGTGCAAACTATAAGTGGTTGGGTTATGGAAACATTGGAAAGAGTGCCAGAAGTTGGAGATACTTTCACTTATGGTAACTTTGAAGTTTCTGTAATCGAAATGGTTGATAATCGTGTTGAACGTGTATTGTTGAAGATTATTGAATAATAATATACATTAGTACAAAAGATTTTCTCAAATAATCAGTAGCAATTATTATAATTTTACTAAAATTTATGTAAAGAAAATTTAGATTAGATAAATAAATGCCGTGAATAACTTTAAATAGTTATTCACAGCATTTTCTATTTTCTGATTCTAACCTTAGTATTCTTACCCTAATTACAGTAAATTAAGAAGTATATTATTGTAAATGATAAAAAATATCCAAAATGTAATGAAAAGTAAATTAAATAAGAAGGTAAATAATCATGGAGGAATATAGAGGATTTATTATTAAAATAAAAGGGTGTACAACATTAGTTATTGAAGATATATATGGTTTAAAGTGTTATTATTACACGCTTAAATATCGTGATGAATCTAAAATCATAGAAGAGGGTAGGCGAGTAATTGACGCCGCCATAGAAATCATAAACAGCTCCGATGTGAATGTCACAAATAAAATTATAAAAGAGGCATTTTCTACTATTCGTGATATAACCGTTAAAGAAAACACACCACCTCCAAATCCAGATGGAATTGCTCGCAAGGCACAATTGAGAAAAAGTTATCGCAACTGTATGATACAACAGGGACTTTTGGATATGATGTTTACATTGTCTGCTGTTTTTATTTCTTTAAGAGTTTCTAACGGAAATTTTTATGAATCTCTTATTTTATGGTGTATATGTTCCATGATTTTAATTGGCGACTTAATGGGTATCGGCACTGCACTTGCTAAAAAGGATTTTTATGGGCTTGGCGATAAGGGTGAGGTAATGGCTACAATGGCTGCTGGTATAAATGGTAAATTTGCCAGCGGATATGGTGGCGGACTTTGTACAGGTCCAAGAGTGAGATATCCTGCCATTATTATTTCGTTTCGTATATTTTTGATTATTATTTGTGGTATTATGATTTATGAGCGAGATGTTCAAACTATTATGTATCCAGCCTTATTTTTGATTGTTGTACATATTTTTCAACTTTTCAGAGATATAAAAATGATTCGTCTTGTAAGTGCATACAGAGATTTGGACGATAACGGTAACTCCAGAAAAGAAAATAGAAATAGAATATGATTATAAATATAGGCTTTTAAAATATAATAAAACACCCCATTTCCCACGAAAATAGGAAAAGGGGTGTTTTTATATGATTTTATAAAATAATTCAAAAATAGTGAATATATATCTTTGTAAGTTTAAATTTATAAAATATCTAAATGAAAAAGATATATATT
>JAHHUD010000031.1 GCA_020024185.1 Oscillospiraceae bacterium | reverse complement strand
TGCTTGTGCCAGCTCAAAGTGGAAGTAAAATAAGAGAATATCTTTATAAAAACGGTTTTTCAATTACTGGTGAAACTACGGTTAACGAGAAAAAGAAATTTTATTCTGCAATAACAGCAGAATATACCGGAGATGTAGTAAATCCAACTGTTTATGATTGCTATATAGGTAAAAGTGAGAAATGCAACGATGAAAGTGCAAAGGGATATTTTGAAATGGTTTTGTCACAGCTTGAAAAAAGAGCAAAAGGCAAGATTATAGATACTGGTTCTTGTCCCGAAGATATACTTATTGCAGTTCAAAAAGTTAAACAGTTACTTAATTAAATTTATAGGTACACCTTTGATATTATCAAGGGTGTATTAATTTTATGTAAAAATATTTGCCAGTCAAAATATACAAAATAAATAATATATGATATAATACTAGTACATTGATATTATGGAGGAAATATTTTGAAAATCTGGTGTATTGAAGACGATGAAAATATAAATAACTTAATAACTTATGCTTTATCAAGTCAAGGCTTTGAGGCGGAAGGTTTTTTAAATTATAATAGTTTAAAAGAGAAAATAAAAAATTATATCCCAGATTTGATTATGGTGGATATAATGTTACCGGATACAGATGGTATAACTATTTTAAAAAACATAAAATCAGATGAAAGATATAAAGATATTCCGGTGATAATGCTTACTGCAAAAAACAGTGAAATTGATATTGTAAAAGCATTGGATATCGGGGCTGAAGATTATATAACAAAACCTTTTGGCGTGTTGGAAATGGTTTCAAGAGTGAAAGCAGTTCTTCGCAGATGTGAGAAAAAAAGAGATAATATAAATCAAATTGTTTTTGAGGATATTGTTATGGATACACAAAAACATATCGTAACAGTTGATGAACAAAAAATAGAACTCACATTAAAAGAATATAGTTTGCTTAAGCTATTTATCACAAATCCACAAAAAGTATTCACAAGGGAGAATATAATGGATTCTGTTTGGGGAGATAGCTATGTTGGGGAAAGCAGAACAGTTGATATGCATATAAAAACACTTCGTCAGAAATTGGGAACAATGGGAGATAGGATTGTAACAATAAGAGGTGTTGGGTATAAAATGGAATAAGAGATATAATTATGAAGTATAAAATTATTCAAAACAATTTAATATCATGTTTAATAGCAGTTACTTTGACTGCTATTATTTGTATTATGACTTATGGATATTTTGTTTCTGAAAGTATGTTGGTTCAGGCAGAAAATCAAGCTTATGTACTTAAAGAAGTTTGTCATCACAGTAAAAACAGTGATGAAGCAGTGAGAATACTTAACAGTTTGAAAGATGGTTTTAAAAGCAGAATAACGCTTATTTCTGAAAATGGAACAGTTCTTTTTGACAGTGTCTATGACGAACAATCTTTGGAAAATCACCTTGAAAGAGAAGAAGTTAGTGAAGCAATAGAAAATTCAAAAGGTTCAAGCCAAAGAATGTCTTATACAGACCATAAACAAAATTATTATTTTGCTTTAAAAGTAGAAGATATTGGGATTATAAGGGTTGGAGTTAGTTCTCAAACACTTATAACAGAAGGCGTGGTTTCTAATTTGCCGATAATAGTACTTGCGATAATTGCAGTACTTGTTATTGTTTATAAAGTGTCGGAGAAAACAACAAAAAGAATTGTAAGTACCATAGAAAATTATAATTTTGATGATGTTGATAAATGTGGATACGATGAACTATCTCCATTTATAAAAAAAATAGAAGACCAGAGAGAAACAATAGAAAAGCAGATGATTAAAATTGAGGCTGAACGAGAAAAGCTTTCAAGTGTGTTTTCTAATATGGAAGAATGTATTATTGTGTGTGATAAAAATAAAAATATTACACAAGCAAATAAAAGAGCTATAGAAATTTTTAACACAAAAATAAATTCAAAAATTATAAATTTTTCGGATAATGATAAGATTTATAAAGAAATAGAAGATGCTTTTAATAATAATATAGTTAATGGTGTGATTGAATATAATAATTGTGTTTATCAATACACAATAAGCCCTAATATTCAAAATGGGAATAATAAAGGTGCAATTTTAATTTTTCTTGATATTACAGAGCAAATACAAAGCCAGAAAATGAGAAGAGAATTTACAGCAAATGTTACCCATGAACTTAAAACACCACTTACAAGTATTCTTGGATACAGTCAGCTTATTTCAAGTGGCATTGCGAAACCGGAAGATATAGCTAAATTTGGTGAAATTATAGAAAAAAATGCTAATTTACTGCTTACACTTATTGAAGATATAATGCAAATTTCTGCACTTGAAGAAAACGGCGTTATAGATTTTGATATTGTTAATTTGCAAGATATTTTAAATGATGTTATTAAGGATTTGATGCCGGCAATAAATGATAAAAATATAATTTGTAAAAGTGATATAGATAATATTTCTATACAGGCAAATTATAAGCAAATGGGAGATATTTGCCGAAATCTTATATCTAATGCAATAAAGTATAATAAAGAAAACGGAGAGATATTTGTGTCTTTAAAACAGATAGATAATAATGCTATTTTAAAGGTGAAAGATACAGGAATAGGTATTTCTCAAAGTGATTTACAAAAAGTATTTCAAAGATTTTTTGTTGTGGATAAGTCAAGAAATAAAAATATAAGCAGTACAGGGCTTGGACTTTCTATTGTAAAACATATTGCAGATGCAATGGGAGGAAATGCTCAAGTTCAGTCAACAATTGGAGAAGGCTCATGCTTTACAATTACATTGCCTATTAAACAAGATAAATAAAACAGTTTAATTAAGATTATACATAATGTTAAATATAATTTTGTGCAATAAAAAACAGCGAAGATTAATCTTCGCTGTTTTTTAAGCTTAATTAGCTATTTTTTTTAGATCTCATTCTTGCTCTTTCGCTGTGGTCAAGAATTGCTTTTCTAATTCTAAGTGTTTTTGGTGTAACTTCAACAAGTTCATCTGGTGCAAGGAATTCAAGACATTCTTCAAGGCTCATCTTTTTGTGTGGGATAAGTCTTAAAGCGTCATCAGAACCGGAAGCACGTGTGTTTGTAAGTTGTTTCTTTTTACATACGTTAACAACAAGGTCTTCATTTTTAGGGTTAACACCAACAACCATACCAGCATAAACAGGTTCACCTGCACCGATAAATAAAGAACCACGTTCTTGTGCGTTGTAAAGACCATAAGTTATAGATTCACCAGTTTCAAAACATACAAGAGAACCAGTGTTTCTTGTTGGCAAGTCACCTTTGTGTGGTTTATAACCATCAAAGATTGTGTTGAGGATACCTTCACCTTTTGTATCTGTAAGGAATTCACTTCTATAACCAAAAAGACCACGAGAAGGCATTTTAAATTCAATTCTCATACGAGATTCGCCTTGAGGTGCCATTTGAACAAGTTCAGCTTTTCTGGAAGAAAGTTTTTCGATAACATTACCTTGATATTCTGTTGGAACGTCAATAACAACATGTTCAAATGGTTCCATAAGAACGCCATCTTCTTCTTTAAGAAGAACTCTTGGTGGTGATACTTGGAATTCATAACCTTCTCTTCTCATGTTTTCGATGAGGATAGAAAGGTGCATTTCACCACGGCCCATAACTTTAAAGCTTTCACTTGATGTGCTGTCTTCAACTTTAAGAGCAACGTCTTTGAGAAGTTCTTTATAAAGACGGTCTCTGATTTGACGGCTTGTAACAAACTTACCTTCTCTGCCAGCAAATGGACTGTCATTAACTGCAAATGTCATTTCAACAGTTGGTTCGTCAATAGAAACAAATTCAATTGGCTGTACATTGCTGGAGTCACAAATTGTGTTTCCGATAGTAACATCTTCGAGACCGGAAACAATAACGATATCACCAGCACTTGCAGATTCAACAGATTTTTTACCTGTACCTTCAAAAGCGTAGAGAGCAGTAATTCTACCACGTTTTTTGAGTGTTTCATCATGCCAGTCACAAACTGTAACATCTTGACCAACTTTTACAGAACCACTTTCAATTCTACCGATAGCTGTTCTACCAACAAAGCTGTTATAGTCAACATTAGAAACAAGCATTGAGAATGGAGCTTCAGGTTCAACTTCAGGAGCTTTGATGTATTCAAGAACTGTTTCAAAAATTGGCTTAAAGTCTTCGCCTTTAACATCTGGTGAATAGCTTGCAATACCTTCACGACCAGAACAGAAGAGCATTGGACTGTCAAGCTGTTCATCTGTTGCGCCCAAATCCATAAGCAAGAGAAGAATTTCATCAATAATTTCTTTAATTCTTGCGTCAGGACGGTCGATTTTATTAACAACAATTACAATTGAAAGGTTTTGAGAAAGTGCTTTTTCCAAAACGAAACGTGTTTGTGGCATTGGGCCTTCAGCTGCGTCAACAAGCAAAAGAACACCGTCAACCATTTTGAGAACACGTTCAACTTCACCACCAAAGTCTGCGTGGCCAGGAGTGTCAACAATATTAACTTTTACACCATTGTATGTGTAAGAAGCATTTTTTGCAAGAATAGTAATGCCTCTTTCTCTTTCAATATCACCAGAGTCCATAACTCTTTCATTTACTACTTGATTTTCTCTGAAAGTACCGCTTTGTTTAAGCATACCGTCAACCAAAGTTGTTTTACCGTGGTCAACGTGAGCAATGATAGCGATATTTCTCAAATTTTCAACTCTCATTTATTTCCTCCATAATATATGTTGGATTAAAAATAATCCTATAAAAATTCTTAATTTTAAAATTGCCTAAGCTTTATGATACTATATTTATTTTCTATTATCAAGTAAAAATTATTAATATATAGAATTTTAGCAATTTTATTTGTGCAAAAGAGATATTGACAAATAATTTTTGTACATTATAGCAGAAAATGTGATTTTTTGGTGTTTTGTTGAAAAACCGGCGTTTTGGGCTTGTTTAAATTATTGATATAAGTATAAATATATGATAAAATAAGGTGTTAAATTATATATTATATAATGATAGGGGTAATAATGCGTATATTGGGCATAGACCCGGGCTATGCGATTGTTGGTTATGGCACGGTGGAATATATAAATAATAAATTTTATCCAGTTGAGTTTGGGGCAATAACAACACAGGCACATACTCCATTTGAAGATAGACTGCAAGAAGTTTATAATCAGTTGGATTTGGTTATAAAAAGAGCACAGCCGGAGGCAATTGCAATTGAACAGCTGTTTTTTACCACAAACCAAAAAACTGTTATTCAGGTGGCTATGGCAAGAGGAGTTATATTATTATGTGCAAAAAATAATAACATACCAGTTTTTGAGTACACTCCATTGCAGATAAAACAAGCTGTTGCCGGATATGGTAAAGCAATAAAAAAACAAGTTATGGAAATGACAAGAATACTTTTAAAACTTGACAAAGTGCCAAAACCAGACGACACAGCTGATGCTCTTGCTGTTGCAATATGTCATTGTCACTCATATCGTTCAAAATTATTTAGTAAAAATTTCAATTTAAAATAAAGTTTAAAATAAAGTGAGAAAATTATGATACATTCACTTACGGGAAAAGTAATAGATAAATCTCTTGATGAAGTTGTTATACAGTGTGGTGGAATAGGCTTTCGTGTTGCTGTTCCACAGACAGCACAAGGTTCAATTGCTCCGGTGGGAGAAGAATGTACACTGTACACATACTTAAATGTTAAGGAAGATGCACTTGATTTGTATGGCTTTGCAAATAAGGAAGAACAACGTGCATTTAAAATACTGACAACAGTTTCCGGTGTTGGGCCAAAAGCAGGACTTGCAATACTTTCTGTATTAAGTCCTGATAGAATTGCAATTGCGGTTTCTTCTGGTGACCACAAGGCTTTTACATCAGCACAAGGAGTTGGACCAAAACTTGCACAGAGAATTGTTTTAGAGCTTAAAGATAAGTTTTCACAAACAAGCCTGCAAGGAGTTTCTATTGAAGATGTTTCTTCTGTTGCATCTCAGCAAACAGGACAGGTAAGTCAGGCTATAAGTGCTTTGGTGGCACTTGGATATTCACAAAGTCAAGCTGCTATGGCAGTATCTAAACTTGATACAAATCAAGATGTACAAACTCTTATAAAACAGGCACTTCGTCTTATTGCAGGAGGTAAAATTTAATGGCAAATGAAATTGGATTTTCTGACAATGAAAGACTTATAAGCCCAATGGCTCAAAGAGAAGATATAGATAATGAAAATTCTTTGAGACCTCAAAGACTTGCTGAATATGTTGGACAAGAAAAAATAAAAGATAATCTCAGCATTTATCTTGAAGCTGCAAAAATGAGAGGTGATGCGCTTGACCACCTTTTGTTATATGGCCCTCCAGGTCTTGGTAAAACTACCCTTGCCGGTGTTATTGCCAATGAAATGGGTGTAAATATCCGTGTTACATCAGGGCCTGCTATTGAAAAACCAGGCGACCTTGCTGCATTGCTTACAAACCTTGAAGAAGGTGATGTTCTTTTTATAGATGAAATTCATCGTCTTTCAAGACAAGTGGAGGAAGTTTTATATCCAGCTTTAGAAGACTTTGCTTTGGATATTATTATTGGTAAAGGTCCTTCTGCACAGTCTATAAGAATAAATCTTCCAAAGTTTACTCTTATAGGTGCAACAACAAGAGCAGGGCAGATTTCAAGTCCGTTGCGTGACAGATTTGGTGTTATCTTAAAACTTGAAATGTATACCCATGAAGAACTTGCAAGCATTATAAAACGCAGTGCAGATATATTAAATATAGAATGTGAAGAAGATGGCGCAATGGAACTTGCAAAGTGCTCTCGTGGTACACCTCGTATTGCAAACAGATTGCTTAAACGTGCAAGAGATTTTGCACAAGTGAAAGGTGACGGAGTTATAGACAAAGCAGTTGCACAAGAAACTTTATGTAGAATGGATATAGATAATCTGGGGCTTGATGCCTTAGACAGAAGTGTTTTAACTGCCATAATAAGAATGTACTCCGGTGGCCCAGTTGGACTTGAAACTTTGGCAGCGGCAATTGGTGAAGAGGCTATTACACTTGAAGATGTATGTGAACCATATCTTATGCAATTGGGTTTTTTATCAAGAACACCAAGAGGAAGAATAGTTACAAATCTTGCATACAAACATCTTGATATCGTAAATCCAAACTTAAGTGATGGTCAGCAGTCATTTGATGATTTATAATTAAAACAAAATGTTAATTTTATTGTAAAAAAACAGTAACAAGTTTATTTTTTAATAATATAATATAAACATTACAAATATTTATTATAAACAACTATACTAAATGCTATAACAACAATTTTATTTATATAGTAAGGAGAACATAATATGGCAAGATTATTTGGAACAGATGGAGTGAGAGGCGTTGCTGGGAGTGAACTTACACCTGAGTTAGCTATAAATATTGGCCGTGCAGCAGCTATGGTGTTAACAAAACACACTAACAAAAAAGCTACTGTACTCATAGGTAAAGATACAAGAATTTCTGGTGATATGCTTGAAAGTGCTCTTTGTGCCGGACTTTGCAGTGTTGGCGCAGATGTTCAACTTTGCGGTGTTGTGCCAACACCAGCTATTGCATATCTTGTGAAAAAATATAATTGTGATGCAGGAATAGTTATATCTGCAAGCCACAATCCTATGGAATTTAACGGAATAAAAATATTTAATAACGAAGGATATAAGCTTGCTGATGAAATTGAAAACGAAATAGAAACACTTATCCTTGATACACCAGAAAAAATTGTTAATGTAACAGGTGCTAAAATGGGATGTGTTACAACAATTGACACAGCAACAAGAGATTATATTGACCATATAAAAACAGCTTGTGAAACTGATTTTTCAGGCTTAAAAGTTGTTTTTGACTGTGCAAATGGTGCAGCAAGTGTAACAGCACCAACTTTATTTACAGAACTTGGTGTGCAGGCAACATTTATCGGGGCACAGCCAAATGGAACCAATATAAATGATGGTTGTGGTTCAACACATCTGGATAAATTATCAAAATTTGTTAAAGAGAATAACTTTGATTGTGGTATCGCTTTTGACGGCGATGCAGACAGATGCCTTGCTGTTGATGAAAAAGGTGATGAGATTGACGGAGATAAAATCATTGGTATTCTTGCAACAAGAATGAAGAAAATGGGTAAGCTCAAAGATAATACAGCAGTTGTAACAGTTATGAGTAACCTTGGTTTTTTGAAACACATGGAAAAATGTGGTATTAAAACTTCAAAAACAGCTGTTGGTGACAGATATGTGCTTGAAGAAATGAGAGCAAGTGGTCATAATCTTGGTGGTGAACAGTCAGGTCATGTTATTCTTTCTGACTTTGCAACAACTGGGGACGGTCAGCTTACAGCAGTATCCTTGCTTAATTTCTTTGCATTGGAATCAAAAAAAGTAAGCGAATTTAATAACTGTTATTCAAAATATCCTCAAGTATTGTTAAATATAAAAACAACAGCTGAAGGTAAAGCATTCTATAAAAGTGATGAGTATATTGAAGGATTTATAGAATCAAAACAGCAACAACTTATGGGCAACGGCAGAGTGCTTGTGCGCTTGAGTGGCACAGAACCACTTATTCGTGTTATGGTTGAAGGTGAAAACCATGACGAAATTATGGCAGTTGCAACTGAAATCAGCGATAAAATAAAAGAAAGACTTTCAACAATTAACGCATAATTTGTTGAAAAATTTAAATATAACTTAAAGAAAGGCAAGACGATGGCATTTATAATGCTGTCGTCCTGTAAAGTATATGAGAGCAGAAAATAAATGGCAGGATTACACTTTAATAGATGCAACAGATGGTTTTCGTCTTGAAAGTTGGGGAGATATTATCCTTGTAAGACCAGACCCACAGGTTGTATGGAAACTTCCACAAAAAAGTCCACTTTGGGCAAAAGCACACGCAGTGTATCATCGTTCTTCAGCAGGTGGTGGACAATGGGAGTATAAAAAGAGCTTTAATCCAAAATGGACAATAAATTACGAAGATTTGAAATTTCAGGTTTCACCAACAGGTTTTAAACATACAGGTTTGTTTCCGGAACAGGCTACAAACTGGGATGAGTACAAAAAACTTATAAAAGCTGAAAACAGACAAATAAATGTTTTAAATCTTTTTAGCTATACGGGTGGTGCAACACTTGCATGTGCAAAAGCAGGTGCAAAAGTTTGTCATGTTGACGCATCAAAAGGAATGGTGCAATGGGCAAGAGAAAATGCTCAGCTTTCAAACATGCAAGATTATCCAATACGTTGGATTGTTGATGATTGTGTAAAGTTTGTACAAAGAGAAATTCGTCGTGGAAATAAATATGACGGTATTATAATGGACCCTCCAAGTTATGGCAGAGGTCCAAATGGAGAAGTTTGGAAACTGGAAGATAATATATATGAGCTTATGGAGCTTTGCAGTAAGTTGTTGAGTGACGACCCACTGTTTGTTGCTGTTAACTCTTATACAACTGGTGTATCTCCAAGCAGTATGGAATATATGCTTAACGCACTTGTAAAATCAAAATTTGGCGGTATTGTTACGGCAGATGAAATTGGTCTTACTGTGCAGGCAACAGGTTCTGCACTTGCTTGTGGCTCAACTGCATTTTGGAAAAAAGGATAGGTGTGGACTTTATAACCGATAAAGCTGCAACTTATAAAAAGGAGAATTATGCAAGAGATGATAAAAGCTACAAACCTTTATTTTGGTTATAGCGAAGAAAGAGAAAATGTTCTTAACGGCATAAATTTTTATGCAAAAAAAGGCGAGTTTATTGCTGTTTTAGGGTCAAATGGTTGTGGAAAAAGCACACTTGCAAAACACTTTAATGCAATTCTTGTACCGGAAAAAGGACAAGTTAAAGTGTGTGATATGTTAACAACACAAGAGGATAAGCTTCTTGATATAAGACAAAAGGTTGGAATGGTTTTTCAAAATCCAGATAACCAAATTGTTGCAACAATTGTTGAAGAAGATGTTGCTTTTGCTTTGGAAAATATGGGTGTTGCACCAGATGAAATAAGAAAACGCATTGATGAAGCTATGGAAAAAACCGGTGTGTATAAATTTAAAGATAAAGCACCTCATCATCTTTCCGGTGGACAAAAACAGCGTGTTGCAATTGCAGGTATTATCGCAATGCGTCCTGATTGTATTGTTTTGGACGAGCCTACTGCTATGCTTGACCCGGAAGGAAGAAGAAAAGTTCTTAAAACAATAAAAACTTTAAATAAAGAATACGGTATTACTGTTATTCTTATAACTCACTATATGGACGAAGCTGCACAGGCAGACCGTATTGTTGTTATGAGTAAAGGTAATGTTGTTAAAGAAGGAACACCAAAAGAAATATTTTCACAGGTTGAAATGGTAAAAAGCCTTTCGCTTGATGTTCCACAAACAAGTGAAATAGCTTACGAAATGACAAAGCTTGGATATAAAATGTCAACAGAAGCAATTTCTATTGACGAATGTGCCCAGCAACTTTATGATTTTTTGAAAGGATAGGATATAAATGTCAGTATTAAAAATAGAAAATTTGTCCTATACCTACAATGAAGGTATGCCGGGGGCAACAAAAGCACTTGATAATGTTAACCTTGAGATAGAAGAAGGTACATTTGTTGGAATTATCGGACACACAGGTTGTGGAAAAAGTACACTTATAAGTCATCTTAATGGGCTTACAAAGCCACAACAAGGTGCAATATATCTTGAAGGAAAAGATATTTGGAAAGACTATAAAGATATACGTCAAGTGCGTTTTACAGTTGGTCTTGTATTTCAATATCCAGAATATCAATTGTTTGAAGAAACAGTTTATAAAGATATAGCTTTTGGACCAAAAAATATGGGACTAAGCGATGAAGAAATAGATAAAAGAGTTAATATGGCGGCAGAATTTTGTGGTATAACAAAACAAATGCTTTCTGCTTCTCCTTTTGACCTTTCAGGCGGCCAAAAACGTCGTGTTGCTATTGCGGGTATAATTGCAATGCAACCAAAAGTTCTTGTTTTGGACGAGCCTTGTGCCGGACTTGACCCAGAAGGCAGAGAACAAATTTTATCTCAGGTTAAAAACTATCATCTTACAACAGGTGGCACAGTTGTTTTGGTTTCTCACTCTATGGAAGACATTGCAAATTACGCAGACAAAGTTTTGGTTATGGATAGCGGTAAGGTTTATAAATACGCACCAACAGAAGAAATTTTTCAAGACGCAGAAAATCTTTCAAAAATGGGACTTGGTATACCAGATATAACAAAAGTATTTTTAAAACTTAAAGAAATGGGTGTTGATATAAATACAGATGTTTATACAATTCCTTATGCAATAAAAACATTGCTTAAATATAAAGCGAAAAACGGAGGTGCAAACAATGCTTAAAGATATTACAATCGGACAGCATTTTCCGGGCAACAGCCCAGTGCATCGTCTGGATTCAAGAATAAAAATTCTTGTTACAATTGCATACGTGGTATTTTTGTTTCTTTCAAGCAATATTGCAGGGCTTGCACTTAATATTATTTTTGTTTTTTCACTTTATATGCTTGCTAAAATTCCACTTAAAATGCTCAGAAAAAGTCTAAAACCGATTTTACCTATTATAATTTTTACAGTTATACTTAACTTATTTTTTATAACAGGAACAGGTACACCTTTATTTCATTTGTGGAAAATTAATATCTATAAAGAAGGTGTTATATTCTGCATAGTTATGGTTATAAGAATTATTTGCCTTATAAGCGGTACTTCTTTACTTACATACACAACAAGTCCTATTGAGCTTACAGACGGTATGGAAAGACTTATGAAACCACTTGAATTTATTAAATTTCCAGTGCATGAAATGGCAATGATGATGACAATTGCTTTGCGTTTTATCCCAACTCTTATTGAAGAAACAGATAAAATTATTTCTGCACAGAAATCTCGTGGCGCTTTGTTGGACAGCGGAAGTTTTAAAGACAGAGTAAAAGCTCTTGTACCAATTCTTATACCTCTTTTTATATCTGCATTTAGACGTGCTGATGAACTTGCAACAGCTATGGAATGTCGTTGTTATCATGGAGGAAAAGGCAGAACAAGATTAAAACAGCTTAAAATTACAGGAAGCGATATTTTAAGTACAGTTATATGTATTGTTTTCTTTACTGCTGTTTTTGCTACAAGACTTGTTATGCCATCACTTATTTAGTTATTAGGAGAAAAAATTGACAGTATTAGTTAAAGTTGCATTTGACGGTACAGATTTTTGCGGAAGTCAAGTGCAAAAGGATAAAAGAACTGTTTTTGGAGAATTTCAAAAAGCACTTTTGACAGTTGTAAATGATGCAGAGAATTTAAAAGGCTGTTCTAGGACAGACAGCGGAGTTCATGCAAAATGTTTTTACTTTAGCTTTGAAACACAAAAAGAATTAAATTTGCATAAATTTCCACTTTCTCTAAATGCAAATCTTCCTCAGGATATAAGAGTGCAAGAGTCTTCACAGGTTGAAGATGGTTTTCATGCAAGATACTCTGCAAAAGGAAAAGAATACACCTATTATATAATGAATGACCATGTTGATGACCCTTTTACAAGCAAATATTATTATCGCTTTCCTCAAAAACTTGACGTACATGCAATGAATGAAGGAGCAAAATATTTTGTTGGTACACATGATTTTCGTTCTTTTATGGCAAGATGGTCAAAAATTATAGATTGTACCAGAACAGTTTTTTCAGCAGAAGTAACTAAGCAAGGAAATATGGTTATTTTTAAAGTTAAAGCTGACGGATATTTATATAATATGGTTAGAATTATGGTGGGAACTCTTATATGGGTTGGCACAGGAAAAATTAAACCAGAGCAGGTACAGGATATAATAAAAGCAGAACATCGCTCTAAAGCCGGTGTTACTGTTCCTCCGACAGGATTATTTTTAACTGATGTAATTTATTAAATAAAGGAATAAAAAATGTCACAACAACAACCAAAAAGATTGACTCGTAAAGAACTTTTACGAAGAAATAAAAGAATAGCAAAAAGACGCCAGAATAGAATGATTTTGGCGGGTGTTGTTGTGACAGCATTTTTAGTATATATAACAGGGATATATGGCGCTTCTCTTGCGTTTCTTGGAGATTTTTTAAGTACAGGGATTGTTTATTTGCAGTTTGGTAATGGTTTTCCGATTAAAGTTGAAAATCAAACCTTTAAACAGGCTGAGAAAATGGGTTCGGCATTATCTGTATTAAACAGTGAAAGCTTAAGTTTTTATTCTCCAACAGGCAGTAAAGTTTATGAATATTATCACTCTATGCAAAACCCTGTTATTGATGTATCTAACAATAGAGTGGTAATTTATAATGCAAACGAAACTTCTTTAAAAATTGCAAATGCACATAAAATATTATTTAATCAAGAAATGTCAAACGATATAATCCATGCTTCTTTGGCAAAAAATAATTATGTTGCAGTTACAACAAAAAGTCAGAGCTTTAATGGAGAAGTTGTGATTTATAACTCTCAAATGGAAGAAGTTATGAAATGGCTAAATGCAAAAAGTTTTCCGGTTCAAAGCTTTTTATCACCAAAAGCAAAAACTCTTGCTGTAAGTTGCGTGCTTGCAGAAAATGGAAAATTAATGAGTGACATATATATAATTGATATTCATAACGGCACTGAAAAATATAGTTTAAGAAATGCAGAAGGTGCAGTATTATCAATTGAGTATATAAATGAAAATGAAATTATTGTATTTTACACTAATAAAGCTGTTATAATTAATACAGATGATGGCTCAGTAAAATATGAATATCAGTATAATGGAAAAAATCTTAAAAGTTATGAGATAAAAAACAGACAAATATTGATGAGTTTTGGCAGTTATACAACAAAATCTGATAGTGATATTATTATGACAGATTTTAAATTTGAACCAATATTTGAAGTTAATACACCGGAATTTATTTTTGATGTAACAATATCTTCGCAAAGAATATATGCTATGAGTGATAAAGTAATAGAGCAATATTCTCTTTCGGGAGAAAAAATTGGAGAAACCCCAATAAAAAACAATATAAAAAGCATATTAGACTATAATGGTTGCATAGCAATTTATGGAGATAGTCTTGATAAAGTAGAAAAATATAAAGGTAATTCATAAGGAGTATAATTATGAGTAATATGCCGTTAATAATAGATATTATTTTGTTGATAATATTATTTGTATGTGCTGCAAGGGCATTTAAAAATGGTTTTTTTACATCAATAATAGATTTGATGGGAAAATTGGTGGGCGTTGCAATTGCATGGTTTTTATCAAATCAGTATTCATCAGTTATTTTTAATTCGTTTTTTAGACAAAAAATGATTGATAATACATATAATTACTTGCAAAATTCAACCAGTACAATAGATGTAAATCAACTTTTAAATGGATTTTCAGGTATTGTTCCGGATAACTTTATACAGGAACTCACTACAATTGTAGAAGAGCTAGCTTCTGGTATTGCAAACCCAAGTGTTGATATTGCAGTAAAAATTGTTGATACAATATTAGCTCCGGTTATAATTGTTTTGATATCTATTGTTATTTTTACAATTTGTCTTATAATAGTTAATGTATTGATTTCAATACTATCAAAATTTTTCAAAATTATAAATCATGTTCCGGTGCTGGGCTTGGCAAATAAAATGGCAGGAGCAGTTGTGGGTTTGATTGAAGGATGCATTTATATAATATTAATTTCTTGTGTTTTGAGTATAATAGCTATTATCACAAAAAATTCACTTGAATTTCTTAATATAAATGTGTTATCACAAAGTAAAATTTTAGCTATGACATCTATGATAAACCCTTTTATGGGTGGGATGTAATAGCATCTTGATACATTAAAGGAGCAGTTTTTATGTTATGTGAAAGATGCAAAAAGAGACCTGCTATGATTTATATGCAAGTTTCTGAAAATGGCGAGACAAAAAGTAAAGGATATTGTCTTACATGTGCAAAAGAAATGGGAATAAAACCAGTTGACGATATGCTTAAACAAATGGGTATCAGTGACAAAGACCTTGAGGCTATGGAAAGTCAGCTTGAAAGTTTTATGGAAGAAAATGATGGCAATGATGATATATTCAACATATCAAAAATGATTGGAAACCTTACAGGCAATAAAGATGACGACGATGACTATGAAGATTTTGAACAAGGTGGCTCTGCTACGATGCCTTATTCAAAGGATAGTGAACAGGAAAAAGAAGACAACAAAGATAAATCTGAAAATAAAAAATCTAAAAAAGCGCCTAAACGTAAATTTTTGGACCAGTACTGTGAAAATCTAACAACTAAAGCCAAAAATGGCAATATAGATAATGTTATTGGCAGAGATAAAGAAATTTACAGAACAATACAGATTTTGTCAAGAAGACAAAAAAATAATCCTTGTCTTATCGGTGAAGCAGGTGTTGGTAAAACCGCTATTGCAGAAGGCATTGCTTTGCGTATAAGTAAGGGTGATGTTCCGGAAAGACTTCGCGGTAAAGAAATTTATCTTGTTAATATGACAAATCTTGTTGCAGGTACACAATTCCGTGGACAATTTGAAGCAAGAGTTAAAAGTCTTATAAGTGAAGTTAAAGCCAACGGAAATATAATTTTGTTTATAGATGAAATTCATACAATTACTGGAGCAGGTGACAGTGAAGGTTCTATGAATGCTGGTAATATTTTAAAACCAGCACTTTCACGTGGTGAAATTCAAGTTATTGGTGCAACAACTTTTGCTGAATATCGTAAATATATTGAAAAAGACAGTGCATTGGAACGTCGTTTCCAACCGGTAAAAGTTGAAGAACCTTCAATTGCTGACACTATTGATATTATAACAGGTATTAAACAGTATTATGAAGAATATCACCATGTTGTTATTCCACAGAATCTTGTTGATACAACTGTACGTATGAGCGAAAAATATATTACTGATAGATTTTTGCCGGATAAGGCTATCGACCTTATGGACGAAGCTTGTGCTTGTTGTAATCTTCGTCACCCAGAAATCAGTCAGTACATTTTTAATAAAGAAAAAGTTAATGACCTTAAAGCAGAGCTTGACCAAATTGAAAATGATACATCAGATGCTATTGACTATGAAAAACTTGCAAATATAAAACAAGAATTGCTTAAAGCAGAGTCTGATGTTGAAAGCCTTGAAGAATCTGTAAAAGATATAAAAGTAACTCTTGATGACCTTGCAAAAGTTATAGAACTTTGGACTGGTATTAGCGCTGTTAAAATAAAAGAAACAGAATATAATAAAATTCAAGGTCTTGAAGATAAACTTAGAAGCGTTGTTGTAGGTCAAGATGAAGCAGTAAGCCTTGTTGCAAAAGCTATAAAACGCAATCGTGCAGGAATAAGCGGAAGAAATCGTCCGGCAAGCTTTTTGTTTGTAGGCCCAACAGGTGTAGGTAAAACTGAACTTGTAAAACAGCTTGCACAAAACTTATTTGATACAGTTGACCCACTTATAAGATTTGATATGAGTGAGTTTATGGAGAAACATGCAGTGAGCCGTCTTGTTGGTTCACCTCCAGGTTATGTTGGTTATGATGAGGCTGGTCAGCTTACAGAAAAAGTAAGAAGAAAACCATATAGTGTAGTTTTATTTGATGAAATTGAAAAAGCACACCCAGATGTTATGAATATTCTTCTTCAAATTTTGGACGAAGGCAAAATTAATGATGCTCATGGTAGAACAGTAAACTTTGAAAATACTGTTATTGCTATGACAAGTAATGCCGGTTCAACAGATACCATGAATGAAACTGGATTTAATAAAACACGCACAGAAATGACAAAATCAAAAACTATGCGTGCTTTGAAAGACTTTTTAAGACCGGAATTTTTAAGCCGTGTTGATGAAATTGTTGTGTTTAATTCTCTTGAAGAAAAAAATCTTATGGATATTGCAGCTCTTATGCTTGGTGAATATGTAAAACCAATGGAACAAAAAGGCATTGCACTTACATGGGATGATGAAGCACTTAAGGTAATCTGCAATAAAGCAAATGGCGGACAGTTTGGTGCAAGAGATATTCGCAGAGTTATACGTAAAGAAGTTGAAGATAAAATTGCAGAAGTTATTATTGATAACATTGATTTGACTAAAATTAATGTTACTGCAGAAAATGACGAAATAAAAATTGAATATTAACAAATAAATTAAAAAAATATATTGACAAATATGAATGTTTGATATATAATTATTTATGCTGTTAGAGATAAACAGCATAAATATGCAGGTGTAGTTTAGTGGTAGAACTCCAGCCTTCCAAGCTGGTCGTGTGGG
>JAHHUD010000030.1 GCA_020024185.1 Oscillospiraceae bacterium | reverse complement strand
TTCCATACAGTGTTATTGTTGACTATTTCCAAGAACTTGTTTACCTTAACCCAGATTGGACCCCTGAACAAAGAAACGAAGCTTGGTTGAAACTTGAAAAACAATTCCGTCCATATAATGATTTTGCAGACCTTCCATTTTACAGTCGTGGTGCCGGTTGGCAAAGACAAATTCATATTACTTGTATGCCATTCTATTACATAGATTACAGCATTGCCCAAACACTTGCTTTGCAGTTTTTCTCCATGTATCTTAAAGACCCAAAATCTGCTTGGGAAAAGTATATGAACTTTACAAAAATCGGTGGCACAAAGAATATAAATGATACAATTGATAGCTGTGGACTTGTAAGTCCATTTAAAGCTGGCAGTCTTAAAGATATTTGTCAGCCAGTTTATGAATGGGTTGATAACCTTAACAAAAAATAAATATTATAAAATTCTCATATTCAAAAGCTCCTTACATTTGTTTTGGGCTTTTTTATATGGACATTTATACAATTACAATGTTATACTTTGTATGAATACATCTATATTTTAAAGGATGGTGATTTTATGAATAGATTTATTAAGATATTTATATGTATCTCTTTGGTAATCAGCATTGTGTTAATATCAATATACAAAAAAGATGAATTTTTTGAAATAAAAGGTACTGTTATATCTTCATTTGTTAACAAAGATACCAATCAAACACATTTAATAATGTTAGATGAACAACAAAAACAGATACAAATAATACTTGATAAAGACACCACCATATCTTCTTTGTTTGAAAATATAAATAAAAATGAGCTTGTAAACGGTGAAGTTAAAGATATAAAAGTTTCAGTATTATATAATGAAAAACCAAAAAAAATAACTGATGATGACGGAACAAAAACAAAATCATACAATGCAAAAACAATTACTATCATCGCAGTTTTTTCAGAAAATGTAAAACAGCTTTCTGACGGCACTTGGCTTGATATGTGGGAATTTTCAAACAGAAAAATTTTCTGTTTAAAAAACGGCACTGAACTTTTGAGTGAATCAAATCCTTTAATTTTTACATCTGATAACGAGTCAAATATTGTGAGTAATTTAAATCCTAAAGCTCAAGAAAGTGTAAATACATTTTTTTCAAACCAAATCCCTTTATACAACTTAAACGATGAGTTGGAAATTGCTTATAATATTTATAAAACACATAATGAAAATTATTCTACTGCTATACTATCTCAAAGTATCTATCAATCCTATTCAAATGAAAAGATAGTATATTTTATCGATGAGGTTGTTAAACCCTTATCCAATAAAGAAAGCACTATAATAAACAAAGGCTATGCTTTTAATATGGAAACTGGAGAGTTAATACAAAACAACAAACTGTTCTGTGTTCCAGAAAAAGTTGCCATAAAAACAATACTGGATTTATCAAAAATACAAGATAATATTTTATTAAAAGAAATGGAAACAGCCTTTAATTTTGATAATATTGTTTTTTACGAAACAAACCTTCAGATATCATTTCCTGCTGGTTCTTTACCAAGTCAAAACACATCAAATACTATATCTATAGGTATAGAATATAGTGATTTAATCAATATTTTATATGACTGGGCAATTCCAAAACAATTATAAAGATAAATGGATTGTATCAAAATGATACAATCCATTTTTTATTAAAGTATTAAGCAGATAAGACCTTGGCAACCTTCATTTATAACCTGTTCTATTGTGTCTTGCATTTTTGACCTTGCTTCTTGTGGCATATTATTTAATTTATTATTAAGACCTTGTGTTACAAGATTTTGCAGAGAGTTGCCAAATATATTTGATTGCCAAATATCCAATGGGTCACTTTCAAAGTTTTTCATCATACTTGTTACAAGTTCTTCGCTACTGGATTCACTTCCAACAATTGGGCTCACCTCTGTATGAATATCAGCTTTTAATATATGTAATGATGGTGCACTCGCTTTAAGTCTTACACCAAATTTTTGCCCCTGTTTAACAATTTCAGGTTCTTCAAGCTTAAGCTGTTCAATTGAAGGCATAACTATGCCATAGCCAGTATTTTCCACCTCTGCTAACGCAGGAGCAATCTTATCATATTCTTTCTTTGCCTCTACAAGTTGATTTAGCAATGTCATCAACGCCCACTCATCTCTGACATTTTCACCTGTCATATCCTCAAGTGTTTTATAATATATATCTTTATCCACTTGAACATTTACTTTAGCTATTCCTGTTCCATAATCTATATTATCAATTTCTGCTGATGTTATGATTTCTGAAGATAATAATTTTTGTACTACAGACTGAATTTCAGATATTTTTTGTGTTGTTGAAAATACTTTTTTAATATTTTCCATTAACTGAACTTTTGCATCAAAATCTTTTGGTTGCATTATAATCCATTTAGGAATACTAAGTTTTATTTCTTTTAGTGGGAATTCAGAAACTACTAATGAAAGAATATTTTCTATTGTTGATTTATCCATTTCAAGACAGTTTACTGCAACAACTGAAACTTTATGTTTTTCTTCCAACTGTTTTCTTATTTTTTGAGCTTTTTCTCCCATTGGGTCTGTACTGTTTAGCACAATAACAAAAGGTTTATTTATTTTTTTGAGCTGTGCTATAACCGTTTCTTCTGCCTGAATATAATTTTCTCTTGGTATATCGCTTATACTTCCATCACAAGTTACCATAATACCTATTGTAGAATGGTCACTTATAACTTTATATGTACCTATTTCCGCTGCTTTCTCAAAAGGTATTTCATTTTTATGCCAAGGAGTTTTTACCATTCTAGGTTTTCCGTTTTCTGTGTCACCTTGTGCTCCTTTTATCATATAGCCAACACAGTCAACAAGACGAACTTTTAAATTTTGATTTTGGTTTATCGTTATATCAACACCCTGTTCCGGAATAAAGTTTGGTTGTGTTGTCATAACTGTTCTTCCTGCCGCTGACTGAGGCAATTCATCAATTGTGCGAATCTTTTTATCAGCATCTGTTATATTTGGAATAACCAAAGCCTCCATAAATTTCTTTATAAATGTGCTTTTGCCGGTTCTTACAGCCCCAACAACTCCAATAAAAACAGAACCTTGTGTTCTTTTTTGTATATCATCATAAATATTGCTCATAGTTTTCTCCTTAATCCTTATAACAAGGTATAAACAGCATTTGGTTTGTAGAAAGTTTTTCGGTTTGCAATTCATTTTCTTCCATAATAAATTGTGGATTTGCAAGATGTTTTTTTGCTATTTCAAAAACCTTTTCACCTTTTTTACCATAATATATAACAAGTGATTCCTCTTCTTGCTCAACTGGTTTATCTGTAATTTCTTCAAAGGATTTAAGCAGCTTTATTGGTTGTTTTTCAATAACAATTCCTGAAGCACAAATACTTGCATTTATTTGTACAGTATCTTCAGTTTGTATAGCAGTATAAGAAGTGGTATTTAATTGTAAACATATTTCATCATATTGTTTACAATTTTCAAGAAAATCAAGAACTATATCCTGTGTTTTTACAAAACATTCGTATTCGTTTTGAACATTTCTTGCTATTATGTTTACTGTCAATTTTGCTTTGACAATGTTTTTATTTATTTCAAAATAATTTTTAACTGGAGAAATTTCAAAAAATACATTGCTTACTGCGTATTCTTTGCCAATTTTTTCATTTGTCTGCCAAGGCATAGTTTTATCAACACTGTATATATTTGTATCTACAAGCAATGTTTCATATTTATTTTCATATTCATATTCTCTGGAAAATGCATCTTTTACAGCTAAAATCTGACCTTTTGAAAACGCTCTCAAATCTATAAATGCAACTATGTTTGCAACAAATTTCTTTGTTTCTTGATTTTGTGATATTCCAAATGAAGAAACACTTATATCAGTTTGTATAAAATGGTTTTCTTTTACATCAGGTATATCGATAATCTGATTATATATAAAAGATTTTGTTGTTTTCTTTATATCATCACTATTATTAGTTGTATAAAAAATATTTGTTAAAATCTCACCTTTTACTACAACTTTATCTGTATGTACTGCTGTTTCTGTTGTTGATGGAATATGCTCAACTCTTATAATTTTATAAAAATCATCTCCAAAATCAATTTCATCTTCAATATTAAACTGTCTTATATTCTGTCCGCTAAGTGTAAAAAAATCTATTGTCGCATTATCTACACAAACATTTTTATTTGAAATTACAGTTATAATGCTATTTTCTTTTGCACTCATATATTTTATTCCCAACAAATATGCTCCTCTAATATCTATCCTTGTTGAGCTTTGTGGGCGTGTATTTATATATTGTGTTTGCCCTGTAACATCTATAAAAGATAAATCAACATCACTTTCATTTACATCAAGTTGTTTTTGAAATGGCACTTTCTTAAACACAACACTAAGTTTTTCTGCTGCCGGTGGCTGATAATAAATGCTTATTTTTATAAATCCCTCTACAACAAGTTTTCCACCAGAAATATACTTTTGTGTAACAAGGTGTTCCATTGTAGATTTTATAATTTTAAAAACCGGTGAATCATAGTCTGCCAAAACAATCTCTGTTTCAACAGATAATTCGCTGTTTACGTCCATCACCTTTGCAGTTGATAAAATATCATCATGAAAAATTTGTTTGTTCATATTTGTCTCCTTTCCTATCTGGTAAATTTATTACCCTATTGTATATATATTTTCTAATTTACTAAATATGTTTATAAATTAAGGTAATACTATAAATAAATAATTTGAAAGGAGAAAATATGTCAAAAAAACTTAAAAATGCTATTGCAAAAAAAATAATAAAAGTTACTGATAACAATATTGATGACGAAGAACTTATACACGCACTTTTGGAAGAAGAAATCTATGTAAATCCAGATATTGATAATCTGTCTTTTGGGGATAAAGCTGCCGATTTATTGGCAAAATTTGCAGGTTCATGGACTTTTATAATCTGCTTTACATTATTTCTTGTAGGCTGGATTGTACTTAATATTTATTTTTTATATAATCCTTTTGACCCTTATCCTTTTATTCTTTTAAATTTAATTTTATCCTGTCTTGCTTCTATACAAGCGCCTTTAATTATGATGAGTCAAAATAGACAAGAAGAAAAAGACCGAAGACGAAGTGAAAGTGCTTATAAAACAAATCTTAAATCAGAAATAATTATAGAAGATTTGCACTATAAGATGGACAAAATCTTACAACAAAATGAAATAATTTTAAGAGATATTGACAAAAATAAAATAATAGTTGAAAAAAAGCAGTAAATAGGTTATGATAGATTGGTATTATAATGGATATAAAGGAGAAAAAAATATGGCAAACATCTGGCATGATATAAAACCAACCAGAATAAACGCTGATGATTTTATTGCTGTTATCGAAATCGAAAAAGGCTCCAAAAACAAGTATGAACTTGATAAAGAAACCGGCCACATAATCTTGGATAGAATTCTTCACACATCAACACACTATCCTGCAAACTATGGATTTATTCCACGCACATACGCAGATGACGGTGACCCACTTGATGTTCTCGTTCTTTGTAGCGAAAATATTATTCCTTTAAGCCTTGTTAGAGTATACCCAATTGGTGTAATCACAATGCTTGATGGTGGTAAATTAGACGAAAAAATTATTGCAATTCCTTTTGATGACCCTAACTACAACACATACAAAGATATAAGTGAGTTGCCAAAACATATCACTGATGAAATGGGACACTTCTTCACAGTTTACAAAAGTCTTGAAAACAAAGAAACTATCGTAAACGAAGCAATGGATGCAGAAGCAGCAAAAGACATTATCAATAAATGTCGTGAAGCTTATATTGAAAGATACTGTAAATAATTATTAAACAAAAAAACAGCGTATTGATATGTACGCTGTTTATTTTTATTATTAAAATTTAATACTATAACTATAATTAATAAATATTTAAATTTAAAACGGAGTATATCTTATTTAGATAAACTCCGTTTTATTTATAAGATATTATATTTTTTATATGTTTAACAACATATTATAGTTAAAAAACTTTCGATAAGTATTACTCATTTTAAAAATATTTAATATTAGTAACATAAAATGGCAAATATTATACTTATGATAGTTTTTGAATTTTATTCCTCTTCAACTGCTTTTGGAGCAATATACAATTCATCAAGTTGTTTTTGTTCAACAAAGTCAGGACAGCCAGACATAAGCTCACCAGAGTTTTGCACTTTAGGGAAAGCAATAACATCACGGATACTGTCTTTACCTGCCATAAGCATACAAAGTCTATCAAGACCATAAGCCATACCGCCATGTGGTGGAGCACCATATCTATAAGCTTCAACAAGGAATCCAAAGCTTTCTTGTATTCTTTCTTCTGTAAATCCAAGAGCTTTAAACATTTTCTGTTGAAGTTCTGGGTTTGTAATACGGATAGAACCACCACCAAGTTCAACACCGTTAAGAATCATATCATAAGCTTTTGCATGACATCTTGCTGGGTCTGTTTCAAGATACTGAATATCTTCATCTTTTGGCATTGTAAATGGGTGGTGTTTTGCAACAAGACGGTTGTCTTCTTCATCATACTCAAAGAGTGGGAAATCTGTAACCCAAAGGAAGTTAAATTGATTTGGGTCATAGAGATTAAATTTCTTTGCAATATCAAGACGCAAAGCCCCTAATGAAGCATATACAACATCGTTATTATCACTTGCAACAACAAGAATAACGTCGCCTTTTTCTGCTTGAGCCAAGTTTCTAACTGCACTAATTTCATCTTCTGTAAGGAACTTTTCAAAGCTTGATGTTTCACTATCAGCTGTAAGTCTTGTATATGCAAGACCTTTTGCACCATAAGTTTTTACAACTTCTGTAAGTTTATCAATTTCTTTTCTTGTAAGCTTGTCTGCAAGACCTTTTGCGTTGATACATCTTACACTACCATTACCTTCTATTGCAGATTTGAATACTACAAAATCAGTATTTTTAACTGCATCTGTAATGTCAACAAGTTCAAGACCAAAACGTGTATCCGGTTTGTCAACACCAAAACGATTCATCGCTTCGCTGTATTTCATTCTTGGGAATGGTGTTTCAACATCAACATTAAGAATATTCTTAAATACTCTTTTTACAAGACCTTCATTCATAGTTTGTACATCAACTTCATCAACATAAGCCATTTCAACGTCAATCTGTGTAAATTCAGGCTGACGGTCAGCACGCAAGTCTTCATCACGGAAACAACGTGCAATCTGCATATATCTGTCATATCCGGAAAGCATCAAAAGCTGTTTATAAATCTGTGGAGATTGTGGCAATGCAAAAAACTTACCTGGCTGTACACGAGAAGGAACGATATAGTCTCTTGCCCCTTCCGGAGTTGATTTCATAAGCATTGGTGTTTCAATTTCAATAAAATCATTTTCATCAAAATAATTTCTTACTTCTCTAACAATTTTATGACGAACAACCAAACCTTCATTCATTTTACTTCTTCTTAAATCAAGATATCTGTATTTAAGCTTAAGCTCGTCCTTAACATTAATATCATCTTTTATTTCAAAAGGTGTAGTTTCTGCTTTAGAAAGAATTTTAAGTTCAGAAACTTTTATTTCAATCATACCTGTTGGTATATTTGGATTTGATTTTTCACGAAGTACAACTTCACCTTGTGCCATAATAACAAATTCAGTTCTGAGCATTTTTGCTTTTTCCAAAGTTACTTCGTCGCAATCTGTGCCAAAATTGAGCTGAATAACACCTTTAGTATCTCTCACATCGCAAAAAACAACTGCACCAAGGTCTCTTACCTTTGCAACATAACCTGCCACTGTAACTTGCTGTCCAACATTTGTTTGGTTTAAAGCAGTTGAATAGTGGGTTCTTCTCAAATTACCCATTGTTTCCATAAAAAAACCTCTCTTATTAACTGTAAATTTGTTTTTATTTAAAGTTTGCATTTGCAACACTATATTTTTATAAAAACATATATTAAACTATTCTAATATTATACTATTAAAAATGAGAGGTATCAAGCTTTTTGAGCCTGATACCTCTTGAAAAGATAATATTTTATATTTTAAATATCATCTTTAATAGCCCTCTAAATATTTTTGGGCTTCTTACAACAACAACCTTCACAAACACCACTCCTTGTTTTATTATATGTTAATCAAGGAAATATGTGAATTTTATTATTTTTTAAGATTATCTTTAACAAGTTTAACTTCTGTAAAGCTTTTCTGCAATTGTTCTTGAGTTTGTTCAAGAATATTATCACAGTATTTTGTAACTGTTGCTTTAAGTTGCTGAGCTTGTGTATGTGCTGATTGAGTAATTTCTTTTGCTTTTTCGTTTGCTTTAAATACAATTTCTTCTTTGTCAATAAGATGACGTGCTCTTTCTTCTGCACGACGCACAATTTCTTCTGCCTCTTTATGAGCTTTTGACATAATTTGTGCTTTATCTTGAGCAATAGCTTTTGCCTGCAAAATTTCTTGTGGTAAATTTATTCTTATATCATCGATTATATCTCTTGCTTGGTCAACGTCTACAACTCTTTTTCCACCACTAAGTGGTACGCTCATACCTTCTTCAAGAATTTCTTCCAATGCTTCAAGCATAGTTTCCAATGAAACAGCCATTTTTATATCTCCTTTACCATTTTTTCAATTAATTCATCTTTAATTTCTTTTGGTACAAACTGCCCTATATCTCCGCCAAAATTTGCAACTTGTCTTACAATTGTTGATGATAAGTACATGTGTTCTTGATTTGTAACCATAAATAAAGTTTCCAAATGAGGATTAAGTTTTTTATTGATAAGTGCTTGTTGAAATTCATACTCAAAGTCTGTAACAGCTCTAAGACCTTTAACTAGTGTACAGGCATTTTTTTGTGCTGCATAATCTGCAATAAGCCCAGAATAACTTTCAACTTCTAAATTTTCTATATGCGCACAAGTCTTTTTAATCATTTCAACTCTTTCTTCTGTTGAAAAAGTTGGCACTTTTGCTGGATTAACCATAACAACTGCATAAACTTTATCAAAAAGCTTGCTTGTCCTTTCTATTATATCAACATGACCTTTTGTAATTGGGTCAAAACTGCCTGGACAGATAGCTATTTTCATGCTATGACTCCTTTTGAAATTTAGTAACTAAAACTTTCCCATATTTATATTGTTTTACCATTGTGAGACCTGATATTTCTTGTGGTTTATATCCAAGTTCACTTTCTGCTATTATTATACCATTATTTGATAATATTTCGCAAACATTTGGTAAAATTTCATCTAAAATACCCATATTATAAGGTGGGTCAAGAAAAATTATGTCAAATTTATCCTTTGTTGTACGCAAAAAATCTTTGGAGTTCATATTAACAACACGACTTTTATCAAATAATTCACAACTTTTAAGATTTTTTGTTGTAACCTCAATGGCTTTTGGCGACTGGTCAACAAAAACGCCAAACTTTGCACCACGTGATAAACATTCTATTCCCATTTGACCTGTTCCTGCAAATAAATCAAGAACATTTGCCCCCGGAACTATAAACTGGATTGATGAAAAAACTGCTTCTTTAACTCTGTCTATTGTTGGACGTGTGTCCATTCCTTCCACTGCCAAGAGTGGTTTATTTCTTGCTGTACCGCTTATAACTCTCATATTATTAACCCTATTATAAATTATTAAAATATCTATATATATTTTCAGCGTCTTTCTCGCTTATGCCTTCTGCTTCTTTTAGTTGTCCAGGTGTAAGCTGTTTTATTGCTGATAGTGTTTTAAATGTTCTCATAAGGCTTTCTGCCTTTTTTTCACCTATACCGTTAATTTTAGTAAGTGTAACAGCATAGGATTTTGTTTTTTGTGTTTTTCTTTGATATTCAATTGCAAATCTATGCACTTCATCTTGAATTTCAGTTATAAATTTAAAAATTCCTTTATGCATCGCAATTGCAATTTCTCCGTCTTTTGATACCAATGCTCTGGTTCGGTGTTTTGAGTCTTTAACCATACCAAAAATCGGTACATTCTCAAAACTTGTGCCTTTAACAACCTGTAAAATAGCTGATAAATGTCCTTTACCGCCATCAAGAAGTATTAAGTCCGGTTTTATACCAAACTGACCTTTTTCACCAATATCATACCTGTTTATACGCCTTGTGATAACCTCTTGCATAGATGCATAGTCATCTGTTCCTACAACCGTATTTATCTTAAATTTTCTATATCCTGCTTTATATGGTTTTCCGTTATTAAATACAACCATACCTGCTACACTTGTGCCTTCACCCCAGTTTGAAATATCATAACTTTCTATATTTATCGGTGGCTTATCCATACCAAGTAATGCACTAAGTTCATCTAAAAATCTTTCTGTTTTATCAAGTCTGCCACTTTCTCTTGCAAGACGTTCAACAGCATTTGTGTATGCCATTTTTATAATTTTTGTATTTTCGCCTTTTTGTGCAGTTTGGATTGTAACTTTAGTCTTTGTCTGCATTTTTATATACTCAAGAATAGACTCATCTTGAGGTATTTCATCAAGATAAATATGTTTTGGAGGAACTTCTCTTGAATAAAATTGCAGTAAAAAACTTGTACGAACTTCATTATCATCAGTTTCACCAAAGAAAACGTGTTCTTTTTTATCCACAAGTCTGCCCCGTCTGTAACGCAGAACACTAACAACGCTATTACTGCCACCACAAGCAACAGCAATAAAATCATGGTTATCTAAGGATTTGTTTACAACATTTTGACCTTGTGCAAGTTTTTTTATTGCTATTATTTGGTCTCGCAATACTGCAGCTTTTTCAAAATCTAAATTTTCGCTGCATGTTTCCATATTTTCTGTTAAAGTCTGTATTATTTTGTCCGTATCTTGACTTATAAATTTTGTAGCATTATTTATTATTTCTGCATAATCTTCTTTTGATATTTTACCTGTACAGACACCCATACATTTTTTTATATGGAAATTAAGACAAGGACGCTCTTTTCTAAAATCTCTTGGAAATTGTCTTGAGCAAGTCGGAAGTTTAAATATCTGCTGTGTTGTATTAACCATCTCTCTAACTGCAAAACCAGACATATAAGGGCCAAGAAATTTTCCGCTGTTATCTATTTGAAATTCAGCTGTTATTCTTGGATAATCTTCTTTAGAAATTTTAATAAAATTATACCCTTTGTCATCTTTAAGCAAAATATTATATTTAGGAGAATGTTGTTTAATAAGTGAACATTCTAATGTTAAAGCCTCAAACTCACTATTAGTAACAATAACATCAAAAGTAAATGCATTTTCAACCATTTTTGAAACTTTTGCATCATGAACAGAACCAGGATGAAAATACTGGCTTACACGATTTATAAGGCTTTTTGCCTTGCCTATATAAATTATTTCATCTTTATTGTTGCGTATAATATATACGCCCGGAAGTTTTGGCAAAGTCTTTGCCTTGCGAAAAAGTTCTTGTTTTGTCATATAACCTCTAAACTAAAAAACACCGCCTTAACATAAAGGCGGTGTTATTCTTGTTAATTAGTCGCTGAAACCGGAATTTACAAGTTTTACCAATGCTTCAACAGCAACTTCTTCATCTTGTCCGTCAGCAATAATACGGATTGTTGTACCACCTACGATACCCAATGACAAAACGCCCAAAAGACTTTTTGCATTAACTCTTCTTTCTTCTTTTTCTACCCATATAGAAGATTTAAATTCATTTGCTTTTTGAATAAAAAATGTTGCAGGACGAGCATGTAATCCCACCTGATTTTCTACTGTTACATCTTTGTAAAACATGACATATACTCCTCATATATAATTATAATAAAGTCAAATTTGATACGTACTCATCATATAACAATTGCTATAAATAGTCAACAAATTTTGTACAAAATTTATGTTATTCACATAGTTTTAATCAAGTTTTTATTCAATAATTGTGCATTTTGACTATTAGTTTTCAACAAACTTGTTATATATAAATAACTTATTTTTTCTTCTTTTTTTCTTGTGGAGGGTTATTTTCTATATACTTTTCATACATATCCGGTCTTTTTATTTTTGTACGTTCCAAAGCATCATTAAATCTATATTCTTTTATATTTTTTTCATGCCCGCTAAGTAGCACATCTGGAACTTTTCTACCTCTCCATTCATAAGGACGAGTGTATTGTGCGTGTTCCAAAAGGCCATTATAATGACTTTCGTCCATAAATCCTTCACTGCTTTTTAATACACCTTCACACATACGGCTCACTGCATCTGTTATAACAAGAGCTGGCAGTTCTCCACCTGTTAGAACAAAATCACCAATAGAAACTTCCATATCTGCAATTTCTTCAATAACTCTTTCGTCCATTCCTTCATAGTGACCACAAACTATTGTTATATTTTCTTTTTTGCTAAGTTCAATAGCAAGTTCTTGATTAAAAACTTTGCCTGCAGCTGTTGTAAATATTACAAATGGCTTTGATGAACACTCTTTTTCAATAGCTTTACAGCAGTCATATATAGGCTGTGTCTGCATAACCATACCATGACCACCACCATACGGTGTATCGTCAACATTTTTATGCTTATTTAATGTATAGTCTCTTATGTTAAAAACTTGAACATCAATTTTTCCAGCTGCTTTTGCACGTCCAATTATGCTTGTATTTACAACTGTTTCACACATTTCTGGAAACAAAGTGGCAATATTAATCCTCACTAAACATACCCTCTATTACTTTTACTTTAATTTGTTTTTGTTCAATGTCTGTTGATATAAGAAATTCATCAACAGCTGGAAACATAAATTCTTTTCCTGATTCATTTTGTATTGTGTATACATCACTTGCACCAAAGTTATCAACTGAAACAACTTTTCCAATTTCTTGGTCTGTTTCTCCGTTAATAACTGTACATCCGATAAGGTCCTCTATAAAATATGTTCCTTCTTCTAATTCTATTTCGTCACGGTCAATATAAACTATTTTACCAATGTAGTTTCTTGCCATTTCCACAGTATCTATGCCTTCAAATTTTATTATTACCATATTTTTATGGCATCTCACTTGTTCTGCATTTAAACCTTGATAGTGCATCTTATTTTTTTGAATATAAAAACGGTCAAATTCTTCTAAAAATTCAGGATAATCTGCCCAAGGATAAACCTTAACCTCTCCTTTAATACCATGTACTGAAACAATTTCACCTGTTTGAATATAGTTCATAAAAATACCCCTTAATATAAACTCAAAATATAGTTAGATTATTATAACATTTATACACTGTTTTTTGCAAATAAAAATATATGCACTTATTTTAGTTTTGCTGCATATGATATGTAAGGGAAAGAATTATATAATTCTTATTCATAATTCTTAATCTAAACAAATATAATTTAAAGGAGAAGATTACTTTGAGAGATTTTTTTACAACTAAGGACTCAATCACAAACACAGCATCTGTTCAAGGATATTACACAACTATGCCAGGTGGAGACCCAATAAGAGTAACAGATGAAGACTCTGTAACTCTAGACTGCATATTTGCAGATATAGAGAAAAAAGCAGATAAAGATAATGTAAACCCTGGTGAGAGAATAAACTACACTATTACATTTAAGAATATGTCAAACAAAGAAATGTATAATGTACAAATTGTTGATGATGTATCTTCTGATGTATTTGTTGTTGAAACAAGTATAAATCCAGCTCCAAAACCAGGCGAATCTCTTGCAACCGGTGTAACAATTGGCAATGTTTCTCCTCAAAGAGAAAAAACTCTTACATTCTCTGTAATTGTAAGTCCAAACGCATCAGATGATATCACTAACCGTGCTTTTGCAGATTTTAAATTTAGAGATGAAAGTGGAGAAATGCAAACTGCATCAACACATATCACAAGTGTTACAACCACTGTTGGTCATGGCGGAGATGTATCTATTGAAAAAACAGCAGATAAAGATTATATCACAAGCAATGGTGAAGAAATTCAATTTACTTTAACTGTAACAAACGGCTCTTCTTATACAATTGAAGATGTTGTTGTAACTGACATATTGCCAGAAGGTCTTACTTACAAAGAAAATTCAACTATTATTAACGACAGTCAGCCTATGGATTCTGACCCAGCAGGTGGTATTTATTTTGGTACAATGCCTCGTAATGCTGTATACACAGTCAAATTCTCAGCAAATGTAGATTTATTAAAATAAAAAATATACTTTAAAATAAAAAGGTGCTATATGAAAAACTATGTTAATATTGCAAAACTGAACTATACTATAAATTCTGTAAATAAAACTGTGCCAAGCAATCCCTGTATAATATCATACAACAAACCAACTAATATTGTATCCGGTGAGATAACTTGTGGATTAAGCAGAAAAAAATGGAAATTATACCTTATAGAAGAAGATACCAACTGGATATATCAGTCTTGCTCCGGAACTGGCAGCGATAATTTTTCTTTTGAGATTGAACCTTTAAAACAATACAAACTTAAATTTGTATGTCAAAAAGGATGTTGTTTGTATATTGATACTTATTGTCAAAACAGAATAAGCCAGATTTCATTTAAACAAATATAGCACCAATATAAAGTATACTTGTTATCGTCTGTTAATTTATTTATAGCACAAAAAAACCTTGTAAAAGCCGTAAGCTATTACAAGGTTTTTATTTTAGTCTATTTCAACAATTACTTTTTCGCCTGCTCGTGTAGCAGCAGCTCTCATAACTGTACGGATAGCTTTTGCAATTCTACCCTGTTTGCCGATTACTCTACCCATGTCTTCGGATGCAACGGAAAGATGAAATACAATAGCACCATCTTCGTTTTTGTCGCCGCCAGTAACGGATACAGCATCTTTATTTTCAACAAGGCCTTTTGCAATATTGAGTAATAATTGCTCCATTACAGCCTCCGATTAATTAGATGATGTTGTTTTTCTTTAAAAGAACTTTAACTGTATCTGTTGGTTGTGCACCTGTAGCAATCCATTTTTTTGCTTTTTCTTCATCGATAGAAAACATAACTGGTTCTTTAGTTGGGTCATAAGTACCGATTTCTTCGATAAATCTACCATCTCTTGGGAATCTTGAATCTGCAACAACTACTCTGTAGAAAGGTGCTTTTTTTGCGCCCATGCGGCGAAGTCTAATTTTAACAGCCATTTTAAATATCCTCCAATAATATTGATATATTTTTTAGTTTTAGTATATATATTAACTGTTTTATTTATAACAGATAATATCAAATAAATTACATGCCTCTCATCATTCTTGCAAAGGCTTTTGGATTTTTTGTAACCTGTTTCATCATTTTCTGCATCTGTTCAAATTGTTTAAGCAAGCGGTTTACATCTGTAACAGTTGTACCTGAACCTGCTGCAATTCTTCTTTTGCGTTTTGGGTCAATGATAGAAGGTTTTTCTCTTTCTTTTTTGGTCATAGAATTGATAATAGCTTCAACTCTTTTTAATTCCTTTTCTGCTTTTTCTTCATCTTCACTCTTAAGTGAGGAAGCGCCAGGAATCATTGACAGCATACTGCCTATGCCACCAAGTTTATTAACTTGTTTAAGTTGTTCCAACATATCATTTAAGTCAAATTTATTGTTCTTAAATTTTTCTGCTGTTCTCTTGCTTGTTTCTTCATCAGTAACTTCAGCAGCCTTTTCTATAAGTGAGAGCATATCGCCCATACCTAGTATACGGCTTGCCATTCTGTCTGGGTGGAAAACTTCAAGGTCATCAAGTTTTTCACCAGTACCGATAAATTTAATTGGTTTACCTGTTACTGATTTTACACTAAGTGCAGAACCTCCACGAGTATCACCATCAAGTTTTGTAACAATTACACCATCAAGACCGATTTTTTCGTTAAATTCTTTTGCAACGTTTACTGCGTCTTGACCAGCCATAGCATCAATAACAAGTAATGTTTCAGTTACATCAATTGTCTGCTTAATTTCCTGCAACTCTTCCATAAGCTGAGTATCAATATGCAAACGACCTGCTGTATCCAATATAAGAATATCGTTGCCATAGTCTTTTGCTTGATTATATGCTTTTTTTGCAATTATAGCAGGCTCTGTTTTACCAAGCTGAAATACAGGAACATTTGCTTGACCTGCAACAATTTCCAACTGTTCAATAGCTGCCGGACGATAAATATCCAATGCAGCAATTAATGGTCTATGTCCTTCTTTTGCAAACATTTTTGCAATTTTTGCACAGTGTGTTGTTTTACCAGCACCCTGTAACCCACACATCATAATAACTGTTGGGCCTTTATTAGCAAATTTAATTCTTTGATTTTCTGGTCCCATAAGAGCTATAAGCTCTTCATTTACTATCTTTATAACTTGCTGAGCTGGTGTAAGGCTACTCATAACCTCTGCACCCATGGCTCTTTCACTTACAGTATTTATAAAGTTTTTTGCAACTGTGATGTTTACGTCAGCTTCTAAAAGAGCAATACGTACTTCTCTCATTGCAAGTTTAATATCTTGTTCTGTAAGTTTACCTTTGCTTTTAAGTTTTTTGAAAGCACCGGTAAGCTTTTGAGTTAAACTTTCAAATGCCATACTAGCCCTCCTGTTCTGACAAATTATCAATTATTTTCATAATTTCATTTGCAGATTTTTTTATATCATCATTTGTTGTGTATGAAGACGAGTTGTTAAAAGCAATAATTTGTGCACAGGATTTTATCTTGTTCATTCCATCCATAATAATACGGTATTTTTCTGCAAATCCAACTTGAGTTTCTAATTCAGTGAGAACATTTTCTCCTCTTTTAATTGAATCTCTTACACCCTGACGTGTTATGCCAAAATTATCTGCAATTTCTGAAAGTGAAAGGTCCATATTATAATATTGTTGCATCATATCTCTTTGCTTTTCTGTTAATACATTACCATAAAAATCCAGTAAATATGACATCTCTAAATTCTTTGACATGTACCTCTCCTTTTCTGTAAAGTTTTTTTGCTTTACACGACTTTAATATTATATGTTAATCAATCTATTTTGTCAACACTTTTTAATATTTTAATTAATCTTATATTAAAATATATAAACTTATGCTTTTTTATATTTTGTACAATATATTATTATATTAAAATGCAAATTTATATATCAAGAAGTTGTATAATTTACTCATTTATATAATACTTTAAATCATATTTTCAAAATCTCTTTATTATTTTATATAATTATGGTATACTTTCAAAGGATAAATAAATTAAATTGATATAAGAGGCACAGTAATGTATACATATCATATTCTTTTTAATCGGTTATCAAAAAGTAATAACGGAGAAAAAGAAGCTCATAGGCTTGATGAAATACTAAAAAATAATAATCTTGTTTATCATAATTTAGAGGACATAGAAAATTATAAAGATTTTTTTAATAATATTCCGCTTGAAGATAAAATTATTATTTCCGGCGGAGACGGAACTTTAAATTGTTTTGTTAACAACATAGACCCATGCTATATAAAACAAGATATTTTATTTTTTGTTTCTGGCAGTGGCAATGATTTTGCACACGACCTTGGAGTTAAAAAATATTCCTATCCTTTTGATATAAAAAAATATATAACAAATTTACCAGTTGCGACCGTCAATGGTGTACAGAAAAGATTTTTTGACAGTGTTTCTCTTGGTGTAGATGCATATGTTTGCGTTGAAGCAAACCGTCAAAAATCTAATGGAAGAAAAAATATAAATTATGGAATAATCGCTTTAAAAAGTATTTTATTTAAATATAAATTTCGTGATGCTATTGTTGTTGCAAACGGTCAAGAGTATCATTTTAAAAATGTTATTCTTGCCATCACAAACAAAGGCAAATCTTTTGGTGGCGGAATAAAAGTTGCGCCAAATCAAGATAGAAACAGTGGACAATTAACTTTGATTATCGCTCATGGTTTGCCACCTATAAAAGCTGTTTATCTATTCGCAAATATATTTTTAGGTAAGCATCTTAGATTTAAAAAATATGTTTCAGTTTTTACCGGAACAGACTTCTCTGTTAAATTCTCCTCTCCTACTCCTA
>JAHHUD010000003.1 GCA_020024185.1 Oscillospiraceae bacterium | reverse complement strand
TGCGTTCATCTTTTGGAACATATACAGAAGATATTCATTTTTCAAGATATATTAAAGATACTGAAAAATACGGATTAAAAAATAGTATTTATCATGCGTCATACGCAGGTACAATTGCAGAAGCTATTGAAGAAGCAAACTTTTGTATTGATACTCTTGAAAAATACGGAATGAATAACAAAAAAGTTGAGATGCCTATTTTTTATGACTATGAATATTTTTCAGCTGACTATAACGCAAAAAGAGGTATTGTTACTACTCCAAAACTTGTACGTGATTTAACGCTTGCATTTTGTAATCGTGTTAAAGAAAGAGGCTATAAAGCCGGAGTTTATACTAATAAAGATTATTGGGATAGATTTTATGGGCAAGTATTTTTTGACAATAATCCTGACTTATATATTTGGTATGCAAGACCGGGTTTATCTAAACCGGATAGAAAATGCTATTTATGGCAGTATGCTGCAAACAATGGTTCTGATTATGGCTATAATGGAAATATAGATAAAAATGTACTGTATGGTGAATATACAGAAATTAAAGATGTGATGAAACCATTGTCTAATCAACCTTGTAGAATGTATATTGGTTTTGCTAGTGCAGGTGATGTTAAAAAGCTTGTAATAAAAATCAATGGTCTAGGTATTCAAACAGAAGTAAAAGACGGATTTATCATAACTGGATATGCTTCTGCGGGAGACCAATGCTATATTATGACAGACTGTAATGCACTTGGTATTCCATATAAGATTTATGAAGAACCAATTGACTATGAACAAGTTAAGGATGAAAACCAAAAATTGAAAAATAATATTGATATTTTGAAAAAAGAAAAAGAAAATCTAAGGATATACAATAGCAAGTTATCAAAAAAATTAGAAGATATAAATAAAATTATTGTGGAGGAGTAATGTGAAATTTATAGATAAAATAAAAATTGTGGTTGTAGGTTGTTTAACAGCATTAAACAGTCTGCTTGGAATAATGGCAATACCTTTTTATATTTTGGTTGGTACAAATATAGTTGATTATTTTACCGGAATTGCAGCTTCAGCTTATAGAGGGGAGGCTGTGAACAGCAACAAAGGGTTTAGAGGAATTGCCAAAAAAGTTTGTATGTGGCTTTTGGTGGCTATTGGTTATATTTTGGATTACTGTTTGATTATAATGGGAAATACAATTGGAATTACCATAGAATTTAAATGTCTTGTTTCTGTGGCAGTTATTTTTTGGCTTTTGTTTAATGAAATTATAAGCATTTTGGAAAATATCAATGACATAGGAACACCATTACCACCTTTTGTTATGGATATTGCAAAGTTTCTTAAAGATAAAGCAGATGTAAATGATTTTGAATAAAAATACTGAGCCCTTTCTAAAAATAGAGAGGGCTTTTTGTATAAAATTTATTATGTTTGTGAATAATAATATCAAGAAAAATTTTTTACCATAAAATATAAAGGAGTGTAAAATATGGAAATAAACCGTGGGGAAGTTTTTTATGCAGACTTGAGCCCAGTTGTTGGTTGTGAACAGGGAGGTACAAGACCGGTTGTTATTGTGCAAAATAATATTGGAAACAGACATTCTCCAACTGTAATTGCAGCTGCTATTACATCAAAACAAGATAAAACAAGTTTGCCAACACATATATCAGTAAAAGCAGAAAGTTGTGGGCTTGCAAAAGACAGTGTTGTTTTACTTGAACAGATAAGGACTATTGATAAAAAAAGATTGAGAGAAAAAACCGGAAAACTTTCTAATGAAGATATTAAAAAACTTAATGATGCTTTAAATATAAGCTTTGGACTTAATGACTGATTTTACTTAACATATGTAATTTAATTTTAACCTGCTGTTTAACTTTGTTTGGCAGGTTATTTTTTACAATACTCAATTGACAATAAATACTGTAAAGCGTATAGTTATCTGTATAAGTAATTTTATATAATAAAGGACGGATAATTATGGAAAAAAGAGTTTCAAAAGGACTTATTGAATTTTTAAATAAAAGTTATAGTGCTTTTCATGCAGTTGAAAATGTTAAAGACGTTCTTAAATCAAATGGTTTTACAGAAATATATGAAGGTGATAAATGGAATATTGTAAAAGGTGGTAAATACTTTGTTACAAGAAATGATTCTTCTGTTATAGCTTTTAAAATTCCAGAAAATGATTATGTTGGATTTAATATAGTGGCTTCTCACAGTGACAGCCCAACTTTTAAAATTAAGGAAAATGGTGAACTTATACAAGCCGGTGAATATGTATCTCTAAACACAGAAAGATATGGCGGTATGATAATGTCAACTTGGCTTGACAGACCACTTTCTGTTGCTGGTAGAGTTATTGTTAAAGAAAATGGTTCTTTTACAACAAAACTTGTTAATGTTGATAAAGACTTGCTTATTATTCCAAACCTTGCTATCCACATGGATAGAAGTGCTAATGATGGCAAGAAATTTAATCCACAAACTGATATGCTTCCTCTTTTTGGTGATATTACAAAAAAAGGTCAGTTTGATAAACTTATTGCAGACACAATTGGAGTAAAACAAGAAGATGTTGTTGGAAAGGATTTATTCTTATATGTAAGACAATCTGCTTGCTTTATGGGTGTAGATGGAGAATACATAGGTGGAGGTAAGCTTGATGACTTGCAATGTGTTTATACATCTATGGACGGATTTGTTAACTCTGAAAAATCAGATAGTATAGCAGTACTTGCTGTTTTTGATAATGAAGAAGTTGGCAGCGGTACAAAACAGGGGGCAGCTTCTACATTACTCTATGATACAATTACTAGAATAAATTCTAGCCTTGGATTTGATAATGAATATTATCTTAGAGCGTTGACAAACTCATTTATGATTTCTGCTGACAATGCACATGCAGTGCACCCAAATAACGTATCTATTGCTGACGTTACAAACAGACCTTTTATTAACCAGGGTATTGTTGTTAAACATAATGCAAATCAGAAATATACAACTGATGCAGTAAGTAATGCTATATTTAAAGAAATTGTATGTCAAGCAGGGGCTTCGGTTCAAAGTTTTGCAAACCGTTCTGACATTTTAGGTGGCTCAACACTTGGTAATATTTCAAATACAAATGTTGCACTTAATACTGTTGATGTTGGACTTCCACAGTTGGCGATGCATTCTTGCTTTGAAACTGCCGGGGTTAAAGATACAGAAGAATTTGCAGAAATTTGCAGAAAATTCTATTCTTTATCAGTTATTAAAAAAGGTAACTATTACACAATTAAATAATATTTGTAAAAATAAAAACAGCATGAATAAAAACATGCTGTTTTATTTTATATGTTTTTTATAATAAAATTTAAATGTATTTTATGTTTAAAGTTTTGCTATTTAATAATAATTTCTATTATTTTCGTTTTAAAATAAGTTTTACTATATTCACTAAAACAGCATATAGAACACCTGCTATTGGCCATACAACCCAACTTTTATCCCAATTATACTGTGTAAAACTAATATAAAGATAAAGAGCTGTTATACTGCACCAATAAATTGTTGTAATAGCTTGAATATTGTGATTAAAAATTTTATTTTTTGCTGTGTAATCACCTGTTTGTAACAATTTGTTATAGCAAGAATTTATTATACAAGCTTTTACAATTAAAAATACTCCAATAGATATTAATAAAAGTAAGATATTTACAAAAATAATTACTGTCATATCACTTGGGTTAAACCCTGTTACGACCAATAATGGAATCACAGCTAAAATACAAAGTGTTACACCACTTGTGATAGAAATAGAAAATTGTTTTTTATATTGTTGCTTTTTCTTTTCTACAATACCGGAAATTCCGTATTCAAGATTTAAAAGATTTTTTTCTATAAATTCCCATTCTGAAGCTTGCAATCCAAATACAATAAGAATTGCAACACCAACAATAATAAAAAACAAAAGTATAGAAGTGCCTAATCCTACTGCTAAATCTTCTGTTATTTTTGAATTTGCAGTTTCTGCATATTGAGCTAAAAATATAAGAGGTATAGGAGATAAGATAAATAAAGAAATAGCCATTGCAATATATTTTGCAGAATGCTCTATAAATGACATATAAGTTGTTGCTTGTTCAAGAGATATACTTGTACATTCTGGATAATCTTCTTCAGTGATAATTTCTGCTTCATAATACTGATTTGATTTTGGCAATTCTTCTATATCATCTTTGATAAGATAATCAGTTGAAACACCAAAAATTTGGCTTAACTTTATTATTTTATCAAGGTCTGGAATTGATAATCCACTTTCCCACTTTGAAACAGATTGTCTTGAAACATTAAGTTGCTGTGCAAGCTCTTCTTGTGACCAATTACTTTTTTTTCTTAGATATATAATTTTATCAGCAAGTATCATAAAATATTCCTCCTAAACACTGATTTTGTTATGGATAAAATATACCAAATATTGTATAGTAGCACTACCAATCAGTCTTGGAAATTTGTCAACTGGCAGTTGCACAGACTTATTATATGATTTTTATTATTGTTTTTTATTATATATCTTTTTAAATAAAATAGCCAGTCTAAACAGACTGGCATATAATTTATAATATATTTATATAAATAACGATTTTAAATTATAAGTGATTATTTTGCACGAAAACATTTTTGCACATCTTTAATTTCACCGATAACAAGGATAATATCTCCTTTTGCAAAACGAGTTTCAGAATTCATATTAACTGTCATTGTTCGACCATGTTTAAATGCCATAATATTAAGATTATATTTATTTCTTATATCAAGGTCTGCTATTGTTTTTCCATCCCAAGAATCTGGTACTGCAATTTCAAATATTGCGTGAGAATCATCAATGTCAATAAAGTTAATAATATGGTCTCCACTGTGCTTTATTGCTGTCCAGTTTGCTAGCAGTTTTTCAGGATATATAACCTGGTCAGCACCGTTTTGTAAAAGGAATTTAGCTTGTACATCTCTTGCAGCTCTTGAGACTACTTTTTGAGCTCCAAGTTCTTTGAGCAAAGATGTAATTTCCAATGAGCTTTGAAAATCATCACCAATTGCAACAATACAAACATCAAAATTTCTTATACCAAGAGAAGATAGAAATTCTTCATTTGTAGCATCACCAATTTGGGCATTTGTAACATAAGGAAGAACAGCATCAACAAGCTTATCGTCTTTATCTATTGCCATAACATGATGATTGAGCTGGTCAAGCTTTCTGGCAGCATGACGGCCAAATCTACCCAAACCAATTAATAAAACCGATTTCATAAAAAATACTCCCCAAATATACTTATTCGATATTTATTTTGTTTATCTTAATTTTGAGATTTTTTATAATATAAAGATTTTTCAAAATTAGACAATGATACTATAATACACCATTTTAAAAAAAATTGCATTAAAAATTTATATAAAATAATTATATTTATGACACTATATTTAAATATTTCAAAACAGAAACACCTGCCATGTTATGACAGGTGTTTATATTATTCATTTATAGCATCGCAAATTGCATCAACAAGGCAACCTATTGTTTGATAATCTTTTGCTTGTCTGCTTAATACACATTCAAAAGTGTCTTCAAAGTCTACAACAAAATCAATAATTTCTTCATCGTCCATTTCAAGTTCTTTAAATGTTGTGTTTTCTGTAATGCTACCGTCATCATCTATATAAAGGTAAGAATAAAGATTTAATAAAACTTCTTCAAGAATAGACTCTCTCGACATTATAGTGTCCTCCTAGTTATATATAGTAATATCAATACAAATATATATCCTTTTTTATTCAATGTCAATGAGAAAAATGATGAATTTTATGTGGAAATTTGAAATATATTGTAACAGTGTATTATTGTGTACAAATGATAATGATATATTTAACTTAAAATATATTTATGTAAACTACATAGTGAATTAAAATTCACCATATTCAGAGCTGAGTCTAAACTGACCAACCAAAGAATTGAGCATATTAGCTTGGCTTGAAAGCTCTTCACTAGCAGCAGCACTTTCTTCACTTGTTGCAGAGTTAGTTTGAACAACAGCAGAAATTTGGTCTACACCAATAGTGATTTGCTGAATACTGTTTGCTTGCTCTTCACTAGCAGATGCAATTTGATTAATTGTAGAAATTGCAGTCTTCATTGTAGAAATTAACTCATTAAATGCATCATGTGTTTTATGGGCAATGCTTTCGCCTTGTTTTACAGACATTATTGTGCCCTCAATCAATGTAGTAATTTCTTTTGCAGAATCAGATGATTTTTGAGCAAGGTTTCTTACCTCATCAGCAACAACTGCAAAGCCTTTGCCGGAAGCACCAGCCCTTGCAGCTTCAACAGCAGCATTGAGAGAAAGGATGTTTGTTTGGAAAGTAATATCGTCAATAACTTTAATAACTTTGCTAATGTTTTCAGCAGAGTTTGAAATTTCATTCATAGCAGCAAGCATTTCCTGCATATCTTTAAGTGTTGATGCTGCAACATCGCCAGATATGGTTGCAAGTTCGTTTGCTTTTCTTGAATTTTGAGCATTTTCTGATACATTGTTAGAAATTTCTGTGATAGAGGCAGATAATTCTTCTAAACTACTTGCTTGTTCTGTTGCACCTTGTGCCAAAGCTTGTGAACCAGAAGCAACTTGGTCAGCACCAGAGTTGATTTGGTCAGCAGAACCTTTGATTTCTTGGAAGAAGTTGTTCATTTTCTTAACCAAAGCAACTTCAGCAGATTCAATACCCTTCATTTCACCAGGGAAATTTAAGGTTGTATCTACCGCAAAGTTACCATTTGCAACTTCACCGAGAGTTTCAGCTGTACGAGTTATGATACGTTTAAGTTCACCAAAGCTGTATCTTATTTTATCACAAGTTATACCGAATTCATCGTTGCTTTCATAATTAACATCAACGCTAAAATCGCCTTGAGAAAGTGCATTTGAAGCATTTTCAATTTGTTCAAGTGGTATAAGAATAGCTTTTGAAAGCCCAGACATGAGAATAAAAGTAATGATAAGTGCAGCAATAACTGTTATAGAAACGATAATCATAACCCCTAGGTATACTTTATTAACTAGGTCAATTCGATTTTTTGCCAAAGTTATTTGTTCATTACCTATTTCAGCTAAAATGGCAGCTTGTTGGTCTATTAAAGGGTAAAGATTATTCATGTAGTGGTCATAAGCATCCATTTTAGCACCCTCATAGTTTGAATTTATTAAGGTATAAAATTTATTTTTATATTCTTTGTCTAATGCGAGTGTAGCATCTAATGCATCAATTTTACTTTGGTCAACATCAGCATTAGATTTATAGGCTTCATAAAGTTCAGAATTTTCTTTAGATTCAACAGAAGCCTTCTCAAGATATTGTGGAATTTTGGAAGTATCATTTTCAATAAGGGATAACATATAGTATCTTGATTCAGACAATATGTTCCTTCTTATTCTCCAAACGCAGTCTGTGTTTTGAAGGGATTTGTCTACAATAGTATCTGCCTGAGTTTTTAATTGGTTAATACCAAATAAGGATAATCCAGCGATAACAAATGTAAGTGCAATAATAACACCAAAACACAAGCGTAATTTGTTTTTAACTTTTAAGTTTTTCATGGGAACTCCTCTCATTTAAAAATATTTTTTTACTAAAATTCTAATTGGAGGTTGCAAGAAAATATTAACTTTTAGAAAATGATAAACATATTATTAAAAACTTTATTGTATAAACTCCAAATTAGATTATTTATTACTATTATACACTATTTTGGAGAAATTTGTAATATATAATAAAAAAATTGTATGTAATTTATAATATATTCATGTGAATTTAACGTATAATCATTGAAAATGTCAAATTATGTAAAAAAATAAAGTATTGTAGCCAATATATATAACTTGTGTTAATTGTTAAATTTATAAAAACAGCGTTTATACAATCTTGATGGTATATATTTTTACTATGATACTATAAATAAATAGCATATTATTTGTAATATTTGATATCTGTAATATTGATAATAAATATTTAACATACATTACTTATTGACTTATTATATTATTTGATTTATAATATGATAAACAAAACAGTAAATGGTGGTGATTAAATGGGATTTCAAATCGGGGGCAGTATTTTAGATTTTGTTGTCCTCAGTACACTAAAAAATAAAGATGAATATGGATATGTTGTTACTCAGGAGGTAAAAAAAATTCTTGATGTATCGGAGACAGCTATGTATCCAGCTTTAAAACGTTTAGAGAAAAATAACTTTTTATCTACTTATGATGTCCCTTATCAGGGCAGAAATCGTAGATATTATAGGTTAACTGAGGATGGTAAAAAAACATTAAATGAATATATTCTAGAATGGAATGAATTCAAAAAAAATATTGATAATTTATTGGAAAAAGGTGATGAAAATGACAATTGATAAATATTTTGACGAATTAAAGGCTTGTCTTAAACGATTACCGGTAAATGAACGAGAGCATGCGGTTAATTTTTATATGGAATACGCAACTGAAGCCGGATTGACAGAATATAATCAGATGGTAAATCATTTTGGCACTCCTCATGGTCTTGCTGCGCAAATATATGCAGAATCAGCCACAAAACAAGTTACACAGGAAGATAGTAAAAAAACACAGGTTATAAAAGGTTTTACACTTGCTGTTGCAGGAATATGTACACTGCCGTTTAGTTTTCCAATACTGATAATTATTTTATCTATTGGATTTGCTTTTTTGGTATCTTCTGTAGCAATTATTTTTTCAATAGGAGTAACTTTGATTGCATTAGGTGGAGTGGGAATAGCACTCTTTATAAAATCATTTACCTTTATCTTTCCTTTTGCTCCAATTTTGTGGTTAAAAACATTTGGTGGTTCTTTAGCTCTTATTTCAATTACTTGTCTAATTACTATTTTGCTTCTTTTGGGAGTAAAATATATAATCAAACTTGTCACGATTGCGTTGACTAATACTATAAAAAGGAGAAAAAAATGATTAAAAAAATAATTATAGTTTTAACTTCATTGCTGATTTTTGGAACAGTATTAACAGGCGTAGCATTTTTTTTGGATGACGAAGATACACAAACAATAGGCTCAGTACAAACAAAAGAAATTAAATTGGACGAATTTAATAATTTAGTGGTTGATGCAATTTCTGCTGATATAATAATTGAAAACGGAGATAATTTTTCAATTTCTTATCAATTACACCATAGAGAAAAGATAGAGAAAGCCGAAGTTGTTGATGGAACATTTTATTTTGTTACAGGGATTGACAAAAGAATTGGAAGGCGCTTTAAACTTGATAATGAGGAACATATTATATATATTACAGTTCCAAATACTATAGATTTGAACAATATAAACCTATCCACTGTTAGCGGAGATATAGAGATTGATGAAAGGGCAATTGGTAAAGCTTCATTAAATAGCGTATCAGGAGATATAAGTCTAACTGGAGTTACAGCTGAACAAGTAGATTGTGAAGTTGTGTCAGGTGATATTGATATTATAAAATCTAATATAATAGAATCAACAGCTTCTGGTAAATCTGCAGATATATCTTTTGAGGGCTCATTTGAATATGTAGATATTGATACAGTGTCTGGCGATTGCGAACTTACTACTGATACAATAAAGGATATTGAAATAAACAATATATCAGGAGATATAGAAGTTATTACACCTGTTACCGGAATTTCTGCAAAGAGTTATGGAAAAATAAACTATTGTGGTCAAAACCAAGGATTTGAGTTTAATCTACCTAACGATAACTCTATGCTAACGATAAATAGTTCTTCTGGTAAAATTGATATACAAACAAAATAGTTATGACTAAATATAAGTCACTGCAATAATTATTTAAAAAATAAATAAACTATCAGCAAAAAAAGCGAACAACTGTAAAAGTTGGTCGCTTTTATTTTTTGTATTATTTATAGATAAATTGAAATATAATGATGTAGTTATAAGAAATTTAAATATTATTTAAATACAGCACTGTTATATATTAACTGATAAAAATTGGGTGAAAACGGCTCTCGTTTCTCCAAATTAAGTTAACTAACATCAGATTACTTTTAGATATAATAAAACCTCGGAAAATAGGATTTTCCGAGGTTTTTGAACCATTTTGATACGGTTTGAATAGCAGATTATCTCTTGCTGAACTGTGGTGCACGACGTGCAGCTTTGAGACCGTATTTTTTTCTTTCTTTCATACGTGGGTCTCTTGTCAAGAAGCCTGCTTTTTTGAGTTCTGGACGAAGATTTTCATCGTATTGGAGCAATGCTCTGGAAAGACCGTGACGGATAGCGCCAGCTTGACCAGAAACACCACCACCGTTTACGTTAACAACGATGTCAAATTTGTCAGCTGTGTTTGTAAGTGTGATTGGCTGACGAACGATGAGTTTGAGTGTTTCAAGACCAAAGAAATCGTCGATATCTCTGCCATTGATTGTGATTTTGCCGTTACCGCTGTAAACTCTAACTCTTGCTACGGAAGATTTACGACGGCCTGTACCGTAAAAATATGCTTTTGTTTCGTACATAGTAATTATCCTCCTTAAAAATTAAAGTTCAATAACTTCTGGTTTCTGTGCAGCTTGTTCATGTGTTGCACCTTTGTAAACTCTGAGTCTTGTCATAGCTTTTGCACCGATTTTGTTGCCTGGCAACATACCTTCAACAGCAAGGTACATAGCTTTGTCAGATTTTGTAGCCATCAATGTACGGTAGTTAACGGATTTCATACCGCCAATCCAACCTGTGTGGTGATGGTGGAATTTATTGTCAAGTTTTGAACCTGTCAAAACTGCTTTGTCACAGTTGATGATAACAACGTGGTCACCGCAGTCTACGTTTGGTGTGTATGTTACTTTGTGTTTACCGTTCAAAAGAACAGCAGCTTTTGCAGCAACACGACCAAGTGGTTTGCCAGCTGCATCAATCACGTACCATTTACGTTCTACTTTTGTAGGGTTCTGAAGAAATGTACTCATGATAATCCTCCTGATAAAATTTTAAATATATACAATTTTTTTCAAATTAAAAAGCCTTATTAAAGGCATGTTCTAGTATACCATACAAAATATAAAAGTCAATTGATTTTGATAAAAAAATTAACTATATTTAAATTATCTCGTTTATACTGTATAATTACTCTTGTTTTCTCTTGTTTTCTCGATTGGCAAATTATCAAAAAGACTTGTTTTAATTTTATAAAACATATATAATACTATAACCATAAAAGCTTTATTTTAAAGCTTTTATATTACTTACACAAAAATTTACAAAAAAACATTAAAACTTAGATATATAATAAATTGGAGTAGATATGTCACAACATTTTCAAAGACTTTGTGGACTTACAAGAAAAGCGATTGTAGGTTATGATATGATACAGAACGGCGACCGTGTTTGTGTTGGAGTTTCTGGGGGAAAGGACAGCGTTGCACTTGCAATTGCACTAAGAAAGCTGAAAAATTACATCAATATAGATTTTGAGGTTATAGCTGTTACATTAGACCCTCGTTTTGACGGCAAAGATACAGATTATTCTGTTTTAGAAAAGCTTTTTGCAGAGCATGATATAAAATATGTTATAAAACGCACAGATATAGGCAATATTATTTTTGAACAGAGAAAGGAAACAAACCCTTGCTCTTTATGTGCAAGAATGCGCAGAGGTGCTTTGCATGATGTTGTTAAAGAGTTGGGCTGCAATAAAATTGCACTTGGACATCATCTTGATGATGCTATTGAAACATTTTATATGAACTTGTGGAATGAGGGAAGAATAGGAACATTCAGCCCTGTTACATACCTTTCTATAAAAGATATTACAATGATACGTCCTTTTGTTTTAGCAATTGAGCAAGACGTTATAAGAGCAGTAAATGAAGCTCAGTTGCCAATTGTAAAATCTGCTTGTCCGGCAGATGGAGTTACAAACAGACAAAATATGAAAAATTTTGTTATAGAGAGATGCAAAACAGATACATCTTTCCGTCAAAAAAGCCTTAACGCATTTCAGAAAAAGGATTTGGACGGCTGGGGCCTTAAAAATAAAATATAAAAGGAAGTGATATACTATGGGATTAACAGAAAAACACTGTTGGGCAGAGATTTCCATAGATGCGATAAAAAACAATTATAATTTTATAAAAAATAGCTTTAATAAACCATTCTATGTTGTGTTAAAAGCAGATGCTTATGGTCATGGGGCAAAGTATCTTGCAAAAATATATGAAGAAATGGGTGCGTATGGCATAGCTGTTTCCTGCTTTACAGAGGCAATGGAAATAAGAAATAACGGTGTTAAATTGCCAATACTTATTTTGGGCTACACAAGCCCTGAGCTTGCAACCCAGCTTTCAAGAAATCAGCTTACACAATGTGTGCATAGCTTGGCTTATGCAAAAGAATTGCAAAAACACAGTTTATATCCTATAGATTGTCATTTAAAACTTGATACCGGTATGGGAAGAATTGGTTTTGACCTTGTTGGAGATAAGGAAAATGCCTTATTACAGATGAAAGAACTTCGTCGTTTGACAAATTTACGCTTTAACGGAATATTTACGCATTTTCCGGTGGCAGACAGCTTTGGAGAAAAAGAAATTAAATATACAGAAAAACAGATTGAATTGTTTGATGAAACTTATGAATATCTTACAAGATACGGGTTTAATTTTAAAATTGTTCACGGACAAAACTCTGCCGGTATTCTCAGAAAGCTTGGCAAAAATTTTAATGTAATGCGTGCAGGTATAATACTTTATGGAGAAAATCCATCAGAAGAAATAAGTGGCTGTAATCTTTTACCGGCAATGGAAGTTAAGACTATAGTTACTCATGTTAAAACTATCAATGAAGGTCAGTATCTCGGTTATGGTATAAATTTCTGTGCAGACAGAAAAATGAAAATCGCAACTATTGCTATTGGATATGCAGATGGACTGCCTAGAATGTTAAAAGATAAAAACTATGTTATGAAAATTAATGGTGGATACTATCCACTTTTGGCAGTATGTATGGACCAATGTATGCTTGATGTATCTTTTGGCAGTGTTAAAGTTGGTGATGAAGTTATTGCTATGGGTGGCACAGATAAAACAAGCTTTAATGTTGTTGCACAAAAAACAAATACAATAAACTATGAAATATCTTGCGGAGTACAAAGACGTGTTCCAAGAGTTTATGTTCAAAATAACAAAATCGTACATATTGAAAATAATATGTAAAAATAACCCCTTATGTATAAAATAAATACATAAGGGGATTTGTTTTATTGAAATTTAATAATATAATTGTTTACTTTTTCTTTTTTACGCTTGCTCCAAAACTTATAGGGTTTGCAAGAAAAACAGATTTGATTTTTTTACGCAAAATTTTTGAGGCTTTAAATGCTTTTTTTTCATCGTCAAAAATACCAAATACAGCAGCGCCACTTCCTGTCATAACACTTCCAAGAGCGCCAAGCTCAATAAGTTCTTTTTTTATAGGTTGGGTTGCATCACTTTGAGCTGCTATTTCCAAGTCATTAGCAAGATATTTTGCAACATCATAAATATTATTATCAGACATAGCTTGAATAAGTTTATCAGTTTCTACAACTGTTTTAACTCCAATTTTATCATAATTTGCAAATGCTTGAGGAGTTGAAACACCTTTTTGAGGCATACAAACCACAATATAGCAGTTTGGCATTGGAGGTGCAGGCAATATGACATTACCTGTTCCTTGAACACGCTTTGTCCCTCCGTGAATCATAAAAGGCACATCACTGCCAACCATAAGGCCAATTTCACACAACTGTGTCATAGAAAGTTTTGTGTGATACATATAATCAAGACCAACAATTACTCCGGCAGCATCAGCACTGCCACCAGCCATACCGGCTTTTATCGGCACAGTTTTCTTTACATGGATATGTACTCCACCTTGTATGCCGGTGTATTCAAAAAATTTTACAGCAGCTTTTACAGCTGTATTTTTTTCATCAGTAGGTATAAACTTTGCATTACTTGAAATTGATATACTGTCCTGCTTTGTAAGAGTTATGCGTTCAAAAACAGAAATTGTCTGCATAACCATATCCAAAAGGTGATAACCTTTTTCGTCAACACCGGTTACATCAAGACTTAAATTAATTTTTGCAGGAGCTATAACTGTTACATGTTCCATAAAATATACCTTTCATTTTAAGCTAAAGAATTAAGCATATAATAGCATATATAACGATAATTTTCAATTGACAAAAAAGTAATACAACCTATAATATATAATAGATAATTATGTTTTCAACATTATGTTTTAAGGAGAATATATATGGCAGAAAGAAAAATCAGAACAAGATTTGCACCAAGTCCAACAGGATATATGCACGTTGGTAACTTGCGTACAGCATTGTACGCATATCTTACAGCAAGAGCTAATAACGGTAAATTCTTGCTTAGAATTGAAGATACAGACCAATCCCGTCAAGTTGAAGGTGCTATTGACATTATTTACAATACACTTAAAGAAACAAATCTTCTTTGGGATGAAGGTCCAGACGTAGGTGGCGATTACGGCCCATATATTCAAAGTGAAAGAAAAGGTATGTATAAGGAATATGTTGACCAACTTATTGAATCTGGGCACGCATACCGTTGTTTCTGTACAAAAGAAAGACTTGAAGAAGTTAATAAAATTAAATCAGCTTCAGGACAGCCAACTGGTTATGACAACCACTGTCGTAATCTTTCTAAAGAAGAAATTGAAGCAAACCTTGCAGCAGGTGTGCCTTATGTTGTAAGACAGAAAATACCTGAAGGTAAAACAAGCTTTACAGATATGGTTTATGGTGTTATTGAAGTTGACAACTCCACATTAGATGACCAAGTTCTTGTAAAACAAGACGGTATGCCAACTTATAACTTTGCAAACGTTGTTGATGACCATCTTATGGAAATCAATCCTGTTATTCGTGGCAGTGAATATCTTGCATCAACACCAAAATACAACCTTTTATATCAAGCATTTGGCTGGGATATTCCTGATTATGTACACTGTCCACCAGTTATGAAAGACGCTCAGCACAAACTTTCAAAACGTAACGGTGACGCTTCTTATGAAGACCTTATTGCAGCAGGATACCTTAAAGATGCAGTTTTAAACTATATTGCACTTCTTGGTTGGAGCCCAAAAGGTGAAAAAGAAAAATTCACTTTGGAAGAATTGATTAAAGAATTTGACCCACACAATATTTCAAAATCTCCAGCTATCTTTGATATGGATAAACTTCGCTATCTTAATGCCGAATATATCCGTGATATGAGTGTTGAAGAATTTTTGAAAATTGCAAAACCATATATTGCTCAAACAGTAAAAACAGATTGTGACCTTACACTTCTTGCAACAGTTTTGCAAAAACGTTGTGAAGTTTTAAGCGACATTCCAGAACAGGTTGACTTTATTGACGCATTGCCAGAATATGATACAGGTTTGTTTGAAAATAAAAAAATGAAAACAAACAAAGAAAATTCAAAACAAATGCTTAGTGAAGTTCTTCCAGTGCTTGAAGCTATTGAAGAAAAAGATTGGAATATGGATAATATCCATACAAAACTTTTTGAACTTATTGCAAAATTGGAAGTTAAAAACGGTCTTGTATTATTCCCACTTCGTGTTGCTGTATCTGGTAAAGCATTTACACCAGGCGGTGGTGTTGAACTTGCAGCAATCCTCGGCAAAGAAAGAACAATTGACAGAATTAAAACTGCAATTGAAAAATTATAATAAAAAAGTGCAGTCTTTTTAGGCTGCACTTTTTACATTATAAAAAGGTTATCTGAAATTTAAAAATATTAATAGATAAAATAAATAATTTAAAATGTTGATATCATCACAATTATAGTATCGTTTATATTGCTATGATTGTAATACTATACAGATGAAATAGATACAGATTATAATAGCATATTTATTGAATATTTTATTGTTATATCTTGATTTAAAATATAAAAAATAGTAATATACACATAAGAATATAAAATCTGGCATTCTTTATTTTCGGCTATCCTGAAAAGCATTTTTAAAATAATTTAATTTTGCACAGGTGATATTTGTTGAGGTAAAGATGCTTTTTATTTTATGGAGGATAAATATGGAGTTTACAGTAAATCTTACAGACGCAAAAAGCAGAGTAATTATAGAAAAAGGCTGTTACACCCATTTAAAAGATTACTTTGATTTTGACGGAAAAGTTATGATTATAACAGATGATAATATTCCATATTCTATAAAAGAAAAAGTGCTTTTTCAATTTGAAAATGCTGTTTTGGTTCAGGTTGAACATGGAGAAATTGCAAAAAGCTTTGAAAACTATAAAATGCTTTTGGAAAAACTTTTGGAATTGGATTTTTCAAGAAAAGATTTGATTATTGCACTTGGTGGTGGTGTTATCGGTGACCTTTCCGGATTTGTGGCAAGTACATATAAAAGAGGTTGCAGATTTATTTCAATACCAACAACAACCTTATCCCAGATAGACTCCAGTATAGGCGGAAAAGTTGCAATAAACTTAAATGGTATAAAAAATTGCGTTGGCAGTTTTTATCATCCGGAAATTGTATTTGTAGATGTTGAAACTTTGCGTACACTTGAAAAAAGACATTTTTATAATGGGCTTGTAGAGGCAGTAAAAGCTGGCTGTATAAAAGATAAGTCATTATTTGAAATTTTTGAAAATCACGCAGATGAACTTGATGTTGATAGTATTTATCTTGAGCAAATTATAATAAAAAGTCTGTTTATAAAAAAAGAAGTTGTTGAGCAAGACGAAAAAGAAAAAAACATAAGAAAAATTTTAAATTATGGGCATACAATAGGACATGCAATAGAGAGTACTTATAATCTAAATGAGTATTATCATGGAGAGTGTGTTGCAAACGGTATGCTTTATATACAGGATAATGAACAAATAAAAAATAGTCTTATGAACATTTTTAAAAAAATGGAAATACCGATTATAAATAACTTAGATACAGAAAAAAGTATAAATTTTATAAAAAATGATAAAAAAGCAAGCGGGAATAAAATTGATATAATAAAAGTTGATGAGATAGGAAAATCTTATATAGAAAATATAGAAATAGACCATTTTAAAAAATACATTGGGAGAAAGTTATGAAAAGTGTAATAGGTAAAAATATTACCATCACCCTTTATGGAGAAAGTCATGGCCAAGCAATCGGAATTATTGTTGATGGACTTCCGGCAGGCATAAATATAAATACTGATTTTATGCAACAACAGCTTGATAAAAGAAAGCCAAAAGGCAATATTTCAACACAAAGACACGAACAAGATGATTTTAAAATTACAAGTGGTGTTTTTAATGGATATACAACCGGGACACCTTTGCATATTACAATAGAAAATAAATCTCAAAAAAGTGGTGATTATACCCCAGAACTTCCACGCCCAAGCCATGCAGATTATGTTGCACATATAAAATATAACGGATATGAAGATTATCGTGGCGGAGGCCATTTTTCAGGAAGAATAACTGCTCCAATTGTTGCAGCCGGAAGTATAGCAATTGATATACTTAGAAATAAAGGTATATATATTGGTACACATATAAAAAAATGCCAAAATATAAAAGACAGAGATTTTAAAGACTATAAAACTGATATTGATATATGTAACAGCAAGTATTTTGCCGTATTAGATGAAAATAAAGAAAAAGAAATGATAACTCATATAGAACAAGTTGGAAGTGACAGTGACAGTGTGGGTGGCATACTTGAAACTTGTGTATTGAATATGCCGGTTGGTGTGGGTGAACCGTATTTTTATTCAATTGAAAGCCAAATAAGCCATTATCTTTTTTCTGTGGGAGCAGTAAAAGGTGTTGAGTTTGGACTTGGCTTTGATTATGCAAATTATCGTGGCAGTGAAGTAAATGACCAACTTGAAATAAATAATAAAAATATAACTACCACAACAAACAATAATGGTGGTATCAACGGTGGTATATCCAACGGTATGCCTATTATTATAAGATGTGTGATTAAACCCACTCCGTCAATTTTTAAAACACAAAATACTGTTAATCTTAAAACAATGGAGAACACAACAATCTCACTTGTCGGCAGACACGACCCTGCAATTTTTCATAGAGCCAGGGTGGTTATAGACAGTATGGTTGCATTGGCGTTATTAGATTTGCTTGTTGAAAAATACGGGGAGGGCTGGCTTATATGAAAGTTGGTCTTATAGGGGAAAAACTTGGACACAGTTTTTCAAAATCTATACATGAGCAGTTGGCAGATTATAAATATGATTTAATCCCATTGTCCAACAAAGAATTTGAAAATTTTATGCAACAAAAAGATTTTGATGCAATAAATGTTACTATCCCTTATAAAGAAAAGGTTATACCATACTGTGATTATATTGATGATAAAGCAAAAAAAATAGGTGCAATAAATGCAATAAAAAATATTAACGGAAAACTTTTTGCAACTAACACAGATTATGACGGACTTAAAATGATGATTGAAAATCATTTTGATATATCGGGAAAAATAGTAGCAATTTGTGGCAGTGGAGCAACAGCAAAAACGGCGTTTGCTGTGTGTGAAAATTTATTTGTAAAAGAGATTATACAAGTTGGCAGGAACAAGACAGAGCCGTTTATTTCTTATGAAGAATTAAAAAAACGTAAAGATGTACAAGTTATAATAAATACTACAAGTGTAGGCATGAATCCGGATATTCTTTCTGAAATTGTTGACCTTGATGATTTTCCAAACTGTCAATTTGTTGTTGATGTGGTATATAATCCACTTATTACAAGTCTTTGTTATAGTGCAAAAGAAAAAAATATACCATATATTTGTGGCCTTGAAATGTTGGTTGGACAAGCAGTTTCAGCAGTTGAATTTTTTACAGATAAAAACATTGATAAAAGTGTAATATTAGATTTAACAAAAAAAATATATAAAGAAAAGCAAAACATAGTTTTAATAGGCATGCCAAGTTGTGGCAAATCCACCATAGGAAAAAAATTTAGCGAGATTATCGGCTATGACTTTATCGATATGGATATTGAGATAGAAAAATATGCAGGTATATCTATACCACAAATTTTTGAAAAATATAATGAAGATTATTTTCGTGATATAGAAAGAAAAGTTTGCTTGGATATTGCAAAAACCAATCATACAGTAATAAGCTGTGGTGGTGGGGTTATAAAAAGAGAAATAAATATGAAATCACTGTCTTTGAATGGTAAAATCATATTTATAAAAAGAGATTTAGAAAAATTGATAATTGGTAAAAACCGTCCCCTTAGCAAAGATTTTGAAACACTTAAAAAAATGGAAAAGGAAAGAAATCCTTTGTATCAAAAATACAGTAGTGTTATAATAGAAAACAACAAAGAAATATCTGATGTGATAGAAAAGCTTTTAGAGGTATATAATGAAGATTTTGATTATTAATGGGCCAAATATAAATATGCTTGGAATAAGAGAAAAGAATATATATGGCAGTGAAACCTTTGATAATCTTATTGAAAGTTGCCATAAAACAGCACAAAAGCTTGGAGTAGAAATAGAGTGTTATCAAAGCAATCACGAAGGAGATTTAGTTGATAAAATTCAACAAGCTTATGGTAAAGTAGACGGTATTGTTATAAATCCGGCAGCATACACTCACACTTCTATTGCACTTTTAGATGCATTAAAAGCTGTGAATATTCCAACAGTAGAAGTTCATATTTCAAAAGTTGAAGAAAGAGAAAGCTTCCGTCAGATTTCTTATATAAGAGATGCCTGTTATAAAACTATAACCGGCTGTGGAATTAAAGGTTATTCAATGGCCATAGAGTCATTGGTGAAAGGTGAATATAATAAATGATAATTACTTGTAAAAAAGACGCACCACAAGATGAATTAAATAAAATTATAACTAAATTTCAAAATTATGGAATGCAGATAAATCAAATAGACGGTAAAGATTATAATTTGCTTGTTGTAGTTGGAGAAACAGCTATTATTGATGAAAAACGTCTTATGTGCAACCCTTATGTTGAAAGTATTTCTCGAATAGGTACACCATATAAAAAAGTAAGCCGAATTTGGCACCCAGATGACAGTATTGTTGATGTAGCAGGAGTTAAAGTTGGCGGAAAAGAAAAAATTGCAGTTATTGGTGGCCCTTGCAGTGTTGAAGGGCTTGAGCAGATTTGTGATATTGCCAGGGAAATAAAAAATGCTGGTGGCAGTATGCTTCGTGGTGGGGCATATAAGCCAAGAACATCTCCATATACTTTTCAAGGTTTAGGAAAAGAAGGTATAATGGCAATGGTGGAGGCGAGAAAACGCACAGGGCTTCCTATTGTAAGCGAAATTGTAAGTGCAGATAAAATTGATGAATTTGTCGAGAATGTTGATTTAATTCAAGTTGGAGCAAGAAATATGCAAAACTTTGAGCTTTTAAAAGCACTTGGCAAAATAGATAAACCAATTTTATTGAAACGTGGGCTTAGCAGTACAATAGAAGAATGGCTTATGAGTGCAGAATACATTATGGCAGGTGGTAATAATAATGTTATTTTGTGTGAAAGAGGAATACGCACATTTGAAACTTATACAAGAAACACTCTTGATTTAAGCGTTGTTCAAATTGTAAAAAAGAAAACACATCTGCCAATTATAATTGACCCATCTCATGCAACGGGCAACTGGGAACTTGTTGAAAGTATGTCGCTTGCAGCGGTTGCAGCAGGTGCAGATGGACTTATGATAGAGGTTCATTCACAGCCGGAATGTGCATGGAGTGATGGACAGCAGAGTTTAAAACCAAAAAACTTTAAAGAAGTTGTTGAAAAAGCAAGAGCAATTGCTAAGGTTATAGGTAGAGATTTATAATGAAAGTTGAAATAAAACCATCAATATGCAGTGGTGAAGTAATAGTGCCACCAAGCAAGAGTATGGCACATCGTGCAATTATATGTGCTTGTCTTGCAAACGGAAAAAGTGTTATATCCAATATAGATTATTCAGTTGATATACTTACGACAATTGAATGTATGAGAAATCTTGGTGCAGATATTGAATGTGGCAAAGATTTTGTTGTAATAAATGGAATAAAAGATTTTAATAATCTAAAGAATAATGAGATACAATGTAATGAATCTGGCTCAACATTGCGTTTTCTTATTCCACTTTTTTCTCTTACAAATAAAAAAATAATTTTTAAAGGCAAAAATCGTTTACTAAAACGTCCACAAAAAATATATGAAGAAATTTTTAATGATTTGGGATTATATTTTTCTCAAGATGATGACAAAATAGAAATAGAAGGTTGTTTGAAAGCCAATGAATATTCAATTTGTGGAAATGTAAGCAGTCAGTTTATAAGTGGATTGTTGTTCACTTTACCATTGCTTAAAGAAAATTCAAAGATAAATATTTTGCCACCGGTTGAAAGCAAAAGCTATATCTATCTAACTATTGAAATGCTTAAAAAATTTGGTGTTGAGATTATCTGGGAGAATGATTTTACACTTTTTATAAAGGGAAATCAAAAATATCTCCCTCATAATGAAACAGTTGAAGGAGATTTTTCTCAATTTGCTTTTTTTGGAGTTATGGCATGTATCAACTCAAAACTTAGCATCAATGGTATGGATAAAAACTCTTTGCAGGGAGATAAACAAATTTTAAATATCTTAAAAGATTTTGGGTGTGATATTTTATATGAGAATGGAAAGTATAATGTATCAGCTGATAATCTTACATCAAGAGAAATTGATATTAAAAACTGCCCTGATTTAGGGCCGATACTTTGTATTCTTGCAATGTTTTCAAAAGGAAAAACAGTTATACATAATGTATCAAGACTTCGTATTAAGGAAAGTGACAGAATACAGGCAATGATAACTGAGTGTGGCAAAATGGGGTGTAAAATACAAGCAACTCAAAATGAAATGATTATAGATGGTGGATTTTCAGCTCCGAGTGAAGAATTATCAGGGTGGAATGACCACCGTATTGTTATGGCTTGTGCAGTTGCGCTCTCTCGTCTTGGTGGAACAATAAATGGATGTGAAGCTATAACTAAAAGTTATCCAAATTTTTTTGAAGATTTGAAACTAGTTGGTATAGATTTGAATATATATGAATAAAAAAACACCTACTAATTGTAGGTGTTTTTATTTTATCAAATTATAAAATTTTCCGCATATTTCAAAGCTTGTCATATCAGTGGAGAAAACAAAAATATTTTCTTCTTTTGCTTTTTCTAAAGCCTCCTTATCTATGTTAATTCCTTGACAAAACACTATGCAACCAATTTTTTTTAGACTTGCAACTGCAACAGAATTTATATTTCCCATCACTGTAAACCATGCACAATCTGCTTTTGCATTTGTCATAACACAGCTTAATAAGTCCCCGCAAAAACCACCAGAAAGCTGTCTGTCTGTTCCATAAGATAGGCATTTTAAATTAAAAATTTTTTCAAATTCTGAAATTTTCATAAAAACCTCGCTCAAATTCCATAGATTTTATCTATGGAAATTTTTTAATATATACAAAATCTACATTTAATATAACAAATATAGATGAAATAAACAATGTTAAGTACATAAAAATATATTTTTAATTAGGTTTGCATAATCAATGTGTTTTTTTGTATAAAAGTTTTCAATATGCAGTAGTATTTTTGGTGCAATATTGATATAATTTATATATAGAAATATGAAGCGTAAATTAAACAAGTGTTTTTATGATGTAATTTACAGATAAGCATATACTTGTTATAAAAAACTACGGGAATTAATACAGGAGGAGAAAGCTAATGAAAAAAATTTCAAAAGTACCTTTTAAAGGTACACCGGAGCAAGAAAAAGAGATGAAAGACTGGCTTTGTGAAAATGGCAATAAACCTGGTGCAGCACTGCCGGCGTTGCAAAAAGCACAGGAAATTTATGGCTACTTGCCAATAGAAGTGCAGAGAATGGTTGCAGAAGGTGTAAATAGACCATTGGAAGAGATTTATGGTATCTCAACATTTTATGCACAATTTTCTCTTAGTCCAAAAGGAAATTATAAAATCTCTGTATGTCTTGGTACAGCATGCTATGTAAAAGGTTCAGGAAAAATCTTGGAAAAATTAGAACAAAAATTGGGAATTAAAAACGGAGAATGTACACAAGACGGTATGTTTAGCCTTGATGCATCAAGATGTATTGGTGCTTGTGGGCTTGCCCCTGTTTTTACAGTTAACGATGAAGTTTACGGAAGAATAAAAGAAGACGGAAACGAAATCGATGAAATTCTTGCAAAATACAGAGGATAAAATATGGAAGAATTATCTTTAAACATACTTGATGTTGTGCAAAATTCAATTACTGCACAAGCAAGCTTAATTGAAATTGAAGTAGATATTGATAATCATGATTTTCTTACTATAACTATAAAAGATAATGGAAATGGTATGGATGAAACCGCAGTAAAAAATGCTTTAAATCCATTTTATACTACAAAATCTGAGAGAAATATCGGGCTTGGGATTCCATTATTTAAGCAGTCAGCAGAATTAACTGGTGGTGTTTTTGATATAAAATCAGAACTGAATAAAGGTACAGTAATAAAAGCTGTGTTTGATACAAACCATATTGATTATACTCCACTTGGAGCAGTTTGGGATACTGTGGCTTTGTTGATACAAATGAACGGAAAAATTGATTTTGTGTATACAGTCAAAAAAGATAATCAAAAATTTGTATGTGACACAAGAAAAATAAAAAATGAAATAGGAGATTTATTGCTCACAGATATAAAAACAATCCAGTTAATAAAACAATATATAGAAGAAAATCATAAACAAATACTTAAAAGGAGCTATTGAACTATGAAGAATTTGCAGGAATTACAAGATATCCGTGACAAAATGAAAACAATAGTAAACACACGTGAAAATCATGATGACAGTGTAAATATTATTGTAGGAATGGCAACTTGTGGTATTGCTGCAGGTGCAAGAGATATTCTTAACAAATTTAATGAAGAGATTTTAAAAAGAGATATACACGGTGTTATGGTTTCACAAAGTGGGTGTATGGGAAACTGTCAGTACGAGCCAATGGTGCAAATTATTGACGGAGATAAAAAGACAACCTATGTTTGTATTACACCGGAAAAGGTGAAAAAAATTGTTGAACAACATATTATAAAAAAGATACCGGTTACTGAATTTACTATTGACCAAGTAAAATAAAATGGGGGTATATTAAATGTTCAGAAGTCACGTTATGGTTTGTGGCGGTACGGGATGTACCTCATCAAACTCACAAAAAATAATTGATGAATTTAATAAAGAAATAAAAGCAGCAGGATTAAGCGAAGAAGTTCAGGTTGTAAAAACTGGGTGCTTTGGACTTTGTGCTTTAGGTCCAATTGTAGTTGTACATCCGGAAGGAAGTTTTTATAGCAGAGTAAAACCAGAAGATGTAAAAGAAATTGTTTTAGAACATCTGCTTAAAGGCCGTGTAGTGACACGTTTACTTTATGATGAAACTGTAAATGAAGGAATAGTAACAAGTCTTAACAATACAAATTTCTATAAAAATCAAATGCGTGTTGCACTTAGAAATTGTGGCAGAATAGACCCAAACAACATAGAAGAATACATAGCATACGATGGTTATCGTGCTTTAGGCAAAGTTCTCACAGAAATGACACCAGAGCAAGTTATAAAAACAGTTTTAGATTCTGGTTTGCGTGGACGAGGCGGCGGAGGATTTCCAACTGGCAGAAAATGGTCACTTGCTGCGATGAATGAAGCAGAACAAAAATATGTGTGCTGTAATGCTGATGAGGGCGACCCTGGGGCATTTATGGATAGAAGTATTCTTGAAGGTGACCCACACGCAGTTATAGAAGCAATGGCAATTGCAGGTTATGCAATTGGAGCAACAAAAGGTTATGTATATATTCGTGCAGAATATCCAATCGCAGTACAAAGATTGCAAAAAGCTATTGATGATGCAAGAGAGTATGGACTTTTAGGAGAAAATATTTTTAGCACAGGTTTTGATTTTGATATAGAAATAAAACTTGGGGCTGGCGCATTTGTATGTGGTGAAGAAACTGCACTTTTAAACTCAATCGAAGGTAAACGTGGAGAACCACGACCAAGACCACCATTCCCAGCGCAAAAAGGATTGTTTGGCAAACCAACAATACTAAACAATGTTGAAACATACGCAAATATCCCTCAAATAATACTTAAAGGACCTGAATGGTTTTCTTCCATTGGTACAGAAAAATCAAAAGGCACAAAAGTATTTGCACTTGGTGGTAAAATAAAACATACTGGACTTGTGGAAATTCCAATGGGTACAACACTTAGAACCGTTATAGAAGATATAGGTGGAGGTATTCCAAACGGAAAGAAATTTAAAGCAGCACAGACAGGTGGACCATCTGGCGGTTGTATACCTGCAAGCCTTATAGATACTCCAATTGACTATGATAATCTGATTGCAATAGGTTCAATGATGGGTTCAGGTGGACTTATAGTTATGGACGATGACACTTGTATGGTTGATATTGCAAAATTCTTTTTACAATTTACAGTTGAAGAGTCTTGTGGAAAATGTACACCATGTCGTGTTGGCACAAAAAGATTACTTGAATTATTAAACAAGATAACAAGTGGAAATGGCACAATGGAAGATTTGGATAAAATTGAAGACCTATGTCATTTTATTAAAGAAAACAGTCAGTGTGGTCTTGGGCAAACTGCTCCAAACCCAGTTTTGTCAACACTTAGATATTTTAGAGATGAATATATTTCTCATATAGTTGATAAAACATGTCCTGCCGGAGTGTGCAAAGATTTGCTTAAATATAGAATTTTAGAAGATAAATGTAAAGGCTGTACAATGTGTAAACGTGTTTGTCCGGCAGGAGCAATAAGTGGAGAGGTAAGAAATCCACATATAATTGATACATCAAAGTGTATAAAATGTGGTGCTTGTCTGGCAAACTGCAAATTTGGTGCAATTGTTAAAGAATAGGAGGAGTACAAAAGTATGAGCTTAGTTAATATTAAAATAAATGGTATACCTTGTCAGGTAGAAGCTGGTACAACAGTGCTCGCAGCTGCAAGACAGATTGGCGTAGAAATTCCAACTTTGTGTTATCTTAAAGATTTAAATGAAATAGGGGCTTGTCGTATATGCGTTGTAGAAGTTAAAGGACAAAAAAATTTGCAGGCTTCATGTGTAACTCCTGTTTCTGAAGGTATGGAAGTTATAACACAAAACCAGAGAATTTTTAACGCAAGAAAACAAAATCTTGAACTTATTTTATCTACACATGACCAAAAATGTCTTACTTGTGTACGCAGTGGAAATTGTGAATTGCAGAAAATGTGCAAAGATTTTGGCGTATCAGATGGACGTCTTTATGAAGGTGAAAGAATTCCTTGGGAAATAGATGACAGCGCTGTTCACATGATAAGAGATAATAACAAATGTATTCTTTGCAGAAGATGTGTGGCAGCTTGTAACAGTATACAGAGTGTAAGCTGTATCGGCGCAAATGAACGTGGATTTGAAACACATATTGGTTGTGCTTATGAACAAACCCTTGATAATTCCAGCTGTGTTTCTTGTGGTCAGTGTATAGTTGTATGTCCAACAGGAGCACTTGTAGAAAAAGATGATACTGATAAAGTTTGGAAAGCTTTGGAAAATCCAAACAAATTTGTTGTTGTGCAAACAGCACCATCAATTCGTGTAACACTTGGTGAAGCTTTTAATATGCCAATAGGCACAAATGTTGAAGGCAAAATGGTTGCTGCTTTAAGAAGATTGGGATTTGACAAAGTATTTGATACAGACTTTGGAGCAGACCTTACAATTATGGAAGAAGCAACAGAGTTTATACATAGAGTGAAAAATGGTGGAACATTACCTATTATTACATCATGCTCTCCAGGTTGGATAAAATATTGTGAAACATTCTATCCGGAATTTATACCAAATCTTTCAACATGTAAAAGCCCACAACAAATGTTTGGTGCCATAACAAAAACTTATTATGCAGAAAAAATGGGTATTGACCCAAAAGATATAGTTGTTGTTGGTGTTATGCCTTGTACTGCAAAAAAATTTGAAGTAGGCAGAGCAGACCAATGTGCAGCAGGAGAAGGTATTCCAGATGTTGATATTGCAATTACAACAAGAGAATTTGCAAGAATGATTGAACGTGCAGGTATTGATTTTAATAGCTTGCCTGATGAAGACTTTGATAATCCTCTGGGCGTTTCTACTGGCGCGGGTACAATTTTTGGTGCAACTGGTGGAGTTATGGAAGCTGCATTAAGAACAGCTTGTGAATGGTTGACAGGAAAAGAGCTTGAAAAAGTTGAATTTACACAGGTAAGAGGACTTAAAGGTGTAAAAACTGCTTGCTATGAAGTTGGAGATATTAAAGTTAAAGTTGCTGTTGCCTCAGGGCTTAAAAATGCAAAAGAAGTTTTGGAAAAAGTTAAATCCGGTGAAGAAGAATTTCAATTTATCGAGGTTATGGCTTGTCCGGGAGGCTGTGTAAATGGTGGTGGACAGCCAATTCAACCAGCCAGTGTGAGAAACTTTGGTAATCTTGTTGAACAAAGAGCACAAGCATTATATTCTGATGATGAAAAAGATGTTTTAAGAAAGAGCCATGAAAATCCAGATATTAAACGTGTATATGAAGAATATCTTGGAACACCTGGTGGAGAAAAGGCACATCATATTTTGCATACAAGTTATGCACAAATACCATTGAGATATTAATAATAAAAAAGCGAAGGATTTTATCCTTCGCTTTTGATTTTTATATTGTAATTTTAAATAGGTCAATCAATATACCACTTATAACAGCAGATGAATATACAATAGCCAATATTTTAAAATTTTCTTTAACATTTTTATTTAAACGAAAAAGAATTATCCACCCAATACCACTTGACGCTAAAAGACCTGCCATTGTAGTTCCAAGAGAAATCGTGCCGGAAACATAAAGCTGAGTGATAATAACACTTGATGCACAGTTTGGAATAAGTCCAACAACACCGGCAACAATAGGTGCAAATATACCCGCAGATTGAACCATAGATGAAAGTGTATCTTCTCCAAAACTTTCTATTGCAAAAGTTAAAATAAATGAAACAACCATAATAATCAAAGTTATTTTTAAAGTATGGTGCAATGCAGAAAAAATAGGGGAATGATTTTCACAGTCACAGTTATCATCATGACATAATGCTTCAATATGATTAACTGATGGAGAATTTGGTTTAAAAACCAAATCTACAATAAATCCAATGATAATAGCAATAATAACTTTAATAATTATAATTGAAAAAATTTCTGTACCACTGGATTTTTGGCTTATCATAATTGGAAGCATTTCATCACTGGTTGAAAGATATACTGCAATAAGCGTGCCCATGGTTATAATTTTACTTGAAAAAAGATTGGTTGCCATAGCAGAAAAACCACATTGAGGAAAAACACCCAAAATACTTCCCCAAAGTGGGCCACTCTTGCCACTTTTTTGAATAATTTTAATAGTTTTACTGCTCATTGAATGTTCAAGATATTCCAAAATAATAAAAACAATAAACAGAAATGGAACAATTTTTATTGTATCTATAAAACTATGCTCCAGAGTATGTGCAATGAGATGTAACATATTTTACCTTCCTATAATAAAGTAGAAGTGACAGATTTATTGAACATAATATTATAATATAAAATTATGGATATTTTATGTATAAAATTTATTTTAAACAAAAAACAGACAGTTTAATTGCTGTCTGTTTTATAGGTGCTTTTTATTAAGATATTATTTTACTATTTCATAAGGCCACTCAAGTATACCACCAAGGTCATAGATATGATTATATCCTAAATTGTAAAGAATTTCTGCTGCCATTTTGCTACGAACACCACTTCTGCAATATATAATTATCTCTTGAGATAAGTCTGGCAAAATATCATGTGCCATTTCCTCCACCATATCAAGTGGCATTAAAACAGCATTATTTATATGTCCTGCGTCATATTCTTCTTTTGTACGCACATCTATTAAAACAGTATATGTGCTCAAATCTTCCAGCATTTTTTTTGCATTTTCAGGTGATATTGGTTTATAAAAAACTGTATTATTCATATAACTCTCCTTTGCTATAATAATATATTTATAGAAATTATTACCATATATCGTATATTTTAATATATGAAAAAGAAAAAAATATGTTAAAACAGCAGACAGTTTTTTCACTGTCTGCTGTTTTATTATTCTGTAAAGAAAGAAGATAAAATTTCGTTTACAAGTTTACCATCAGCTTTACCTTTTGTAAGTGGAATAAGGTTTTTCATAATAATACCCTTATCTTTAGCTGTTGGAGATTGCAAGTTTAAACTGTCTAGTACAGATTTAATAACAGATTTAATTTCTTCTTCATCCATTTGTTTTGGAAGATACACGCTGTAATATTCAATTTTTCGTTTGCAAGTTTCTGCAATTTCTTCATACCCTGCAGGAGCAGTTTCAATTGTTTCTTTAAGCTGTTTAACTTCTCTTTGAACAACTGCAATTTCTTCTTCAGCAGTTAAATCACTGCGTTTATCAATTGCTTTTGCTTTAAGAGCAGAGAGTAAAGCAGATAAAGCTTCTTTCTTTTCGCTGTTGCGTTCTTTAAGAGCAGCCATCATTTCACCGCGAACTTGATCTATAAGTGCCATAAAATTTCCTCTTTTTATTATTTTACATAAAATTTATTTAATGCATCAGCCTGTTTGTTTGGGGTCATTACAATTTCAGGAATCTGAACATTTTCAGGGAGATTACAGATATATGCAACTGTTTGTGCAATATCATCAGGAGTAAGAGATTCAATGCCTGTATAAACAGCTTTTGCTTTTGTCTCATCACCACGATAACGAATAATGCTGAAGTCAGTTTCAACAATACCCGGCTCAATGTTTGTAACTTTTACTCTTGATTCCATAGTATCTATTCTCAAACCATCGCTTATATATCTTATTGCAGCTTTTGTTGCACAGTATACTGCACCACCTGCATAAGCTGTATTTCCGGCAACAGAGCCCATGTTGATAACAACACCAGGTGCGTTTCTTTTAATCATTTGAGGCACAACTGCTTTAATCATATAAAGAGTACCTTTTACATTTGTGTCAACAACTTCATCAAAGTCCTCTATATTGCTTTCATATAATTTATCAGTGCCACGAGCAAGACCGGCATTGTTTACAAGAATATCAATATTTGACCACTCCGGAGGCAAAGCGTTGATTTTTTCCATAACATCTTTTGAATTACTTACATCCATAACAACTGCTATTGATTTTGCACCAAGAGCCTCAACTTCCATTCTTACGGCTTCAAGCATGCCTTGACGTCTGCCAGTAACAATCACATTAACACCAAGTTTTGCAAGTTCTCTTGCACAAGAACGGCCAATACCACTTGTTGCGCCAGTTACAATTGCTATTCTACCTGCTATACGACTTTCCATTTCAAAAATCTCCTTTAGATTTATTTTATAAACAGCATACTACTGTTGATTTCACTTATTTTTTTAGCACCACACATACTCATTACATCGCAAAGTTCAGATTTAAGTTTTTGTGTGTATATTTTTATACCTTCTTCGCCACCACCATAAACAGCAACAACATAAGGTCTTGCAATAACAACACCATTTGCACCAAGAGCCAAAGCTTTAAAAACGTCAAGACCGGTTCTTATTCCACCATCAACAAGAATAGTCATATCATTTCCAACAGCTTTTACAATGTCTGGCAAAACTTCTGCTGTTGAAGGAGTGCCGTCTAAAACTCTGCCACCATGATTTGAAACTATAATTGCGTGTGCACCAGCTTGTTTTGCTTTTAATGCACCATTTACAGTCATAATGCCTTTTACAATAAATGGAGCAGGAGAAAGAGAAATAATTTCTTTCAGTTCTTGTGTGGTTTTACTTCCTGCCGGTGGAGTCATATTTTTTAGAAAAGGCAGTCCTGCTGCATCAATATCCATTGCAACAGCAAAACAACCACTATCTTTTATAAGCTCAAACTTTTCTTTTATTATATCTATATTCCAAGGTTTAATAGTCGGAACACCATAACCATTATATTTTTTTATCATTTCAGCAGCAGATTGCATAACAAGAGGATTTGTGCCATCACCAGTAAATGCAGCTATACCGGCTTGTTTTGTGCCATTTAAAAGAATATCGTTATATTCTAAATCTGTATATTTATCTCCGTAATGTAAATTTACAGAACCAACAGGGCCGGCAAATACAGGGATTTCAAATCTTTTGCCAAAAAGCTCTACCGATGTGTCTATATCACAATTTTCATATATGGTATCCATATTAATTCGGATTTCCTGCCACTTTTCATAATTGCGTATAGCTACATCTCCGTTACCTTTTGCACCAGGACCGGGCATTTTATCTTTACAAAGTATACCGTTACAATTATAGCAAGCTTTGCAAAACGGGCCGATACATTTTCTTGCACTATCACATACCTGTTTGTAATCCATAAATATAACCTCCAGATGTTATGCTATATAGATATATAATAACATTATGTATGAAATATTTCAAACAATATATAAGATTAAAAAAATATTTTGCTAAACTTTGTAACTTATGTTGCAAAAATCTAATTTGAATTATATATCAATTGATTTATACGAGTTTGTGTGTTATATTAAAAAAAGTTAAAGATACATAGTAATTTATTAAATATATTATATATCTTATATATCGATATTTTTGATTTAGAAAAAGAAAGGAAAAGAAAATGAAAAATAAAAGTAATAAAAAAGTTCTTTTAGGTATTTTGGGTGTTGTTGCTCTTGTATTGGTTTTTGCAGGTGTATATTTTGCATTTAAACCAGACACACAACAAGGTGGAAAAAATATAAAAATAGAAGTTGTAAACTCTTTAGAAGAAACAGTAGCTTACGATGTTAAAACAGATGCAGAATTTTTAAGTGATGCTTTCAAAGATGCACAAGGGCTTGAAATTGAAGGAGAAGAAGGCGCTTATGGTCTTATGATTCTTGCAGTTAATGGTGAAAAAGCTGTTTTTGAAGAAAACGGTGCATATTGGAGTATTATGGTTAACGGCGAATACGGTATGTATGGTGCTGACCAACAGCCTGTTGCAGATGGTGATGAATATCAACTTGTTTACACTAAAGATGAATAATAAATCATTATGAATGATAAATATAAAATTAAAGCAATAGATATTGCAATTATCGGTATGTCTGTTGCAATAATAGAAGCTTGTAAAGTAGCAATGCAGGCTTTGCCTAATATTGAACTTACAAGTTTTTGGATAATAATGTTTACACTTGTGCTGGGGTGGAAAGTTGTATTTGTTGTTCCGATTTTTACCATAATAGAAGGTGCTGTTTATGGCTTTGGATTATGGTGGATTATGTATTTATACGCTTGGCCGGTGTTGGCGATTATCGTTTGGATATTTAGAAAAAAAGATTCAGCTATTTTATATGCTATAATATCTGGATTATTTGGGCTGTTTTTTGGAGCTCTTTGCAGTATACCATATTTATTTATTGGTGGGCCGGCTATGATGTTTAATTGGTGGGTTGCAGGAATACCGTTTGATATTGTACATTGTATATCAAATTTTTTATTGATGATTATATTATATAAACCTATAAGAAAAATAATGGCATCAATGATAAAATAATTTAAAAATATAAATGGAGTGTATCGAACTCGATACACTCCATTTTTGTTTTCAGTATTTTCAAAATGATTTCATTAACGAGCACTTGTTTATAGTGCTGTTTTTATTTTTGTGGCAATATATAGCCTTTCTTTTCACAAGAACGTTTGAACCATTTGCCAAATTTATAATACAAAATAAATGTAATAGCAGTTATAATCCATGAAAGAGGATAGCTGAACATTGTCATTTCCAAAGTATGATTAAATGGAATAACTGCAACAATCCAGAATACACGGAACACACAAATACCCATAACAGTTATTATTGTTGGAATAACACTGTCGCCAACACCACGCATTGCACCGGATAAGTTATCAATAAAAACAAAAGTGAAGTATGCAGGTGTCATAATTTTTACAATAGTTGAACCAATATTTATAACTTCTTGGTCTTGTGTAAATATTCTATAGAAAAAATTATAGTAAGTCATAAGAATAACAGTCATGGCAACAGCAATAACTAAAGCAATTATATTGCAAGCTCTTACTGATTTTTTCATTCTGTCAAAGTTTTTAGCACCAAAGTTTTGACCAACAAATGTTGTTGTAACGATACCAAAAGAACCGGTTGTCATCCAGAAAATAGCATCAATTTTACCATAAGCAGTCCATGCAGCAACAGTATCTGTGCCAAAAGAGTTTATTGTTGACATGATTATAATGTTTGAAACAGAGAACATTATAGATTGTAAACCACTTGGAATACCTATTTTGAATATTTCTTTACACATAGAAATATCAAGTTTTACTTCTTTCATATTAAGGCTGATTTCTTCTGGTAACCCTTTAAGAGAAACAATAACCAAAATAGCACTTACAAGCTGTGCAATGATTGTTGCAATAGCAACACCAGTAGAACCCATGTGCATATAAACAACAAAAACGATGTCAAGAATGATGTTAACAACACTTGCTACTATGAGGAAGTAAAGAGGCTTTTTGCTATCTCCCATAGCTCTTAAAACACCACTGCCAATGTTATAAATAAGGTTGAAAATAGAACCGATAAAGTAAATACGAATATAACCAGAAGCTTGGTCTAAAATATCAGTAGGAGTGCCCATATTTTTTAAAAACATAGGAGAAAATGGAATACCGATAACCATAAGAATAACGCCACCTGCTATTGCTATTGCAACAGATGTATGCAAAGCTTTTTTTGTTTTTTCTATATTTCTGCTACCAAAATATTGAGAAATAACAACACCGGCACCGGAAGAAAGACCAACAAAAAAGCCAACCAAAAGATTGATAATTGTTGATGTTGGCCCACCAACAGCTGCAAGAGCTTCTTTGCCAACAAAGTTGCCAACAATTACAGCGTCAACAGTATTATAAAGCTGTTGAAAAAAAGTGCCAAACCATATAGGCAGAAAAAAGGCCATTATATTTTTATATAAACTACCTTCCAAAATCTTATTTTGTTCCATAAATCCTCCTTATAATATAATGTAAAATAAAACTATTGAGTATCAAAAATAGTTATAAACTGAATGATAATACTTTTTTACTAAAAGGTCAACACTATTTTAGCAATTTTTTTAAATAAATTAAAATGTGGATTTTTACATAATAATTTGTATATTTTAAATAAATAATTTGGTGTATTTTATTGCAAGATGTCCTTGATGTCAATAAATAATAGTAATATAATGATGTAAAATTATAATTATTTATCAAATTTAAAATAAGGAGAAAATGAGAATGAATAACTTTTACAAACAAAAACTTTGTGATGTTATGATAAAAAATAATGTTGATGCAATGCTTATAGCTCCTGGAGAAGAACTTGAATTTATTTTGGGGCATACTACACATATTTGTGAGCGTTTTCAAGCTTTATTTATAAAACAAAATGGTGAATACTTCTATATTTGCAACTTGCTTACAGCAGACGAAATATCTGAATATATGGACGGTAATAAAGTATATAGCTGGTTTGACGGCGATGTATATATGCAGACTGTAAAAAAGGCTTTACAAGAAAATGGACTTATCGGAAAAACAATAGGTGTAAATAGTACAGAAAGAGCGTTTATTATTCTTGATATTATGCAAAATATTGATGTTAAGTTTATTAACGGTAAACAAATTTTAGAAAAGATGAGAATTTGTAAAACACAACAAGAGATTGAAAATTTAAAAATAGCTGCAAAAATTACAGATGAAACATATTATGAAATTTTGAAATTTGTAAAACCTGGCATGAAAGAAAAAGACATTGTTGATTTTATAAAGTCAGAATTTGCAAAAAAAGGTGCAGAATTTGGATTTGCAATTGTTGCTTGTGGCAAAAATTCTGCACTTCCACACTACAATGATGATTCAAGCGTTATAAAAGAACAAGATATTGTTTTGTGCGATTTTGGCTGTATATACAATGGTCTTTGTGCTGATATGACAAGAACATTTTTTGTTGGTGGAGTTACAGACGAACAAAGAAAAATGTATGATTATGTTTTAAGAGGTCAAAAAGCAGGTGTAAAAGCAGCTGTAAATGGTGCTTTTGTACCAGATATTGATAAAGCTGCAAGAGATATTATTTGTGAAAGTGGATATGGAAATACATTTATGACTCGTCTTGGACATGGGATAGGATATTCGCTTCATGAAGCTCCGGATATAAAACAGTCAAATCATCTTTATCTTGAACCAAACATGACATTTAGTATTGAACCGGGAATTTATCGTGTTGGTGAGTTTGGAATACGAATAGAAGATATTGTTTTGACAACAGAAAATGGAAATGAAACATTAAATAATTCAACAAAAGAACTGATTATTGTTAAAAACTAATTGAAAAATCCCACGGAATTAGTCCGTGGGATTTAATTTTATAAATTATAAAGTTTAGAGAATTTTTCTTCAAGATAATCTGTAAATACAGATGGGTCAAATTTTTCACCCAAAGCATTTTCCAATAATTCAGTTGGAGTAAAAAGACTTCCGTATTTCCAGATATGTTCTTTGTTCCAGTTGTTAATTGGTTCAAAATTACCTTCAGAAATACATTTTTCAACATCAACAGTTTCTTTCATTTTCTTTAAAAACTGTGCTCCATAAGCAGAGCCTAAAGCATAAGAAGGGAAGTATCCGATATTACCACCAGACCAGTGGCTATCTTGTAATACGCCTTGTTTGTCGTTTGGAACATCAATACCCAAATATTCTTTGTAAAGGTTATTCCATTCTTTTGGTAAATCGTGAACAGATAATTCTCCGGCAAAAATACGTTTTTCAAGCTCATAACGAACCATAATATGCAAACAGTATGTCAATTCATCAGCTTCTATGCGTATAAGACTTGGTTGAACTTTATTAACTGCTTTATAAAGGTCATCAGCTGTATAATTTTCCATTTGGTGTGGAAAAAGTTCTTTAATTTTTGGGAATATATATTCAATATATTCACGGCTTCGTCCAATAAGGTTTTCATAAAAACGGCTTTGGCTCTCGTGAATACCCATACTTACACCACCATCAAGAACAGTATAAGCATACTCATCTTTTGAGTTAAGGTCATAAAGAGCGTGACCACCTTCATGAACAACACTATAAAGAGAGGAAACAAAATTTTCTTTTTTATAGTTTGTGGTAATACGGACATCGTGATGAGAACCAAAAGATATTGTAAATGGATGTTCTGTTGTTTGCAATCCACAGTGATTGATATCAATTTTCATAAGGCGCATAAGATAATCGCTTAATTCAGATTGCTTATCAATTGAAAAATCTCCATAAATACAACTATCATCAAGCTGTGGTTTATCTGAGATTTTTTTCAATAAAGGAACAATTCTGCTTCTGAGTGTTGCAAAAAACTCATCACAGCGAGCTTTTGAAAGTCCGGTTTCATAATTATCAAGCCAATAATCATAAGGGTCTTTATCAGGTGCACACCAATTTGCTATTTTTTTATGAAAATTAAAAACTTTTTCCAAAACAGGTTCAAAGAGAGCAAAATCATCATTTTCTTTTGCTGTATGCCATACATCATCAGCTTCAACCATAAGCTTTTGAAATTCAATATACTCCTCAAGTGGAATTTTTTGCATCTCACGAATATCTTTAAGCATAAGATAAACTATACGTTGCTCTTCCACAGAAAGCTGTTCTTTGTTACTGTCCAAAAATTCAAGAAGTTTTACTGTTTCTTCTCCGGTAGAAAGTTTATAACTTTCTTCTCCAAGAACAGATAGGGTTTGAGCTCTGTTTTGTGCAGTACCTTTTGGGGCAGTTGTTGCACCGTCAAAATAGATAAGTGCATTTGCATGATTGTATGCAGAAAGTTTTGCACCAAGAGATATCAAATCTTTTTTTGCCTGTTCAATTGTCATAATATTTTCCTCCATTCTATATAAAAATTGCGCTTGTGCAGATACACCAAAAAAGTGCATAACACAAACGCATTTATTTTTAATTGTTTAATTAAAAGTATAAGCTCTTTTCTGGGAATTTATCTTCCATAGTAACACGCACACCTAGTTTTTTAAGTGTGGAAAGGTCGCCACTTCTAAGCATTACCGATGAATGTAAATCTGCACCACGAAGTTTTGGCAATTGGTCAAGAGCCATTGCAACCATAGGGTTTGTTGTCATAGAAACTGTGAGCGCTAATAGCATATCATCAAGTTTTAAAGCAGATGTTTTAGAACCAAGGACTTCTCTTTTAAGCTTTAGCATTGGAATAAGAACATTTGGTGGAATAAGTTTTATATCATCACGAATACCACAAAGATATTTTATTGCATTGAGAGTTGCACTGCTTGTTGCAGACATAATATCACTTGATTTACCGGTTATTATTGTGCCATCACAAAGTTCATACGCAACACTGTTAAGGCCACTTTCCTGAGCTTTTTCTAAAGCAGGCTTTACGCACATTCTGTTTTCACTTGGAACAAGCTTTAGTTGGTTCATAATACTTTCAAGCTTTTCAACTGTTGTGTGATTTGTTTTACCAAGCTTATAATCACAAATAGCAGTATAATATCTTGCAATAACTTCTTGTCCGGAGGCATATCTTGCAGCATCATCATCAACAATTGCATAACCAACCATGTTTACGCCCATATCTGTTGGACTGCGATAGAAGTTTTCATCTCCTGTGATTTTTGAAAGGATTGTTTTTACAATAGGGAAAGCTTCAACATCACGATTATAATTTACAGTTGTTTTATTGTAAGCTTCAAGATGGAATGGGTCAATCATATTGACGTCCATAAGGTCAGCAGTTGCAGCCTCATAAGCAAGGTTAACTGGGTGTTTTAAAGGCAAATTCCATATAGGAAAAGTTTCAAACTTTGCATAACCTGCCATAACACCACGTTTATATTCATGATAAACTTGAGAAAGACATACTGCAAGTTTTCCACTGCCAGGGCCTGGAGCAGTAACAACAACAAGAGGCTTTGTTGTTTCAACAAATTCATTTTTGCCGTATCCTTCTTCGCTAACAATATTGTTTACATCAGTTGGATAATTTGGGATAATATAATGGCGATAGCTTTTAATGCCAAGATTATCCAATTTTCTAATAAAGTTATCTGCTGCTGGCTGATGATTATATTTTGTAAGAACAATACTGTTTACAGATATACCCATTGATTTAAATTCATCAATAAGACGTAAAATATCCATATCATAGCTTATGCCAAGGTCTGCTCTGATTTTTGTTTTTTCAATATCATCAGCAGAAATACAGAATATAATTTCTGCTTCATCTGCAAGAGATTGCAAAAGTTTTATTTTTGTGTCTGGTTTAAAACCAGGTAAAACTCTGGAAGCGTGAAAATCGTCAAACAATTTACCGCCAAATTCAAGATAAAGCTTTCCATCAAAACGATTTATTCTTTCCTTGATTTCGTGAGATTGTTTTTCTATATAAATATCGTTGCTAAAGGCCGTCTTTAACATTTTATTACACCTCCGTCATTTTCATTATAAATATCAATACTTATATAGTTTATCATAATTTTTCACTTGTTACAAATTTTTTTTAAAAATTGAGAATAGAATAAATAAAAATTATTATTTATAAATTTGGATAACTTATACAAAAAAATAGGTATGATTTATAATATTGGTAAAAATTGATAAAGTGCTATAAAAATCTATTGACAGTGGACGGTATAAATAATAAAATTCTTTTTATAAAAAATCTATGTAATTAAAAGGAGAAATAATATGGCAAAATATGGTTGCATGATTTGCGGTTGGATTTATGATGAAGATTTAGGTAATGAAGAAGTTGGTATTGAAGAAGGCACACTTTTTGAAGAAATACCAGACAGTTTTGAATGTCCGGAATGTGGTGCTGAAAAAGACCAGTTTGATTTAGCTGAATAATAAATATAAAAGACTAGCTTTGTATAAGCTAGTCTTATTTTTTATTTAGATACTATTAACATATTAATACTCTTTTTAATCTGATGATATTTATTTGTTTTTGATTTTATCCCAATAGGCTTTGGCAGCCTGCTCAGTTTTATTTTCTCCGTGCTGATAATATACTTTATCTTTTATTACATCAGGTAAATATTGCTGTTTTACCCAGTGATTTGGATATATATGAGGATATAAATAGTTTTTATCATCAGATAGATTTCTATTTTCAAAACTTGCAGAATCTTTTAAATGTGCAGGAACATCAGAAAAGTTTCCACTTTTAACATCTGCTAATGCAAGGTCTATTGCAACTTCATTGCTGTTTGATTTTGGAGCAGTTGCAAGCAAAATAACTGCATGAGCCAGTGGTATTCTGGCTTCCGGCATACCGGTTTGCAAAGCGATGTCACAACAAGATTTTACAATGGAAACTGCTTGAGGATATGCAAGACCAATATCTTCACAAGCGATAATCTGTAAACGTCTTACGGCAGAGATAAGTCCATCGCCTTCAAGTATTCTTGCAAGATAATGTAAAGCAGCGTTTTCGTCAGAACCTCGTATGGATTTTTGCAAAGCAGAAAGTAAATTGTAATGTACATCGCTAGAATTATCAAAACGATTACTGCTTCTTTGTGTTACTTGCTTTGCCATGGCGTCAGTTATTTTTAAAACATTATCTGTTTTTTGTGCAGCGGCAAGTAAAAGCTCAAGTGCATTAAAACATTTTCGCATATCTCCACCACAACCATAGGACAAAGTTTTGAGCGCCTGCGCAGATATGTCTACGGAGATATTATTTTCCTTGCTATAATTTGTTATTGCATTTGCTATACCTTCTTTAACATCTTCTGCACTGAGTGGTTTAAATTCAAATACAGTACATCTTGATAAAATTGCATTAAAAATTGAAAAATAAGGATTTTCTGTTGTAGAGGCAATAAGAGTTACACTGCCGTCTTCTATAACCTCAAGTAACGATTGCTGTTGTTTTTTATTAAGATACTGAATTTCATCAAGATATAATAAAATTCCGTTTTCTGTGCCAAAAGTATTAACTTGAGATATAATATCTTTTATATCACTTGTGGAACTTTGTGTACCGTTTAATTTAAACAGCTTTTTACCTGTCTTTTTTGCGATAATAGATGCAACTGTGGTTTTGCCAACACCGGAAGGCCCAAAGAAAATCATATTATGTGCCACGCCGTTCTCAATTGCACGTCGAAAAACACTGTCTTCAGATAACAGATGTTTTTGTCCACACACATCAGATAATTCTTTTGGTCTTATTGCAGCAGCAAGGGGCATACTCATATCAATCTCTCCAAAGTTTTATTTTCTTTTGGTCATAGCTGTTTTTAAGGAAAAATGCAATGGAATGTAACATAGCTCTGTCCCAAAAAGAATAGTCATGAGTTCCGTCCCACTCCATAAATTTATAATTTGCTAAATTAAGATTTTTTGCAAAGTTATTAAAAGTTTGATTTTGCTCGTATATAAAATAATTATGGTCTTGTTTACCACAACACACAAATACACGAGATTGTTCTTCTTCTGGCAATTTTGCCATATTTTCTGCAAGCTTAAATAAGTCTGCACTGTCTTTAAAATCCAAATTTTCTCCAAATGCTGGAGAAAAAATACGTTTGTATTCTTCGTTATTTTTGGCGGCTTCAAGCATTGCACCCATATCGAGACTGCCGGAAAAAGATGCACAAGCGCTGTATATATCAGGGCGTGATAGACCTAAAAGTAATGCTCCGTATCCACCCATAGAAAGTCCACAAATAAATGTGTGTTCTCTGCCTTGTGGAAGTATAAACATTTTGCTTAATAAATCAGGAAGCTCCTCTGTTATATATGTGTAATAGTTATATCCACAAGCCATATCTTGATAAAAGCTATATGGAGCATTCACATAAACCATTGCAACATGATTTTCCATTGCATAACGATTTGCAGCGGTATAATTTTGAAAATCTTCGTTGTTTTGCCCTTTACCATGTAAAAAGTAGATAACTGCTTTTGGTGTTCTTGTGTGTCCGCTTACACGGTCAGTAGGCAAAAATAAGCTGATTGGAACACGTTGGTCCAATGTTCTGGAATATACAGAAGTATTTATAAATGCCATTTTTAATTCCTCTTTTATTTCTATAGTATTATGATTATACTACACAAATATGTATAAAACAAATTAAAAGCAGAGTTTTGTGATTTAATCTCTTGTTTTAATATTATTTAAAGTGATACAATGGCAAAAGAAAACTATCTGAAAGGAATTATATATATGAAAACAAAGGCACAGGCGGCAGAAATTGTAAATACACTGGAAAACTTTTATCCAATTGCAGACTGCTTTTTGGACGCAGACGGTGCGTGGCAGTTGTTGGTGGCAGTAAGACTTTCGGCACAGTGTACAGATTTAAGAGTTAATGCAATAACTCCAATATTATTTGAGAAATTTCCAACTGTTTCTGCACTTGCTGATGCACAACCATCAGAAATTGAAGCAATCGTAAAGCCTTGTGGCCTTGGCAAGAGTAAAGCAAAAGATATAAACTTGTGTATGAAAATGCTTAGAGATGAGTTTAATTGTGTTGTGCCGAATAATATGGAAGATTTATTGAAGTTGCCCGGAGTAGGAAGAAAAAGTGCAAATCTTATTTTGGGTGATGTGTATAACCAACCTGCAATAGTTGCAGATACCCATTGTATAAGATTATCAAACAGACTTGGATTTATAAAAAATACAGACCCTGTAAAAGTAGAAATGGCGCTAAAAAAAGTTGTTGAACCAACAAAACAAAACGATTTTTGCCACAGACTTGTTGAGCATGGCAGAAATGTATGTACTGCCAGAAAAGCCTACTGTGAAAAATGCGTTTTAAGTACATATTGCAACTATAAAAAAAGTCTTGATAAAAAGGCAGAAAAAAATAAAAACAAATAAAAAAAGCCCTTATAAAAGGGCTTTTTATTTTTATAAAATAACATCTACAAATTCATCAGCTGTAATGCTGTCACAAGTGACAACACAGTCAAGCGCTTTAATTTCAACACCATTTTCTTTTGCATATTTTAAAGCTTTTGCAAATTCTGGCTGAGTTTTTACATTTGGAGTAAAATATTTGACATCTTTCATTTGAATGATAAAAAACAAATACGCTTTGTAACCACTTTTTATACACTCACAAAGCTCATAAGTATGTTTTACCCCTCTTTCAGTTGGAGCATCAGGAAATAAAACAACTCCGTCCTCTTCAAGTGTAACACCTTTTATTTCTACAAAAATTTTTTCCGATTTTGTTTCTATGTAAAAATCAAAGCGACTTTTACCAAAAGTAGTTTCCGGCTTTATAAGCGTTACATCTTTGAAAAAATTACTGTCTTGTATCCATTGTGCAAATACTTTATTTGGAATTTGACTATCCATATTTATAAGCCGATTTCCTTTATACACACTTATTAAATCGTATTTTGTTTTTCTTTGAGGATTGTCACTTTCCCAAAGAAAAATATCTGCATTTTCTGTGAGAAGTTCTTTGCATCGTCCTGTATTTTTTACATGAGCTATTTCGGTTTTTCCGTTAACTTTAACATTTGCAATAAAACGATTTGGACGATTGATAAATGTTGCTTTTACTATATTTGTATATTTCATTTTTGTAATTTTAATTTTAT
>JAHHUD010000029.1 GCA_020024185.1 Oscillospiraceae bacterium | reverse complement strand
TTATATATTTTCATAATCAGATATAAGTGGTCTTGTTCTTAAAAACTGCAATTCTCTTTCAAGCAAAACTCCATTTCTTTTTGGATATTCAAAACCATAACTTGATTTTATACATTGAGAAATAAATTGCATCGCTTTATCCAAAGATACCGGTAAACATTCATCTTGTAATAAACAACCTATCATAACGCTGGTAAACGTATCTCCTGTCCCCGGATAATAGGTTGGAATATATCTACAAGTAAGTTTCCAATAGTTATCATCTTTGCTATTATATGCAACAACATTTGTATAATCAGGATTTTTTTCGTCAGGAACACTTGTTATTACAACTGTTTTTGGTCCCAACTCACTAAGTCGTTTTAACCAATCTTTTAATTGCTCTTTGCTTATTTTTTTAGGACATTCTTTATATCCAAGTAAAAATGCAGCTTCTGTAAAATTTGGAGTTATAACATCAGCTTTTGAAACAAGCTTTTTCATGAGTGGGATAAAATCCCAGTCAAACGACTTATATAGTTTTCCACCATCAGCCATTACAGGGTCAACCACAACCAATGTGCTATCTCTACGAAAATCATCAATAAATTTTGATACTATATCAATTTGTCTGCCCGAGCCAAGAAATCCGGAATAAATGCAGTCAAAATCAATTCCTATACGCTTCCAGCTATCAATATACTCTTCCATATTATCTGTTAAATCAAGATAACTAAAAGTTTCAAATCCACCTGTATGGTTTGATAAAATTGCAGTTGGCAATGGACAAACCTGAATTCCCATAGATGATAATGTTGGAATAATAGCAGTTAAAGAAGCTCTTCCATAGCCAGACAAATCATGTATAGCTGCCACTTTTTTTATCATATTATGCATATTAATGCTCCTTTACTTAAGACGATATGTATAGTATCCCTTATTCTCTGTTTTATTAACTTTATAGTCTTTAGATAATTTATTATTGATTTTATATTTTACTGTTTATTGAATTAAAAAAATATTAATCTTAAATTGGTTCATGTTATGGTGTTTAATAATACACCATTTATTATAAATACAATATTTTGTATGTACTATATTCTTATTATTTTTTTATTTGTCTTTTCCTCTATAAATTTTCTAAATTGTTCAAGTTTATCATCATCAATTTCATTTTTATCATAAATTTGTCCATGTTTATCATCAATTAAAAAGACAATATAGTTGTCATCTTCTGCCACGCATTGTACACTTGAATATTTCCATTGTGTTTGTGCCATGTTTGATGCTATTGATGTATATGTATCATCAGTAAATATTGTTTTAATATTCTCTAAACCTTTAATAGCTTTTTTATATGCAAAAAAACCATTAATTTTGTCTTGAAACACAAGTACAATAGACAATACAATAACAGGAGTTATATTACTGATTGTACTTAGTAAAGTGCGTTCTGAAATAATCATACACAACGCAAAAATAATAATAGCAATTGAAAATATATTTATTCTTTTGTTTTTCTTTTTTCTTAATGTCTTTCGTAAAGCTTTGGAAATAACAGCAAGTTCTTTTTGAGTATAACAAGTATTTATTTCAAAAATCATATATATCACCTCTGTTTTATTCTATCATTATTTATATATTTTCTCAAGCATATTAAATACAACCAATAGTTGTATTTAACTTATTTTAATGATATAATTAAATCATATTATATCAAAGGAGGATTTTATGAAAAGCAGAACATATATAGCAATAGATTTAAAGTCCTTCTATGCATCAGTTGAATGTATTGAACGTGGGCTTGACCCTATGACAACAAATCTTGTTGTTGCTGATGATAGCAGAACAGAAAAAACAATTTGTCTTGCTGTTTCTCCATCTTTAAAATCATTTGGTATTCCAGGCAGACCAAGACTTTTTGAAGTTATACAGAAAGTAAAAATTGTTAATGCCAAAAGAAAACAAAATATAAACGGTAAATCTTTTTCTTATAAATCTCACGATTATAGAGATATAGTTTCTAATTCTTATGTAGAAGTTGGATATATTACTGCCCCGCCAAGAATGGCTTTATATGTTGATTACAGTACACGAATATATAATGTTTATCTAAAATATATTGCACCGGAAGATATTCATGTGTACTCCATAGATGAAGTTTTTATAGATGTCACAAATTATCTTGATACATACAAATTATCTGCCCATGATTTAGCAATGAAAATGATACTTGATGTACTTAATACAACCGGTATCACTGCAACAGCCGGAATAGGAACAAACCTTTATCTTTGCAAAATTGCTATGGATATTGGAGCAAAACATATACCTGCTGATAAAAATGGCGTTAGAATTGCATATTTAGATGAATTGTCATATAGAAAATTATTGTGGAATCATCGCCCACTTACTGACTTTTGGCGTGTTGGTAAAGGCTATGCCAAAAAATTAGAAGAACATGGTTTGTATACTATGGGAGATATTGCAAGATGTTCTATCGGAAAACCTACTGATTTTTATAATGAAGATTTATTATATAAATTATTTGGGATTAATGCGGAACTCTTAATAGACCATGCTTGGGGTTTTGAGCCATGCACTATATCAGATGTAAAAGCATATAAACCAACCACAAATAGTATTTGTTCCGGACAAGTTCTTCAAGACCCCTATAGTTATTCTAAAGCAAAAATTGTTGTAAAAGAAATGATAGATTCTCTTGCTATGGATTTATTGGATAAAGGTCTTGTCACAAATCAATTAGTATTAACTATTGGTTATGACATTGAAAGTCTTACAAACAAAGATATCCGTCAAAAATATAACGGTGAAATTTCAAAAGACGCATACGGCAGAAGTGTTCCTAAGCCAGCACATGGTACAGAAAATATTGATAGATACACATCATCATCTACATTAATTACTAATGCTTGTCTAAATTTATTTGATAGAATAATAAATCCAAACTTGCTTGTAAGAAGAGTTACAATAACTGCAAATCATGTTATAAGTGAACAATCTGCAAACAATATAGTAAAAAACGAGCAGCTTGATTTATTTACAAACTATAATAATATAGCTGAACAAGAAAAACAAGAAGATGAATTTTTAGAAAAAGAAAGAAAATTGCAACAAGCAATACTTTCTATACAGAAAAAATATGGAAAAAATTCTGTTTTAAAAGGTATGAATTTACAAAAAGGAGCGACTATGATTGAACGAAATTGTCAAATCGGTGGTCATAAAGCATAATTGATAATCATGAGTAATTACGATGATATTATAAATTTACCCTGTCCAACTTCACAAAAACATCCAAGAATGTCTATATATAACCGAGCTGCACAATTCTCTCCTTTTGCAGCTTTGACTGGGCATGGTGACGCCATAAAAGAAACCGCAAGAATAACACAAGCAAAAATAGAACTTGGTGATGAATTAGTTACACAACTAAACAGAAAACTTATTTATATAAAACAAAATACAGACAAATCAAAAAAATATTCTATAACTTACTTTATTGCAGATAAAAATAAGTCTGGTGGAAAATATGTAACCATTACTGACGAAATCATTAAAATTGATGATTTCAAAAATATACTAATTACTTCTTCAGGTTTAAAAATTCCAATAAGCGATTTATTAGAGATATTATAAGTAAACATTTTTACATAATTAATAGTATTTTGATACATTTTTTTATCTTATAGCATGTATGTTCCATTGATTTAGATTTCCAACTATGATATACTTTTAACATATTAGGAGAAGAAAAATGGTTGATAAAAAGGAACTACATTCACACTATTTAGCATGTGAACATAAAACAATTTATATACTTTTAATGACAAGCGCTGGCATGATGGGGGCTTATACCTATGTTATGAGAGGTGGGGTTTTCTGCAACGCTCAGACAGCTAACCTTGTTATTATGTCTATCCGTTTTGGTAAAGGTGAATTTGCAGAAGGGCTTTATTTTTTTATTCCAATTACTGCATACTTTCTTGGTACAATAATTTCTGAATTATTGCCATCACCAGTTAAAAAACTTGGGTTTCTACGATGGGATACATATTTAATTGGTTTTGAAATTATAATATTATTTATTATAGGTTTTATTCCTTTAAGCTGGCCTCATCATATTGTACAAGTTATTGTTAACTTTATTGCCTCTATGCAGTATAATACATTCAGGCAAGCAGAAGGTATTCCAATGGCGACTACATTTTGCACAAACCATGTAAGACAAGTTGGTATTGCCTGTGCAAAAGCTATACATAAGCATGACCGCAAAGCTTTCAAAAGAGGTGGTGCACATCTAGTTATGCTTACAAGTTTTTTTGTTGGTGGTGCAGTACTTACGTTATCCTGTCCATATTTTGCCGAAAAAGCTATTTGGTTGGCAAATATTCCATTATTAGTAGCCTTTGTTAAACTTGTCAAAGCAGACCTTACAGTTGAACATGATTTACTTAGTGAAAAACCTAGTGGTCATTAATAAAAAATTATAATCAAAAAGAGTGTGTTATAAAATGCACTTTTTGATTCACTAAAACTTTTAATATAAATTAATACAATATATTTTATATTATTATGATAATGTAAAATGTTACCATAAATTTATCCTACATAATAAATTAAAATTCTATAAATATTTTCTTGTTATACTCACTATATTTTATAATTTTAAGGCAAATAAAAATACTTGCTATATCTTTTGGATACAGCAAGTATTTTTATTTTTATATTTAAGAAAAGGTATTATCTTTCATGACGAGCATATTCTGGAAGAAGTTGTGGAGATACACAACCTGTATGAATATTTGCTTTTTCAAGTTCTTGTGCATACTCTTGAACATGTTTAAGGCTCAATGTGCCAAGTTCTACATCTTTTGATTTTGCAGCAGCAGCTTTACCTGCATTTCTGCCAAATACAATGATATCTAACAATGAGTTACCCATAAGACGATTTCTGCCATGGATACCACCAACTGCTTCGCCTGCTACTAACAAGTTGTCAATTGCTTTTGTAAATCCTTCACCGTTGATTTCCAAGCCACCGTTTTGATAGTGAAGTGTTGGATAAACAAGAATTGGTTGTTTTCTCATATCAATACCATAGTTCATATACATACGAAGCATTGCTGGTATGCGTTTTTCAATTGTGCCCTCCCCACCAATCATTTCAATCATTGGAGTATCAAGCCATACACCGCTGCCAATTGGAGTTGTAACTCCTTTATTTCTATCAGAGCATTCTCTAATAATAGATGCAGCAGATACGTCACGAGTTTCTAGTGGATGCATAAATGCTTCACCTTCAACGTTAACAAGCATTGCTCCTAAAGAGCGAACTTTTTCTGTTACCAATGCACCAAAAATTTGTGATGGATATGCAACACCTGTTGGGTGATACTGAATTGTATCTTGATAAAGCAATGGAGCACCTGCACGATAACCTAAAACAAGACCGTCAGCTGTTGCACCATAGTGGTTTGATGTTGGGAAGTTCTGATAGTGAAGACGTCCTGCACCACCTGTTGCAATAATAACTGTTTTTGCTCTTGCAACCATATAGTCATCTGTTTCCATATTAAGAAGAACTGCACCAGCAACCTGACCTTTTTCATCTTTCAAAAGTTCAACAGCAGATGTAAATTCTACAACCGGAATATGACGATTTATCACTTCATCACGAAGTGTACGCATGATTTCTGCACCAGAATAGTCTTTACATGCGTGCATTCTTTTTCTTGAAGTACCACCACCATGTGTTGTAATCATTCTGCCGTCTTCATCTTTATCAAACATTACTCCAAGCTTGTTAAGCCACTGAATTGCATCAGGAGCTTCCATAACAAGTCTTTTTAATAATTCTGGTCTTGCTGCAAAGTGTCCGCCACCAAAAGCATCAAGGTAATGTTGTACTGGTGAATCATTTTCTTTATCAGCTGCCTGGATACCACCTTCAGCCATCATTGTATTAGCATCACCTATACGAAGTTTTGTAACAATCATAACATTTGCGCCCGCTTCATGTGCTTCAATTGCTGCAGAAGCACCAGCACCACCACCGCCAATTACAAGAACGTCAACATCATAATCTATTTTATTAAGGTCTATGTTTTCATTTAAAATACGGCTGTTTGAATGTAACAAATTACTGAGTTCTGTTGGAGCTTTTTGACCTTTATTTGGCCCTATTTTAATTTCTGCAAATCCATCTTGTCTGTAATCTGGGTGAAAAGCTTTCAGAAGGCTATCTTTTTCTTCTGCTGTCATACGTCTTGGTTCATTTTCCATACGTTGTGCACGAGTTGCTTCTACTTTTTTTATTGATTCAAGCATTTCTGGTGTAAACATGATAATCCCTCCTTATTTTTCAATATCTCTTGTATTATAAAGTTCTTGCATTTCTGTTATTGGCTTTTGCATAATCTGTTCAATAAGATTATCATATTGTCCATGATTAATTTCATCTACACGGTTTTTAAGATGTTCTGATTCAGGTGCAATATATTTACCTGTCAATCTTCTTGCCAAAACACCAACCATTGGGTGAGAAATACCTGCTGGACATCGAACAGTACAACAACCACAACCAACACAGTCAAAGGATTCTTCTGCGCATTTTTCAAAATCTCCTCTCTGTGCGTATGCAATATATTGCATAACATTAAGGTCCTGTGTGCATGCTTTTGTACAAGCATTACATCCTATACAACTATAAATTTCTGGATAAAGTTCCATCATAATTTGTTGATTTGGTTTAATTTCTTCAATTTCATAAGTTCTTTTATCTGTTGGGAAGAATGGAATACTTGCTATATACATACCTTCTTGAACCTGTGTTTGACAAGCAAGGCATGTTTTTAATTCATTTTCACCTTTTATTCTGTAAATTGTTGCACATGCACCACAAAATCCATGACGACATCCACAACCTCTTTTGAGAGTATATCCTGCATATTCCATAGCTGTCATTATAGTTAATTCTGCCGGAACACTATATTTTTTACCAAAAAAGTAAACATTTACCATTTTTTCCATGTAACTTTATTTCCTTTCTAAATATCTAATATTCGTTTGGCAATTCTTCAATTTCATCAAATCTGAATACTGGACCATCTTTGCATACATATTTTGAGCCAATGTTGCATCGTCCACATTTACCAACACCACATTTCATACGAAGCTCAAGTGTTGTATAAACTTGTTCATCAGAAAATCCAAGTTCTTTAAGACCTTCAAGTACAAATTTAATCATAATTGGTGGGCCACATACAAGACAAGTTTTATCATTATCAAAAGCAAGTTCCTTCACATAAGTAGGAACAAAACCAACATGACCATTCCAGCCTTCTTGTTCACGGTCTATTGTAAGATAAACATTTATCCCTTCTGTTTTCATCCATACTTCTTGAATTTCTTTAAGCTGTACCAAATCATCAGCAGAACGAGAACCATATACAATATCAACTGTTCCATAATTTGCTCTGTTGTCTATTACATAGTTGATAACAGAACGCAATGGTGCAAGACCTATACCACCGGCAATAAACAAGAGATTTTTACCTTTAAGTTCTGTTTCTACTGGGAAAAAGTTACCATATGGACCTCTAACAGTAATTTCATCACCAACTTCAAGGCTATGGAGTTGGTCTGTTAAAGTGCCACATTTTTTTATGCTAAATTCTTGATATTCTTTATTTGTAGGAGAAGATGTTATTGAAAACATACCTTCACCAACACCAGGAATTGAAACCATTGCGCATTGACCTGGCATATGTTCAAATACCTTTCCGCCTTCTGGTGCAACTACACGAAATGTTTTTACATCAGGAGTTTCTTGGCGAATATCTGTTATTACACCTACCTGAGGAACTAATACATCTAATGTATAATCTTTATGACATGAACATTCACACATTATTTATTGTCCTCCTTATTGTGAAATGATTTTATTACTTTTACGATATTTAATGATACCGGACATTTATCAACACAACGCCCACAACCTACGCATGAATACATTCCGTTGTTATTAGCTGGGTAATAAACAAGTTTATGCATAAATCTTTGGCGAAATCTTTGCATTTGACTTGTACGGTTATTACCATGTGCCATCATTGTAAAATCAGAGTACATACATGAATCCCAACAACGATAGCGCTGTATGCCTTTTCCTGTGTTATAGTCTTTTATATCATAACACTGGCAAGTTGGACATACAAAAGTACATGTACCACATGCAAGGCATGGTTTATATAATTCTTCCCATAATTCAGAATCAAATTTATCTGATGTAGAATTTCCGTCCCAACCTTCCAAAGATAAATTCATATATGGGAGTTTTTCTACAATGTTGTGTATATTTTCTTTTACTGTTTCTATTTTATTTTGCTCTGTTTCATCTACTTTAGTAAAAAGTGATTTTACTTGTTCTGTAAGTTTTTCCCCTTTTTCTGAAGTTGCCTTCCAGAATAATTCATTTTCTACCATCCAAACTGAAACATCAGCTAATGGATTTGCACAATCAATACCAAAAACTTTACAGAAACATGATTCTTCAGGTTCATTGCAAGCCATAGCAACAATTGTGCCATGATTGCGTCTCGCTTGGTAGAATGTGTCTACCGGTTGTGAAAGAAAAACATTATCCAAAACTCTTACAGCTTGAACATCACAAGCTTTCATCCCAAAAACAACAAATTCTTGGCTTTTTAATTCTTCCTGTTTGATTACATATTTTTTGTTTTCTTTTTTTACTGTATATAGATTTTCACTCTGTGGAAAAAAAACGTCCTTTGGTGATTTTACAGTTTTTAATATATCTAAATCAACATTACTATCTTCTGTCCATGGTGCAAAATTAACTTGATTTGCAACATTTACAGGTAAATATAGTTCTTGTTTTTCCGCAATTAACTGGAATAATGCGGAAAGATTTTCTCTATTAATCTTATACATACATTATCCCCTTTCTGATACAATACTTGGCTCAGCATCATCAAATGTAAAGCTTGTAAGTGGTCCATTTGTTTGTGCATCTTCACCTGCTTGGAATTCTCCGTAAAGTTCATTTATATCTTTAATAAATTTTCTGTTAAATAAATGAAGTGGTATACCCTGTGGACAGACACGGCTACATTCTCCACAGTCTGTACATCTGCCTGCAACGTGAAATGCACGAATAATATGGAACATTTTTTCTTCAAATGAATCTACATTTGCTTTCTGCTGGCTATCAAATTTATTATTATCAAATACACATTTTAAACAACTGCATGCTGGGCAAACATTTCTGCAAGCATTACAGCGGATACATTTTGAAAGTTCTTTTTGAAAAAATACAAATTTTTCAGCTGGTGTCATTGCTTCAATTTTTTCAATTTCTGCAAAACGGTCCCCGTCATGTGTATCTTTGGATTCGCCAATTATTTCGTCATAAATTTTATGTTCTTTTCCTTTACACATATGGCATCTTTCAAGCATTACATCGGAGTAATTACAGCTTTTTTCACCATAAATTGTTTGAATTTTCAAAATATCAGTATCATCTTCCATATCAATACCAGATATACTTTCTATACCTTTGATACCCATTTTTTTGATTTTTTCTATATCAAGTTTACCTTTACAACCAACACCAATAATGTAAGCTTTGTCTCTATCTATACGATGTTCTTTTATAAGTTGGTTAAAGCTATATGTATCACATGGCTTTAAGAAAACCAGTGTTTTACCTTCTAATTTTGAAGCTGTTATCATATATTTGCTCAAGTTTGCACCACAAAATCCATTGTATACAAAATTCTGCAATGAGTCATCTGTTTCAAAATAAGCAGGTTCCGGATTGTAAGCTAAATCTCCTGATTTCCAACCAAGAACTCTTGTTACAGTTCCATCTGCAAGTAATTCTTTCGCTCTGTTTACTAATTCTTGCATCTCAAATCCCCCAATTTTACATTTTCACCAAGTGAGTAAATTTTCTCTACAAAGTCATTCATTGTTGTGGAGAATTTTACACCTTCTGCTGCTGATACCCATTCAACACGAGTACGTCCATTTTCTATCCCAATATAATCAAGCATAGAAAATAACAAAGTCATTCTTCTTCTTGCGTAATAGTTACCTGTGCTGTAATGACAGTCTCCTGGATGGCAACCACACATAATAACACCATCTGCACCTTTTTCAAAAGCACGAAGTATAAACATCGGATTTACACGGCATGAGCATGGAACTCTAATAATTTTTACATCTGCTGGATAATTAAGACGACTGCTTCCTGCAAGGTCTGCGCCAGCATAGCTACACCAGTTACAGCAAAATGCTACGATTTTTGGTTTAAATTCTTTTTTGTTTTCTACTGACATATAGCATCAACCTCCGCAATAATCTGTCTATTTGAAAATCCTTGCAAGTCCATTGCACCAGATGGACATGTAACTGTACATGCGCCACAACCTTGACAAAGAGCATTATTAACAACTGCAACTCTGCGTGTTTCACGAATACCATGGTCCTTAATTTCTTTATTTTCATAAGAAATCGCACCATATGGACATACATTTGCACAAGTTGAACAACCGTTGCAAAGAAGTGTATCGGAAAGTGCTGTACATGGATTTGTAAGCAATTTGTTTTTTGCAAGAAGTCCGATTGCTTTTACAGCTGCTGCCCCTGCTTGTGCAACCGTTTCAGGAATATCTTTTGGTCCTTGGCATACGCCAGAAAGGAATATACCTGCTGTTGGAGATTCAACCGGTTTTAATTTTGCATGAGCTTCTGTAAGGAAGTTATTTGTATCAATACTTGCTGTAAGCATTGTTGCAATTTTTCTTACATCTGAACTTGGCTCAATAGCTGTTGCAAGAACAACCATATCTGCTTGTTTAAGAATTTGTTTATTGTCCAAAAGGTCAACACCTTTTACTAGTAATTTTCCATTTGGCTGTGGAATAACTTTGCCAACTTGACCTTTTACATAATTTACACCATATTGTTCAACTGCTCTGCGATAAAATTCATCAAAGTTTTTCCCCGGTGTACGAACATCAATATAAAATACTGTAACATTTACATCTGGGTATTTATCACGTATAAGCATTGCGTGTTTTGCAGTATACATACAACAAATTTTTGAGCAATAGCTTTTTCCTCTTGTATCGGAACAACGGCTGCCAACACATTGAATAAATACCATCTCTTTTGGTGCTTTGCCATCGGAAAGACGTTCCAAATGGCCTTTTGTTGGCCCTGCTGCATTCATTATACGTTCTAATTCTAAAGATGTAATAACATCTTTGCTTTGGCTATATGCATATTCATCATAATTGTCTAATTTGATAATATCAAAACCTGTTGCAACTACAATTGCACCATATTTTTCTGTGATAATTTCATCTTTTTGTGTATAGTCAATCGCTTTTGCTTGACATACTGTTTCACATAAACCACATTTACCTGTTTTAAGTTTTATACAAGCCTGAGTATCAATAACCGGAACATTTGGAATAGCTTGAGCAAATGGAATATAAATGGCTGGTCTTGTACTTAACCCTTGGTTAAATTCACTTAAAGATTTTTTAGACGGACATTTTTCCATACAAGCGCCACAACCTGTACATTTATCCATGTCAACAAATCTTGCTTTTTTTCGTATATCTACTGTAAAATCTCCGACAAATCCAGAAACTTTATCAACTTCACTATATGTGTATATTGTTATTTTTTCATGTGCTGCCGCTTCAACCATTTTTGGTGTAAGGATACATGCTGAACAGTCAAGTGTTGGGAATGTTTTATCAAGCTGAGACATTTTACCACCAATACTTGGTGTTTTTTCCACTATATCAACCTCGTAACCAGCTTCAGCAATATCAAGCGCAGTTTGAATACCTGCAATACCACCACCAATAACTAATGCACGTTTTGTAACACGGCTTTCACCTGGTTTTAATGGTGTATTAAGATTAACTTTTGCCACAGCGGCTCTCATAAGGATAACTGCTTTTTCAGTACCTTCTTTGATATCTTTATGTATCCATGAACAATGCTCACGAATATTTGCAATTTCAACCATGTATGGATTTAATCCTGCACGTTCTGCTGCTTTTCTAAATGTAGCTTCGTGCATACGTGGAGAACATGAACAAATTACAATTCCTGTAAGATTTTTTTCACGAATTGCATCAATAACTTTTGCCTGGCCTGCTTCTGAACACATATACTGATATTCTTCTGCGTGAACAACGCCAGGTTCAAACATTGCCATTTCTTTTACTTTATTTACATCAACTGTCGCTGCGATATTGCTACCACAATGACAGACAAAAACACCTATTCTCTGCATATCAATTACCTCTTATATCTTCTGAAAGCACTCACCAATAACTGTTGTGGTGTTTCTGGGTCCAACAATTCTGGAATTTCATCTGCCAAAAGATAGTTTTTATCTCTTTCTCGCACCACCAACTGTCTTGCTGCATCAATCAATTTCCCTGGTTTTACATCTCTTGGACATCGTTCTATACATGCAAAACATGATAGACATTTCCAAAGTGACTTTGAGTCAACAAGTGACTGTATATCACCATTTACAACATAAGAAACAAATTGATGTGGTTTTATATCCATCTCATTAAACGATGGACATGTAGCAGAACATTTTCCACATTTCATACATTTTAAGGGATTTACACCACTGATTTCTTTCACTAACTCTACTTGGTTTTTTGAAAAACTCATACCTACAAGTCCTCCTCTTTTACACCCAAAGCCTCTGCCAAAAGCTCAGTAAAATAATAGACCGGAATTTTATTACCAGCACTTTTGTTTAAATTATAAAGACATAAAGGACAAGCTGTGATAAGCATTTCTGCACCAAATCCTTCTGCACTATCCATTATATTTGTACACATTGAACAAGCCATTTCTTTTTCTTTTAAAGAAATATATCCACCGCAACATTCATTTCTGTATGGATAAATAACTGGTTGTGCTCCAATTGCACGAATAAACTCCTCTATAATAGTTGGATTTTCAGGATTATCAAATGCCATTATTTTGCTAGGGCGTAATAGCAAACAACCATAATAAGCACCTATTTTTTTACCTGTTAATGGTTTTACAACCCTTTTCTTTATTTCATCAAAACCAACTCTATCTCTGAGAACTTCAAGAAAATGCAAAACTGTTGTTTCTCCAGAATATGGTTGTGACAATTGCATATAATTATTTGCTCTGCTGCGTATATCTTCAACATTCTTCATATCATCATTAACTCTTTTAAGAACATGATGACAAGCAGAACAAAGTGTTACAAGCTCTTGATTTTTTTCTTTTGCATCATTCAGCGCTCTTACAGAAGAAAGTTTTGTTGCAATTTCATCTGAGCCTAGTGGATAAACGCCACCACAACATTGCCAATTTTCTATTTCTTCTAATTCAAATCCAAGTGCTTTTGCAGATAATCTTGCATATTTATCCAAATCTTTTGCCTTGTTTTTTAGGGTACATCCTGGATAGTAACTATATTTCATAACCCCGCATATCCTTTCTATCATTTATAATTTTAATAACAATAAATCTAAATTCCACATTTTATCTATATAACAGCACAATTTGTTATTTTTTTAACATTATATGGTTTAAAAAAATAAATTGTATGTGAAAATTGTAATAAAATGATTTTTCACAACACAATTTTGTTATTATTATAACAACTAATATAGTATTGCTGTTAATACGTAAATAATATACCATACCGTTATTTATTTGACAATGTTTCATTTAACTAAATAAATGTACTTTTATTGTATATTTCTTATAAACAATGATTTTTATAAAATGTATTTATTATTTAATATTAATTATAATTATACCTATACTTATATAATTTTTTAACAGTTATTATTGTGTATATAAAAAGGCTTGATATAAATCAAGCCTTTTTGTAAAAATTTATATTATTTTATTTCTCTTAAAACTCCCATAAGAATATATCTATCTTCTTCGGAACTGTTTGAACAGGTTGAAAATGTAACTATTTTTTCTTCGTCTGATATTTCCACATTTGATTTAAATGTGGATAATGATATGCTGTCTTCTATGTATTTCTTTTGTTCTTCCTTATTCATAGAAGCATTATATATATATGAATTTGCATCTGTTATATATCCTGCAAATAAATTCATTTCAAATTTCTTTTCTGGTGTTACTATATAAATCACTGGATGTTCTTCATAATATTCTTGTTTTTTATATTTTGCCAAAGAACCAAACATTGTATCATTTTTCATGTTGTGTCCATAAATCATAGTATTATAATCAGATAAATCTGGGCTGTTCCTATAATCCATAAATATTGTACCAGCAATATTATATTTACCATTCAAAAGTCTTCTTAAGTAATAATTATTATCTTTAGTTTGGACAACCGGATAATTAATTTGTGTATTTGGAGAGTAAATCCATGCAACAATATCTTTATTTTCCTGCCACAGTTTATCAAAATCAACCAAAAGGGTAGTATTTTCTTCATCTTGTGTATTATGTATTTCAACAGCTTTATCTATAATATTTTGATTTACATCTTTACTATCCTTAGCATCTTTTAAATAAGATAGAATATTGTATCCAGAAAAAATAAAGACAGCCACAGCTAAAACAAAAATAATAGTTCTAAATAATTTTTTCAAATTTGTTTTCCTACCTTAATATAATTTTATTACTTTAATATGGTAGCAAAAAAAAATGAATAATACAATACAGAATAATTTAAATTTACATTAACAACAGTGATATACATAGCTACGGCTTATGCCAAGAATCTCACAAACTTGTTGCTGTGTTTGTGGTTCATTGCCAAAAAGCCCGTATCTCATTATTATTATTTGTCTCTGCCTTCCGTCAAGTTTTTCTGAAACAAGCTTTAATACATCTCTTTTAGTTTGTTGGACTTCACAATATTCATTCATTTCAAATTCATCTTGCAAACTATCTTTTAGTGTTAGCTTACTGTTTTTATTTTCAACATCAATATTATCTTCAAGATAAACAATACTTTCTGTTGGTTTTATTTTTCTTATCGCCATTAGCACTTCATTTGCTATGCTATCATAAATGCGTTTTATTTATTAAAGCAAAAACTAATATGTATTGTTGTTCCGTCATAATATACATTACTAATAATCTTATTTGTCAGTTTTCTTTTTTCTTGAATACTCATATTATCAATAACATCTTTAAAATCTACCATAACCTTGGATATTGTATCAATGTATTCATCACTTATATTTTTTTGTAGTATTTCTTTTTCAATTTGATTTATATTATTTTCTATAAATTGCCTGTCACTGTTAAGTTGGTTTACACGTTTTTGAATATAATTTATAGTGGTTTTATCGTTTAAATTTATAATTGAGTCTACAAGAATATCTATTTTTTTATCTATTTCTTTTTTGTTGTTTTCAAGTTTTATTAGCTGTTCTTCCAATTTAGTACAGCTGTTTGTATATAATTTACGGCTTTGCTCAAGATTTTTTATAAATCTTTTTTCATCTTCATTTATTTTTTTTATTTCTTTAATAATCAATTCATCAAGACAATTACCGTTAATATTTTTTTCTTTACACAAATATCCTTTACTTTGTTCTTTAAGTTTACATACATATGTAAAACATAATTTATCATCATTGTTTTTTCTTTTTGACAATTTGGGATACATACGACTTCCACATTTACAAAAAATTAAACCTGTAAGCAAAGCCTCGTTAATACGAGGCCTGCGATATGATTTTATCTTGTTTTTTTGTAAGATTTCTTGAACTTCAATCCACACTCTACTTGGAATAATCCCTTGGTGTTTACCAACTGATATAATCCAGTTTTCTTCAGGAAGATAAACCGTAGATTTTCCTTTTTCCTGTTCTGTTCTATTATATGCCAAAACTCCATATTCACCGTTAAATTGTTCAATTGTCGAAGTTATATCTGATTGTTTATTGAAAAAATAATTATAAGCATTTTCATCTGCAATCATATACACTGGATTTTGCAATATAGCCTTTATAGAAAACCTTGTAAATTGCTTGTTATTTTTTGTTACAATCCCCCTACACATCAATTCTGATTGTGTATTTGTTAAAGAACCTGTTTGTAAAAATAAATTATATATTATTTTTACGGTATCTGCTTCTTCAGAAATCAATTTTAACTTGCAGGATTTTTTGCTTTTTCCGTCAATAGTAACATTTTTTACACTTTCGGAAGTATATCCTGTTGGAGTTGTTCCTCCCAGCCAACGCCCTGTTTTTGCAAGTTCTTGCATATTATCTCTTATTCTCTCTGCAATTGTTTCTCTTTCTAACTGAGAAAATACAGATGCAATATACATCATTGCTCGTCCCATTGGTGTTTCTGTATCAAATTGTTCTTTTATTGAAACAAAGGATATATTTAATCTTGATAGTTGCTCAATCAAGTTAGAAAAATCACTTATATTTCTGCTTATACGGTCAAGACGATAAACTATTATGGCTTTAAACCTCTTTTCTATTGCATCGTTCATCATCTTTTTAAAATCCGGACGATTAAGATTACCTCCAGAAAATCCTTCATCTTCATACACTAAAATATTATATTTATTGTCTTTGTAATGTGTATAAATATATTCTTTGCAAAGTTCAATTTGATTTTCTATACTTTCACCTTTTCCTGTAAATTTAGATTTACGAGAGTATATAGCAATATAGTCCACATTTTCATTCATTGCATTATCCGCCTTATGATTATATGTGTTATATTGTATGCTTTAACATGATAAAATAGATATTACATCATAAAACAAATTTACGATTTTATTTTATTATTTTTACTTTACTTATACCATTTTTATCTTTTGATACGACAATTTGCTTATCTATTTTGTCTTTTAATTCAGCAACATGAGAAATTATTCCCACAAGTCTATTTCCTTCTGTAAGATTTGAAAGCACTTTTATTGCTTGATTTAAAGATTCCTCATCTAAAGAGCCAAAACCCTCATCTACAAACATAGTGTCAAGTTTAATTCCCCCTGCCGATGATTGTATTTCATCAGCAAGACCTAATGCAAGTGATAAGGACGCTTTAAAAGATTCTCCACCGGAAAGTGTTTTTACACTCCTTTCTGTACCATTATGATGGTCAATTACATCAAGTTCCAGACCACTTTGACTACGGTTGTTTTCTGCTTCCAAACGTCTTTTAAGTTCATACTGTCCACCTGACATCATCATAAATCTTATATTTGCTTTGGCAATAATACGGTCAAAATATGTCATTTGAATATATGTTTCAAGCATTATTTTTTCTTTTCCGCTTATATTGCCATTTGCTGTATCTGATAGTGATTTTATCCAACCTAGTTTTCTTTCTACTTCAATAAGCAACTCTGATTTAAGTAGTATATTATTTAACGCCATTTTATTAGTGGCAACCCTTGTGCTAATATCTTTTTGTTTTTTAACTAAAGTAGCTTTTTGATTATTTATTTCGTTATATTTCTGTTTTTCAAAATCAATATCTATTTCCTTTGTGTTTTTTAAGACATTTCCACATTCTTCTATCTTTGCTTTTAACGCACTTATATTCTTATCACACTCATTATACTCATTTTCTATTTTTTCAATATCTAATTTAGTGTTATTAATATTTTTAATAATATTATTTTTAGTTTGTTGTGCTTCAACTACATTTTTATATTCTAATTTATTATAAAGAACTTCTATTCTGCCAGTTATGGATTCTAATGTAGCTTTTTCTTTTGCAATATGCTGTTTATATTCTGTAATCTCACTTTTTAACTTTTCAGATATTGTCTCATACTCTGTAATAGTTCTATCTATTTGAGATTTTCTTTCTATTTTTTTCTTCTCATCAGATATTTTTATTTCAAGCTGATTTTTATTTGCTATAATTTCTTCACTTAAACTTTTTATGCACTTTTCTATATTATCAAGAGTGTTGCAACCCAGTAATTCTTTTGATAATTTTTGTATCTGTATTTGTTTTTCAGTTACTGAACCTTTTATTTTTCCTGCTTCAACACTTGCAGAATTTTCTTCTAATTGAGAAATTTCAAATTCTTTTTTAAATCTATCAAGTTCATTTTTAGTTGGTGCATTTTCAGATTTATGTGCCAAGCTTGGATGTGTTGTAGAGCCACAAACCGGACAAGGCTTTCCCGGTTCAAGCTCATCTGCAAGTATTCCCGCTTGTTCATCTAAATAAAGCTTATTTTTTATATCATATATTTCTTTTTTATTTCTAGCATTTTCCGCTGCTAATTTATATTTTTCCTGAGCTTTTAAAAGATTATTTTGTAAAAAATTAAATTCTTTTACATCATCAATTAAATTGTCCAACAAAGATTTTCTGTCCAATATTTCTTTTAAATCTACTTCATACTTTAATTTCTGCTCTCCAACATCTTTAAGCAAGAGT